>NZER01000420.1 GCA_002690445.1 Candidatus Pacearchaeota archaeon
GAACAGGTTTCCAGTTGCCACGGATGGTGTGGTGTCAGACGATCCAAATGTGACGAATGTTTCGCTTGGACCAGAAAATGCCGCCGCACCGGCAACGTGAAGCATACAGTCAGGGCTGGTGGTTCCAATTCCGACATTCCCAGAAGGCTTAACAGCAAGTGATACCGCGCCCGAATCGGCACATCGGACGCCTATATAGTCATCGGTGTGGTACATCAACTCACCACCGGGATCGCCGCCAGAATCAACACCGACTTGGACGATGCCCTGCGAGAGTGAAGCAGTGGCAAGAGCGAACGATCCGATCCCGATGACATCGAGGACTTGCGCGGGATCTGTTGTCCCAACGCCAACCTTTCCATCAGGCTTAACCACAAATGACAGAGCACCCGAGTCGGCACAACGAAGGCCGATGTAATCATCCGTGTGGTACACCACCTCGCCGCCGGGATCACCACCTGAGTCAATGCCAACCCGGACGATGCCTTGGGATTGTGACGTGTCAGCACCTGCAAACGATCCGATGCCAACAACATCCAGTGTTTCTGCGGGGCTGGTCGTTCCAATGCCGACCCGGTTGTTGGTTTCATCAACAGATAGCGTACCCTCATCAACGTCAAGATCAGGAAAAACAGCAACACCACCCGATGGCCCACCCGGAAAACTAGGATACTTAATGCCCATCAGCTACCTCGTGCTTTTTTAAACCAGAACTCGTAGTTACCGTCATTATCAGAAGAGCTATCAAAGCCAGGACGAAAATAGAGTTTCCCATCGGCTGCTACTAAACAGGGAATAGGAGTTGCAAAGACATCGTTAATGGGTTCATCTACAGTGGATGAACTATAGCCTAATCTTTCATTGATATCTTCACTTGTCCAAGCTGCCGTCTGCCCGAGTCTATGTGCATAGTTATTGCCTGTTCCTCCTGTCTGAACATAATGAAAAGACACAAGTAACCAGACTGTTGGAGAATCCGCTACTGGTAACTGTAGAGTGGTTTCTTCACTGGTTCCCACATTGGTGTGAGTACCAGCTACCCGAAAATATGTTGCTTCAGAACGGCCCATAGTTGCCTCCTATGTTGGATGACTACTCGATACCGACTGAATGTGCTGGAGCAAGAAGTACAGCACCTGCAGAAGAGTCTTTCGCTACAACATTTCCAATGACCATCGCAGCACTTCCGGCAGAAACACCCCAGCCTCCAGCCGTATCGGAAAGATAAACAGGGTAGCCAATAGCAGTTGCGGAATTGGTATCAACACCAGTAACGAGTTTATGGCTTACGACACGGATTGGTTCACCTGTGGCTGCAGCATGATCAGCAACTCCCAGCATACCCAGATGTCGTCCTGCGGTATCGGCATCGGCTGTACGGAAAGAGATTTTATCTCCCGAGTATCCCATGGCTTGTACGATATCATTTGCAGCAATTGCGCCGACAGCAGTACCGATAAAGGATCCGTGGTAGCCAGTACCATGTTGGGGTTCAAGATGGTCAGGTTTAATATGGGGCATGTGAGAATCTCCTTCTCTACTGAATTAGTGCAGCCTAAGTATACGTTACATTGGGCGCGAGTAGAACACCTTTGCCCTCTTCTAATTGAATAACAGTTCCGATCTGTTTTTTCCCTACTTTGGGGGCAGATAGTGTCCAGCCACCTGTGCGACTAAGATAAACCGGATCTCCAGTTTTTCCTTTTTGTGTTTCCATTTCTACAACAGCATAAGATAAACAGCGAACTGAAGCATTGGCCTCTGTTGCATGATCGGCAACTGCAAGGAAACCATTATATAGACTTTTCTTGCGCGAAGAAGCGGGCGAAACCACAAATCGATCTCCACTTCGGCCAACTACAATAACAACTTGGTCTTTCTCAAGTGCTTCTGTAGACTGCCCGCCGATGGCTCCGTGGTGGCCTTTATCCCTTTGTGGGTACAGGTATTGGGGTTTAATTTTTGGCATCGAGTTTCCTCTCTTACGGGACTATGCCCGCCTGAATTTTCAGGTATGTGTATTTGTTGTTTAGAGTATCACTAAATAAGAATTCGTCACACTATTCCTTTTCTTCTCCCTCTACTAGTTCTCGTCCTTTCTCCATATAGTATTCTTCTCTCTCCGCGTGGCTGGGTAGCCCACCATAGTCTTCCCAATTTATCTTTCTTGTTTCTGATATCTGTGCCTGGACATCCGTTATAGAGTATTTCTTATATTCTTGAGGCTGGCTCAGGGGCATACCCACTCTAAGGGCTGCTACTTCGATTGGAAGAGGCTTTGCAATTCCTGAATATACACCCATAAAATGTGTCAGACCCTTTGTAATGTCGCCCATCTCACCCGATGCAAAGGCTTTTTTCATATAAGGATTATCGTAATATGCAGCGTTAAGGGTTCCCATTAATTCTGGTCCGAGAACAGGGCACATACGAACAGCCAGAGTAGAGCCAGCATCCATCATAGGTTGATTATCGTCGTTACGACGTATATTCCCCTCTCCTTTAACGAGTTTAAAGAAAGCATGTTCGGCTGGGTTCAATCGTAATTCTTTAGCGACATAGGATCCTCCAACATCCCATTTGAATGTATTCTGTATGGCTTGTTGGATCGCTACTTTATGGTACGGGTAATAAGTATCTAAGACTGGTCCCCAGAAACGTTCTTCCCAATCGGGAGCAAGTTTATCCCCTTCCCCAGCTATCTTTGCGAGTGTGCCTGCAAGGCCCACACCAAAAGCATTCCATAGATCCATGGAATCTAAGAGGGTCAACCGTGGCATCATGTACCCTTTATACTGATAATGCCTACCACGAGTATTCAAATAATGCTGCTGCTCAACTTCATCTGTACGAGTAGCATATAAAAACGGATTACCATGTGCCCAGCCTGATGGCATAAACCGTGCGAGTTCGTCCATTTGCTGTTGTTCATTCTCATATGGATGCCGACGATCAGCACCAACACCTGGATCCACAAGCAGTGGGAGCGCATCTCGAAAAGTGTATTGCTGGTGAATACGCTTCATTTTAGACGTGCCCATCATAGCATCTTTAAGACCTTTGCCTGGACGAACAAAGGGTTCTGTCACTGCGGTTAATGCCTGTTTCATAGCGAGTTTATAAAAGCGATAAAACGGCATCACTTTCCAGAACCAGAAGCCCATCTCAAAGTCAGTGAGAGCGTGTTTCCAATCATAGAGCGCATCTTTCACTAATCGAGCAGCTTCTGCTGGTTTATGCCCCTGTTGGATCATATCCATGTATAAATTAGCTCGTTGACGCTGCTGGGTGTAAGTGGCAAACCAGCTAATATCATCCTGCCAATTACCCATTACTTTATGTAATTTGTCAGGAACCTCACCAAGGAGACCCCCTATTGTACGTCCCCCTAAAACCGTATGAAAATGGTTTAGCAAATCCTCACGAACCATTGTGTCCAGTACACCTTGTTCGATCATCTGGTCCATGACACGCTTATTGGGAATAACCTGCCCATGTTTTGTGACGAGAACTCCACCCGGTTCTCGCCAAACCTTCTGGGCTGCTGGATTAAGCAGTGCATTGCTAATGCTACCCAAGACTGGTGTACGCATCATGCCTGGTACATGTGTCTGGATCTGTTTTTCGATGCCTTTTTGGATTTTCCATAGATGCTTATTCCAGGAAGGTATACCTGCAAGAAGCTGAAAACTAGTCTTTGTAGCTTGTCCGATACCTTGCTCAAACCAGATCTGAGAAAAATCCCCAATGAAATTGTTATACCAGTATTTGGGCCGTGGGATTATGAGTCCAGTAATAATGGATGTTCGCCACAATCGACTAATGTTCCACTGTTTACCCCAATAGAAAATCTCTTCAGGTGTCCGTGCTCGTGCAAAGTTTTCCCCCATTTCCATGGTTACCTTTGCCATAGATGCATCGATCTCCGAAGCTATAGCATCCGGTGCGTGCATCATTCTTCCAGAATCATCTGCACCTGTTTCAATGAACTTGGTTAATCGAGTCATCTCCTTTCGGGTAGTCTTTGCGCTTTTTACTACTTCCTGAGAATATGGAATTCCATAACGATTCAGAACTCGCGCAACTTGAGTAATGCCCTTAGTAGGCATTTGCTGAAGAGTTGTTGGTTTATACTTGTATCCCTCTTCCCCTAATTCCATTTCTAGTTTTCTACCAAGACGGGGTTGGAGAGCAGGTTCTGTTACTTTGGCATATTCGTGCGAAAGGAAGAAGTTTAAATTCGTAGCTTCTTCTGGAGATATATATCCTTGAACAGCCCGTTCAAGTAGTGTATTGACCCGTCGTTGGATGGCTGCTTGCGATGCTGCTAACGCACCCATGGCAAGAGAGCGTGCTGGAATAGTTTCGGTTCTCACAATCTCATCGCCAACTTTGGTGATGTATGGGCCAACGGGTGTTGCATGTTTATAAGCTGCTTTTTGCGATCTACGCGCAGCAGTTTTTGCCGCTTCTTTTGGCCGTCTTAGAATAATCTTACCTGTATATTTACCCATACTTTCTGAGAAAGCTTTAAAAGTCTTAGCATTTCCCATAATGAGATCGTAAGCATGGAAATAGAAATCCATTGCTTCCGATGGAGCAATATTTACATTATGCGGTAAATGCATACGGGAAAGAGCAATGAGAGGATTGCCCCGTGTGAGTATACCCTCTACATCTGTCGCTATCTCGCTACTTGCTTTTGAAGCTTCATAGCGTATTCCCCCCCGCTTCACTTCTAGCTCATTGATATCTTTACTGATCTTACCAATTTTTTCATGGCGTTTAGTACCAGGTTTGGGAGAAGGTGGTTTCGCTCGTAGTAGTTCCCTTTGGTTTCTTTTTTTAGTGATTAATTCGTTTATACGTTTAAGCGCTCCGCTTAAGCCATCAATATTATCCTGGAGTTTGGTTGCTTTTGTATGTAGCGTTTTGAGGCGGGGATCTGTACGCATGTGTGAACGAGCATCTTCCCAGAATCCATGAAGACGGGTATGATCACCCCTCATTCCAAATCCTTCTCCATCTACATAACTATAAAGTTTATCGCGGAAGTATTGTGCTCGTTCACCTTCAGACATCTTTCGCGATTCTTTATCTGCGTATCTAGCAAGCCAATAGAACTCATCATCGAAACGATCTCGTAAGTGATGATCTGCTTTGAGAGCATCAAGAACTGCTTCAGATGTTTTACCGATTTCAGCTACTATTGGATCCGATGCTTGCTTTAGAGCTACCATCCTACGTTTAAAAGCATCCCCCCAGCTTGTGGACTTACCTAGATCTGGATCAAATTTAGCGAGGTCAAAAGCTTCAACAAAAGAGATTGCACCCGCATCAGGATGAACTTCTTTGCGTGCTCTTTCCAAATACTGAGGACTTTGCTGAAGTTTCCATACTTCATCAGAAGTCAATTTCATGCTTCTTATGCCATCTCGACTTTTCTTGAGTATCTGTAATAAGATATCGCCAGCCTCACCCCCCATTGTCCCTATCACATCAGTAGTACCTGGTAAGAAATATGGTCGAGCTACATGGCTTACTGCATCCCAGCCATAGGTTTGTCGGAGATGTGAATCGAATTTTTCTGGATTAATAATCCGTTCGCCCTGCTCCAGTTTACGCACAGTAGCCGACGATAGGATGTCCTCGAATTTTTTGGGGCCTTTGGGCAAGCGATGTTTGGCGGCATACCCGCGTCGAATATTCTTTGCAGCATTTCGAAATGCTTGTTTCCATCCATTTGCTATGGCGTTTTCTTTTATTAATTGAAGCCGTGTATTGATAAGATCCTGGAGTTTTTTTATCTCCGCTTTTGCAGGATCTTTTTTGAGCATTTTACGGTACGTCTTCTCGCTTTTCTTGGCTTTTTTCCCTGCTCGGGCAACTGCTTTTTCTAACTTCCTCTCTTTGGCTACAATCCATCCAAATTGTTCAGGAGTAATAAAACGAGATAATCCTGCTTCTTCTACCCACAACTTACGGATCATTTTTATACCCTCTTCATTGATCCCTGCATCTGTTTGAACGTATCTACCCGAAGAAGTAGCTCTACCCCCTACTGTTTGAGTTGGTCCATTGAGTTTTGATCCAATAATAGTAAGTTGCGCGTCAATTGCTTCTCTTGCTAGCTCTAGTTGTTTTTGTTTTGGTCCAACTTTATGGAGCTTCTTGGATATTTTTTGCATCCGTGAAAATACTGTTTCGACGTAGCTACCGTCTATCTCTACATATGGCTTTGTTAATCTAGCGGCATCTTGAGGGATCTGTTTTGCGTAATATATAGCTTGAGCTTTGTCATCCTCCCTAAATGCCTTCTTCTTTTTGAGTAGTTTCCTTACTGCCGTATCTAATGTTCCTAATTTTCCATCCCAATCAATATTAGCTCGTTTCAAGATAATTTTTAGATTATCTTCCATAGTGGCAAGACGCGTTGTTGTATTCAGAAATTCTTCTTCAGCAGCAGCATACGCATCAAGATCAGGCCCATGTTCTTCACGGATTTTAGCTAATTTCTTATCAACATCTGTGAGAGCCTCTTGATGTTTTGCTAATGCATTGGTCAATTCAGCGTATTCTTTAGAAACAGCCGCTTCACCTGTTCTATAGGATCTTAATACTTCTTCAGCGTGCATATGTTCAAGAGTATCGCGAAGAAACCGTGCTCTGCGGATAGATATTTGATGTTCTATGAATGTGGCACGTTGGAGAGGAGTTGCACCCCTCTTCGCTAATTCCTCTTCCATCTCTTTAATTGCTGTTTCTGTAGAACGGATATCTTCAGCATCTAAAAGTTGGCGAGAAGGGACATTTGCTGTACCTTTGAAAGTCTTGCTATCAACTACCGTTTCCCATTTATCACCTTTACGTGTATAAATAGCCCCAGTTGCTGTTTCGAACTGATCCCCTGGTCTTGTTACCGCTAAGATTTCTTTTTCTAATTTTACGTATTCCTTTTCAAGATCGGCCAGTGCCAATTCTTCACCCTTATCGTCTAGAATCCCTTTCTTCTTATAATATTCTTTGCGTCTAGTAAGGAATTGGACAACATTCTCAGCACTCGTAAGATGTTTACCTGGAAGTCGGTGCGGAGGTACATGCATACCCAGTTCTTTCGCCACTTCAGCAACAGCCATTTCTGATTTACGAACTGCTTCCGTATAGGCATCTGTCTGAAGAGTTACATCATTTAGAAAGCCGTTTACAATTGCATGATCTTTCTCAATGAGAGGTGCTATCCTTCGTCCGGTTTCACCAGATTCTTTGAGCTTTCTTATAGCCTCGCCCATTCCTAAGTTTTCTACGTCTAGCTGCAGCTTTTCAAGTAACTTTGGTAATAGAACCTGTTCCTTACGTATGGTTCTATATTCTGCAATTATCTTATTTAGTTTACCTGAACCAGCAAATAAAGCCGTAAGAGGATCCCCTCCCAGTACAGGGAGAAACTCACCCGACCACCCCAATCCTGCACCACCTCTCCTAAACCATTCTACAGAATCATCGCTAAGGTCCAGTGAACGTGCAAGATGGCCATAATAATCGGCCATGACATCAGCTAAAAGAACATGTTTCTGCATATTATCTAATAGGAATTTTACTTCTTCAGGATCTTCATACTGCCCCGCCATATTTCGGAGTATATTTTGTGTAGCACGGCCAACTAATTCGAGTCCTTTTCCTCGTGTTATTTCTCCGCGTTCATCCGTAACCCGAGGTAAAACCTTCTTAGCCATGTATTCAGAACCCATAGCCTCGTGTGTTCTCATCATACCGGCGTACCATGACGAAACAAACGTCGATGCCCATGCATCTAAGGGCCGTGCTCCTTGGTATTCACGAGCCGTTTCTGATTCATAGCGTACTGTAGCGGGCCACATCGAAGCCATGGGCATACCAATAACAGTTTGCCCAGAATTCAGAATTGCACGTCCTACTCCAGTCCAGAATACACCGCCTTCCTCTAACACTGATTCTACACTTACCATTCCTACTTCTTGCCCTTTCCAACTAAGCGCAAAACTTGGATCCCCAGGAAGCGGTTTTATGAATTCCCGTACTTCTTCTTCTGTGGGGTATCCCATCAATTTGGCAAAATTCGCGTTTTCATGCCATTCTGCGAACATCTCGCGATCTCGATCCCATTCCGAAGCCCCCCAGACAAGTCCTTTCCCACCTAATTTGGCTCTACGGACATCCAGTAAAGCTGCTCTGTGGGCGCGTTCGTTTACATCGTCACGGATAGCAATCTCAGCTTGTCTTTCTTCTTCCGTTTTTCCTACTTTTAATTTGCCCAAATCCTCAAAAACTACACCCCCGAATTCATGGTCTAAGATCCAAGCTTGATGGGCGACATATAAGTTTTTCTCAAATTCTTTCTCGTTAACTATTCCACCAGGACCAATTGGAATTGGTACATCGCCTGCAGCTATTGAAAGCCGCTCGCGGACAGCAGCTTCACCACTCTTCAGTTGTGCTTCGTAGCCACGACGTATAATCCCCTCAAACTCTTCTGGATCTTTTTGAGCAACATCTAATATAGACTTTTCCGGTATAAAAACGAATTCCTCATCCTTTGTGCGTCCTGCTATACCGCCCATTTCTGGTGTATAGTCTTCAGTACGAACTCGACGGAAATGCTTTTCTGGATCTTTTGCAGCTTCTTCGGAATCAACAGCAGACACCGCTGCTAATTTTCCCCTTGTCTCTGTCAAGATCTCCGACATCCTGTCTGTTTCATCTGAAGTTAAAGAATTCCAACCATCGTGGGTTATCCTATCCGCAAGATAGGTACCGCCTTCCTCGCCACTGATACGGAGCATATTTAGGATAGGACTCTCTGGGACCACTTTTTCAGGTTCTGCAGGTTCTACCGGCTTTACTAGTTTCTGGGGATCTACTCGGCTACCAGCATAGGGATAAGAGGCTGTGCCTGCCTCTACGTTCTTTACACCTTGTTCGGCTGTTTTATCAGCTATCCTTTTTATAATCGCTGCTGCTGCAGCAGGAGAGTCTTTAACTGCATTCATCACAGACAGCTTTACTCTAAAAGGCAATGTGGTATCTCTCCAAATTACTTTTTCCGATTCTCGGTTGTAAGCATCGCCTTTTACCCAGGTTTTACCTGTACTCCTTAGAGTCTTAGGGTCATACTGATCATGGAGTTCATCTGGACTGAATTCCATTCCATGGCCAAGATACATCTTGGTGTTCATTAGGCCCCATTTTCCCACATCGGAACCTGTAGGTTCCCACGTGAACTGAGCTTCTTCCTCTTCCGTACCTTTAGAATAGTCAGTGGGATCTGGTGCAACTTTACCTTGTGTTGGCATTAGTACGACCCCCAAGGCTTACCTGCCCATTCTTCATCTTCTTTTCTTTTCTTCTTCCGTTGTTCTGCTGCTGTTGTCGTACCCCATACATCACTTTGTAGTTCAGCCTTACGCCGCGCTGCTTCTTCAGCTTCAGTCTCTTTCCACTCTCGTTGCTGGGCTGTTTGCAATGCTATGTCTTCTTGTGCTTGCCCTTGTCTCATCCGTTTTGCGACATTTTCGTCTAGCTTTTCTTGCTCTACATCAGTCATTATCGGGTCTACAGTAGGATCGAGCTTACTTTTAAGGGCGTCTCTACGCTTCTGATCGTAGTAGACTCCAGGATCCCCGGCTACGATATCTCTTTCCTCGTCTCTAACTGTTCCAGCAGGTATTCTTGGGCGATATGGTGATACCAACTCGTCTAGATCTTCATCAGTAATCTTTAAACCTTCCTGATCAAATTTAGATTGAATGAAACTCTTGGCTTCTCGAAATGTCATACCGTCTATTTCTGAAGGATGGATAAAGAAAGGTAGTGACTGAGTATCTTCTTCCAAACGTGTGGTGCCAACCCGGAAACGGGGATCTGTTCCCATTGAAGTTTGCAGATCCTCTATTGCTTTAATGTCTGCAAGAGTTTGCCCTTCTCGGACATCCCCCATTCCTCGACTACCTATTAATTCACCCTGTTGGTTGTACCGGGAAGCTGCTCGACCCTGTTCCTGGACCCCCTTCCCTTCCCTAGTAATATCAGGAATGTCTAGATCTTCCAGGCTTTCAATATCTCTCGTTTCGTCATAAAGAGCGCCTTGTTTCTTCTGGCGAAATTCCTCTAAAAGTGGCTCTATTTTAAGGGGTTTGCCAGTTGCTCCGCTTACAAGCTCTTGGCCACTCTTATCCCCAGAAACGCGAACTGTTCTTCCTGACTTCCAGTCGTACCAATAAGCTATTCCATTACTTACATAGAGAGTTCCATTTATATCATCTATGACGATCCCCTCTCTATTGGTGTCGAACTCACGGTCATCTGCCCATTTATTGGCTCTACGGAAGATGTCCTGTGTGCTTTCGTCTGGTATTGCGGGTTTAGCATCAGCGGGCCGAGATGCTGCTTGCGCATCTGCTTCCGTGGGTTCACCCCTTGTTGTTTGCTCTCCCGTTTCCGTTTGTTCTTTACCGCTTTCGTCTTTTAGTTTATTTAATCCAGTCCCAGCCGCAGTTAAAAGACCACCAATATTTTCGCCCAGTTTCTTACCGTAGAAAAGCTCTTGGGGTTTTTTATCCCCCCTTCCATAACGTTTGTCATATGCTGCCGATCTACTTGCCGCCCCTTGTTTCTCCATATCTTCAGCCATCCAGCGGAACCGATCCTTATTTGGAACATTCTCCCATCCTTCTTGTTTGATTTTCTTTTGAACCATGGGATCGGCTAACAGGTAGTGAGCCATCTGCTGATAGGCAGGATCATTCTGATTTGCTTCATCGCCCATGCTTTTTACAAAATCAACTATATCTTCCTGTGTACCTGCCAAAGCTGCATTAAGCTGATCAAATAGGGTAGTCCCTCTAGTGGGTGCTCCCACGGCTGCACCAGTTGGGTCAGCGACTGGAGAGGGTACACCTTCGGGTGCCGTTACTCCTGGTAAGGGTACGCCTCCGGGTGCTGTTATTGCAGGAACCCCTACCGATGGCTCTCCGGGTTCTCCCGTTACCTCTTCTTCAGTACGAATCTCTATTTCAGTGGGAATTAATGCGTTTGGAGGTGGACGCACTGCTCCACTGTCATACTGAACCGGATTATTGTCAGCGTATTCTTCAGCCTGCAATAATTCAGGGCCGATAGACATAATTGCATCGTAGACTGATCTTCTCTGGTCTTCAGCTTCTCTTAGTGCTGCTTGATCTCTCTGATCGAGCATACTTACATCAACAGCATCCATTTGCGCATATGCATTTTCTATTATTTGTGTCTGTGTTGCATCCACTGATTCTCTGGTTTTTCTAACGGCGTCTGCACTCCTTATAGCCTCTAGAAGACTGGGATAGTGACCTCGGCCTGTTGTCAGGGGCTTTACCAGAAGCCCTCCTGGTTGCATTACTTTTTCATCTGATTCTGCGTAGAGTCCCAGTTCAGCCTTTAAATCGAAATTAAGACTACCTGCACGACTAGTATCCCAATGCTGTAGTTGGGCTATGATGAAGGCTGTCTCTTCAGCAGGGTATGCTTGAAGATCAGAATAAAGTTTCTGGAAAAAGCCTACTCGATCCTCTGACTTGAGAACAGGTGTGAATATCTCTTTTCCAGCAGCATCCGTAATTTTATCCCAACTTCCACGATAAGCTTCATAGCTTTGGAGGGTCGCCTTCATTTTGGAGTTCATGCCCTCCCCACGTGACCACGCTTCGAACGGTTCGTCCCAACCATTGCGTGCCCGTTGCTTTTTAGCTTCCTCCACTTCTGACATTCCCCGATCCATGGCTCTCTGTTGATCTTTATCTAATTTTGAATAGAGATCCCCTCTTATCTCTCCAGCGAATTCACCTAAGTCACCGTGTAGCTGGACAAACCATCTGTGGTATTCACGAGCAAAAGTCGATTCGTTCTTAACCATCTCCGCTTTTATTTTATCGCTCCCTTGTTTCAGTTTAAGCGCAGCAAGCTGATGCCTACGCCTTAGCTCTGTATCATCCTCTGGTGGAGGCGTGGGTTTGAAACCAAAAAGAGTAGCCACGTTCACCCCAAGTTTGGCTAAGATGGCGCGTCTTCTAGCCTGGGGAAATTCGTTTAGATACGCCTGTAGCTCAGGTGGTAACTGGGTAAGATCTACTGGTTCAGCCATAATTTATCCAGGAATTATTGGGGGTTCAGAGTAAGTGGGAGTAGGGGCGGGGGCGGGAGCAGTTGGTGTTGTTGCAGTGGGGCTTGCTGCCACTGATTCGGATACACCCCCCATACCTTGGGATAGCATTGAAGATACTATCGCTACCATTTGCATACTCTGGGCAAGCTCCGCATCACCCCTAGCAAAGAGAAGTGTTCGAAGATTCTGCTTTTTTAGGGCTGCTGCTTTATCCATAACTTCCTTGATACTCGCATAACCTGCAGCCAATTTTTCTTTGGTCGCTTCCCCTACTGTTTGCAGGGCTTGCCGCATTTTTCCACCTGGCCCCATTCGGCCCCCTTCTGCTTCAACCAATTCTCGAACGGCGGCTTGTTCTCCTGCAGCTATCTGTTCTTGGTAGTCGCTAAAAGTTTTATTAACATCAGTTTGTTCAGCTTTCCCTGTTGCTGCTGCCGCTTCGTCCGCTAGTCTTATTTGTTCAAGTTTTGATGCTGCAGTAATATTACCTCTGTCGGCCCTTCTCGTTAGTCTGCGTTCTTTTCCAGACATGTCCCCCAGACCCTTAGATTCGTAATGCTCCTCCATACCAGGATCTGGGGATGGATCCACCATTTTTTTAATCGCGCTTACATTTGCAGCCGCCATAGGATTAAGTGCTGCTAATCCTGCTTTTTTCCAATCAAGAGCCATGTTTTCTCCTATTTAAACCACAGAACTTTCATATTCCGTGTACGAATACGAAGCACCTGTGTACTTCCTACAAAGCAACCAAGCCAAGCTGTGTGCCAACCTTTGGTTCTTATGCCTGATCCGCCTGTGAACAACTTCTGCCCAGACCAGATACGGTCCCGATTGGTCATTCGATAATGCTCATCTGGCGCGGTACTATCGTCATAATATCCGCCTGTCGGGGCATATCGAATTTGCCCTGTGTACTCGTTAGAGTCGTAGAAAAAACGAATACTCTGCTCAGTATCCTCGCCAATATCTCCTGACTCCCGATTATCAGGAACTCCGCGCATTGAGTGGGGAGTTCCTGCTACTACAATTTGCCATGTACAGATTACGATACTAGCGTCAAATGGAAGATAGAATGTAGTTGATGCCCCTGGAATGGGGTCTACTTTATCAACTACATCTCCGGTATCGTCTGTTCCCTCGAACAACAGATTCTGATAATCGAGAATACCTGTTTGACCAGACATCCTAGAACCCCACATATTCCCTGCGCGAATATGTCTGGATCCTAGTGTCCAACTACCAGACTGGTGATCCGTATTAAGATTTCCATTAAGTACAGCTAGGGAATCCGTACTGTTATTACCCTCATAAAAATTCGTATTCACATCGCTTGGATCAAGGATTGAATTTGCAGTAAACTTTGTAAGATTTAGTGCCATTTAATGTGCCGTAAGTAATTTTTGAAAGGGGATAACAGCTAGGTCACACCCTGATAATCCGCACGTTCCATAGCCACTAAATAATGCTCCAGAAGGGGGTGTTGCCGCAACAACAGCTATATGGACCTTTACTGTCTGTAGAGATCCATCAATAACATCAGATGCTGTGATGACATGTCGAATAGCAATATCCGCCATTTTCCACTGCTTGTCTGCAGCACCTAGTGAAGTAGGAACATGATTGTACCAACTCAACTCTGAGTCTGCAAAACGTTCAGATCCTATTAAAAACCTCTTATTACCCGAAGAATCCGTTACCGATATCCTAAAGATAGCGTGGATATCATGCAATCCTTCTTGATTTTCTGTTTGCCATAATTTCTTTATGTGGCCGTTAAACATTACCAGAACGCCATCTAAAGCTGTTTTAATTCCCCCTGTCTGTAGAACAATGGGATCGGTTTTATTGTACATAAAATCAGCAGCAGAAGTCGTACCTCCACCATTACTATTAATCTCACTCCATGCATTTACAGAAGCTTCGTCGTAATCTGGATTATATGGAGAATCGAGAACGGTATACGCATGATCTACTCCATAAATAGTTGCTTCCCCCGCAACACCCACTACACTAGGGAGATGCTCACGAGTAAGAGCTTCTACCATTACATCCCCTGGACCAATATCATTTACCAGGTCTTCTACTGCTGTAAAATTATCATTAATACCTTCTGCAGTAATTGAATCTCCATCCTGTATTGATAGCCAAGTGCTCATCGCATCTCCAAGACAATTAGTGTACGGGATCCTATCCACATAGTCAGAGACTCAGAGTTAGCTGAAGCCGAGAGAGAAGAAATCTGAGTATTATAAAAAGGATCATTGGCTACACGAGCTTTCAGTGTGAGTGTATGTGATCCTGCTGCTAATGATGTAATTGTATCGACTACCACCCCATTCGCATAATGAGCAAGACCTTCACCTGTATGATCATTGGATTTTTCTAGGCTCCCTGTAATCGTTTCTGGAATAACAGAACCGTCAACTGCAAGAGCACATTGGATTCCCGGATGTGGCCATACATCTTCGCCTGAACCACCGAATAAAGATGAAGCAGAAAAGGTTGAATCACGAACTGTGCATAGTTGAAAAGAAGCCTGAATCCAAGCAACACAGTTATCCGTAGTAACTGTAATCGACATATCATCTACATCTTGCCATGTCTGAGACTGCTCAATAATGAAAGCATCAGTAGGTTCACGAGTAGGGGTATTCCCTAATACAAGCCCACCTTCTCCTACAGTATGTACGAAGCCATGATCAACAGTTTGTCTGGTGTAATGCATCGATAATACGCAATCATTATCGAGTCCTGCTCCATATGTCTCTGCTCCAAAAGCTTCGGCTTTGAAATTATGCTCGTTAAGTTTACCCTGTACTTCATTTAAACTCGGGTAAAAATTCTCATTGATCTCTTCTGGATCTACAGCTTCATCAGAAGAAAATCGCCGTTTGGGGAATATGTGTGCCATTACTTCTCCTACGAGATTCTACTACCAAACCCACCTAATTTGGGTTCTTCGTCAATAGTCATACCTATAAACTCAACTCGATTCGTTGCTATGATAACAATTTTATAGACTTCACAACTTGGAATATCGATATCAATTCTTTTCCAATAGGGGCGTCGTGCTGTGTACTCCGCGTCACTTTCATCCCAGCGTGTCGTATCCCACAATGCTGGAAGATCTTCTTCTAGAACTAAAGTTCCTGAAGTAGTATCGGAATAAATGGGGGTACTTCTCTCTCGCCAATCTCGGTATACTTTTATAGTTACTGAACCTTCATATGTTTCTCTAAAAGCAATGTAAATGGTTTTAACGGATCTCTTTTCCTTTGATTTCATCCACGAAATCCAACTAGTTTCCAATCGAGCAATCGGAAAAGCTGCCTGAGCATCTTCTACACCATGATCGAGTAACCATACACCTTCTGTCGAAGTTGCTAAAGAAGCGTCATTGAACTGGCTTGCAGTTTCTGTGAATATCTCTGCTTTGCCCCCGCCAAGCATATATCTACGATGATCTCGGGTCACGCATACACAATGAAGCCTTTCGTGTTTCCGTCTACGCCATCCTACGCCATCCCACACTAACGCAAGTACATTATCTTCTGCTCCGTCAATGGGTAACCAACATCGATATTCTTGGGATCTAGAATCGACAGCGGCACATGCTCTAAGAGCGCGGCCCCAATTAATACGTTGGATTGTAGGATGTATGATCTTACTAATGTGAGTAAGTGATCCTTCTTTATAGCTATAGAATCCATCGCGACTAAGCCAGATAACAGAACCATCATTCATCGTACCAAAACTCGATGGAGCTATACATCCAACTGTTGTACTGAGTGTAGCAGCCCGAAAGCCTCGGCCATCATTCGATCTCGCGATCAAATACGCCGAAGATTCAGTCATGGCTAAAAGCCCTTCAGGAACAGTCCAAAGACCTGTTAATTCATTCCCATTGGGATCTGGGTACATGACGCTTCCACTTTCAAAAGTGCCATATCGACCTGGAATTGAATACATTAATAATCCAGGATCTGAGTATGTATTCCCTACCCAGAGTCGGCCAAAAGCTGTTTTGCAAAGTTTAAATAGGGGTACAGCTTGAACATCTCTGGGTTCCGTTAACAACCATGAATCTGGGATATTATCAGGAAGTCGATTTGAGATGTTATCTGGGATCGTAGCAAAAGCACTAATAGCAGCACCTGCTCCAACATTACCTGATACGTGGAAAAGTTTCGCAGTGCCCGAATTAACCTGATCCCGAGTACGGAGAAAATTGCGACCAACTGTACCTTCTGGTCCTGTATCTATATTGGCCCAAGCAAAGGTTTTACCGAGTTGGTCTACTGTTACTGCAATGAGTTCGCCGGTTATCGCAGAATCTTCTTTGTAGTGCCCAACGGCCTGCATATCTACAGAAATCTCGTTAGAGCGTGCTGAGATAGGAGACAGATTTCCAAAATAATCAATCCACTGGACTGCTCCTTGCCAGATACCTTTGAGGATTCGATCTCCCCCTTCATCTGTAGTGGATGCCTCTTGATATTGGAATGTTCCGATTCGACCCATGCCATAATCTTTGAAGATGCCCTTATTCCCAGTTCCAAGCTGATCAACAGAGTATCCAGATTCATTCGGCCCCAGGCCATTTGTCTTATTGTATCCGGCTGCAGGATTTACCGTTTCAGGGCCATAACCAGTAGGTGGAGACGGTGTTGTATTATAGCCAAGTGGAAGAATCGTATCCCCATCATAGAAATACGCTCGTTCATACGGTTGAGGAACGATGATAATACCCGTAGGTGTCGCTTCAAACTGACATGGGAATGCGGGTTGCCCATCCGTAGAAAGATTAACTTCTATATCTGGGCTGGATGATGCTGGTCCGATCAATGTTTTCCAGGCATTTATTGTCCCTGTTTTCCAGCCTTGGTGGACTTTTATCTCATCTCCATCCTGAATGAGAAGAATGTCTCTTGATCTGCGCATCAATAACGCATGGAATATTCCGGTAATCTTACCCGTATACTCAAAAGCCTTTATAACATCGGGTGAGAAAGTAATACCCTTATCCGCGTCCGCACGAGGAACATAGGGAGTCGGACCTTCGATTGAAGTAAGCGTACCTTGTGGAGTAGATACGAAATTCTTAATCTCACTCGCGATCTGCTCTGGAAGTATTAATTGCCCAGATTCGGACCGAAGAATGAGAGGTTCAGTAGTATATCGGAACCGTTGGTCAGCCATACTATAGCCCCTCTCATTCGATTAAACTGCTACAGCGTGGAAACGCTGTTTATGCGAATATAGAGCTTTCTCGTAGATATAGCTCTTATCACACTCATCGCAGACAAAACTCTTATTCGTTTTTTCTGTTGCTGCTTTAACAGCTTCTGCAACGGTTTCTTCTTCTAAGATATCCATAGCTGATTCAACAATATCACCAGCTTCGATCTCTTCTTCCTCCTCGTTTAGAATCTCAACTACTCTTTGAGCAATACGTTCAATCAGTTCACCATTTATATCGGTAGTTACCGCATATACAGGATCCCAATTTTTTAGATGGCTATTAGATTGATTAATGGTTTCTGGAGCTTGTCCGGGAATAAGAAACAAGGCTTCCCAGACATCCTCTCCTCGAAGTGAGATACTGCTAATGGTAGCAATTTCTATGACTCCATTATCGCGAGTACGAGTATAAAAAAGAACATTGGGATCGGGAGGGGTTTGAAAAATATGCATTATTCTGTATACCTGACACGCGTTTCACGAGATTGTTTTCCAATTCTAGCCGCCCTTTTGGTTGGCCGTAATCGAGTAAGATTCCCGAAGCGTTTGGTTAAAGTTTGGAGGATGTCACCATATCGTTGAGTGGCTAATGCTGACACTTCATGATTACCCTGTAATTCATATAGAAGTGAAAGAGCACGTTGGATGATTAAATCAACACCCTCTTCATGGATACGGGGAGCATCGTGATCATGTACAAGTGGTTGAGGCCGTCGTAATACTCGTAAATCGACTTCATAACTAGCATCTGGATTGGGCCACATACGGATTGATTGATATCCGTGGACTTCTTTCAATCGGCGGTAGTAGTCAGGAATAACACTACCATTATGGGTATATATTTCCTCAGATCCATCTACTTCTTCTAGTAGAAAGAAGATTTCAGGTGTTTCAATGGTTGGAGAACCAACAGGTTGATCTGAGTACGCTTCATACCGACGAACATAAATTCGTTTTTTTATACCGGAATGTGTAGACCGTGTGGGAGTTAAGAGAGAACTTCCCACTAATTCTTTATAGAAATTCAATGCATGATCGATATTAGGGAGAGTTACTGTAATGATTTGAGTAGATGATATCTTCTGATGAAGCTGATCCATCTCAACTTTAGCACTAATGGGTGATGGGGCACTTTCCCACAATGGTTCATAATGCCCTTGGGGTGATTGAAGTTCTGATTCTCTCTTTCCCCATACATAGGTGAAACAGTAGTCGAAGACTCCTGCGGGTTCTGGCCCCAACCAATCCTCACCTCCATGATCGGTTTTAATTGCTGCTATAGGAGCAGTATTGGGAGCGTCGATCTGGCGGTGGCTCCCCCGAAAAATCACATGGGGCCGACCATTTGTACTGCCCTTATAATCTAGATATTCATATCGTTCCATGTCGTGCTGTGTCGCTACATCCATCTGATAATGGGTATCGGACCACAATCGAGCAGAACGGATCTCACTCACATCGGCTGGTAGATAGTAATGCGGAGTAAAGATCCGATAAGTCATTCCAGTATCGGTACTGTTTGGCCATGGGACATCAATAGTAACGTAGTCAACTGTGTCTATACCGAAAGTTAAGCTACCTTCAACCGTCCAAAACTCACGACAACGGCGACGTAGAACAGTACCGTCTGACTGAGTTACCTCAATCATTCGTCCATCCCAAGTTCCGTCTGTTACCCACGTATTCGTGATCGTTGTCCCTACTGGATAAGATCTCTTCAATACATACGTATCAGAAGAATCGACAGCAAGAACATCAGTAGCTTCACCTGTATTAGAAACTACATCGGATTGAGTGATGATCCGTGCTTCATTCTCAAAAAACAAAAATGGGGCCTCCAGAGATAAGATCTGGTAGGCCCGATTTATGAGGCGATCCACACGTGCCTTGAACTCGGAAGACTGGCTGGGATTCCAATCTACCTGTTCAAGAACACGAGTACGGATTTCACCTTTATTCACTATTTAACCTAGGCAGTTGATCATGCAGGTTGCCAAAGCCGCAGCAGCCGCATCCTCAGTCGCCCAGCCAAAATCGCAAGAGAACTCTTGAGCAGCACTGAGAGCCGACGATTCCATTGCGGTACCCGCAACAGATCCATCAGCACAGATTGATTCATTGACATCAATCGTTCCAGTACCAGCCAAAACTTCAGCAATACCCTTCTTTTGGATGAAACCATAGGAACCAGCAGCAATTGCGTGCTGAGCGACTCCCAAGATACGATATGCAGGAACGACACCAGCCGTAGACTTAACACCATCGTATGTTGTGGTCGCTGCATCTCGCATGACTACAGTACCTTGGGCAAAAGCAGCCGAAGCTTCGTCATTATAGACGTAGACCCAGACTTTTTCGCCCTGATCATCACCTGAAGCAGGTTCGTGATACTCGAAACCGAGCGGTAGGACTTGAGTAGTGCCCGTATCAGTAACGGCAATACCCATTGTTCTTGTACTAGACATAATAAACCTCCTTAAGAGACAGCAGTGCCGGCGACGACACCATTAGCGTTGAGGCGATCACAGTACATCTGCATTGAGAGAACGATTTCCCATTCCCATGCGTCTTGTCCTGGTACTTTCACGGGACCACGGAAGGCAAAGTCTCCCTTGGTTTCCATTCCAGTATCCTCACCCTGAGTATAAATATGCCAAGAATCAGTCTTGAGGTAGTAAATACATCCTTTACTAGCTGCTGCAGAACCATCAAATTGAGACAACGTTGTATCCAAATCTGGCTCAACATAGAACTCAGCTTCTTGGAACATCAGACCTTGCCTTACAGCCTTGCCTGATTCGCCCTTGAAGGAAGTGGCATAACGAACCTGATCATCAAGGTCATCGTAGTAGTTATTGTAACTAGCGATGTCACCAATCATCAGATCTACTGGACCACCCTGTTTTCCCTGCAGAGAAGCATCCCAATAAACTCGTCGCATCTGCTTACGACCGTTGGTCGCAAAGGAAGACACAACTTGGTATTGGTTGTACCAACCTGTGGTATTGCTTTTCGTGATTCCCAAGACTACATCAGTCTGAGAACCTGGAGCAACGAAGTCCAGAACACCATTAACAGCCGTTCCTTGTGGATCGAACGTGGTGTTACCATTCAACGTCAACATACCTTCGACATTGTTGGTGCTACCGTTACCATTGACAATCTGGCTAACGATATATTCGTGGAATTCCATGAGAGCAGCTTCAGGATAAACCTTGATCAATCGAGCGATTGCGGTTTCACCGGAGGCTTCAGCCAAGTCCTTTCCAGGAATGATGAAAGAATAGACCATACGGGGGCAATAAATCTGCCCGCGAGTTCCGACAGTTCGACGGGTTGAAGCATAGACTTCTGAACCTGTTTCGATCCGCGTCACTTTACCAGGACCGTTGGTTACAACGGGGAATTCCAGGTAAGGTCCACCTTGGGTTCCTTTCTCAATATTGCCCTTAAGAAGAACCTTATCGAGAATGGGGTGATGTTGGTAAAATTGTTCTGTCCACTTTGGGATCAACTTCTGAGTTGCAAAGTTTAGAACATCAGCGTTGGTAGGCATGTAATATGTCCTCTAAAAAAATTAAGACCGCTGCTGTTTAGCCCATAAAAGAGCTTCTTGTGCAGCCGACGTTCGTGCTTGACGATTGGAGTTAGCGTATCGCGTCTGTGCGCTTGGAACACTAGCGGGATTATTCCGTTCTGCAGCACCAGATGTAATTTGAGCACCCGGTCGAGGAACACGGGGACCATTGTTCTTACCCAATTTCAACATCGCGTGTTCAATAGCGACTTGGGGGGGAACACCCTTTTCCCTCAACTCTTTTGCCAAATTTACAAACGATTCGTCACGTCCTACCAGCTTAACCGCAATTTCGGGATCCCAGTCCGCATCGAGTAGACCCATAAGTTCAGCGCGTTTTTCATCGCTGTCAAAGATTTCAGCGTTTTCAGTTTTAAAACGCTCTGCATATTGATCTGCCTGTGCCTCGATATCCTTCTCTACCATTTGCCTATAACGATCATATTCGGATTGAAGTGTAGTAAACTTCCCCTCATATGCCTCGTTAGCAGTGGTAAGTTCAGCGATTCGCGGATCTTCCGCTCCCTGCAGTAATTCCTGAAGAAGATTTCGCTCTTCTTCAATACTACCGTATCTCAGATCATTTGCTTCTTTTGTACTGGTCCACTCATCACGTTCTGTTTCGAACGTTTTGCGTTGATCTGATAAATCTTGAAACTTTTTGGTATACCCGCTTTCTAACTGACGATGCAGAAAACTAACAGGCTCCTTAAGTATAGGAGGTAACAGATCTAAATTGCCATCCCAGGCTGAAGGATCGAAATCCCCCAAACCATTATCTTGCGGTGTCTGAACAGATGTGTCCATAACCTCTGATGCTGGAACAGAAGCTACCGCTTCATTCCCAGCAGGCGCAGTTTCCGTCACTGACCCAGACGGCTGGCTAGACTCCACAGAAGTAGGCGCAGGAGTAGATACCTCTGGCGTACTCTCGGGGCTGGTCTGAACTTCACTCATGCTACTGCTTCCTTTTTACTTTTAGCTTTAGATTTTCGTTTTTTGTCTTCATCCATTGCTCCGCGTACTGCGATGATTAAAGCCGATTTTCCTGGAGGTCCACCAGGATTACCAGGATTAGGGGGCATCTCTCCCGGTACCCCCGGTGGTAATCCCATTTCTCCTCCCCCCTCTTCCACTGGGGGTAATTCTTCATCCATCATCGGTTCTTCTGCTGGTGGTTTTGTAGAGATTACAAATCCCCCAGCATCCAAAGCATTTATAATTTCATCTGCTGTAGGATTATCGGAAGCTAGAACTCCTTCAATAATCTCATTTGGATATGGTTGGCCGCCTTCAGGCATTAGGCTATCCCCTCTGGTGTTCGAAGATCTTGTTGATTTATTAAAGCTTGTCGTGCTGCTTGTAACCGTTCTTCGGCTGGAGTCGAAGCAGCAATAGTTTCTTGTGTTGCAGTTTGGGGTAGTAGTGTTTCTTCTGCTGGCAGTGACTCTTTCTTATCCCCAAAAACAGAAAATTGGGAAAGCCGTAAGTTAGGCAAAAGCTCTGCAACCCTACTTACAGCTTCCTGAAGTATATTGTCGTTCGCCAGTGGTGGAGGATTTATGATCGCCACATCTTCTCCAAGATAGAATATTCTTACTTATTTATGGGGGGTTTTGTCAAGTTTCCTGCAGCAGTTTTATGTTTTTTAGCTTCCACGTTCCAATGCGCCATATCTTTAAAGCCCTTCTTCTGAACTGCTTTATCTGCTCGATCCTGTAAATTAGCTCGCATATGCCGATCTTCTGTAGATCCTGTCGTTATTTCAGAAACATTTGGATGGGCTTTTAACCAATCTCGTTTTTCTTTATTTGTAGAAAATGTTCTGCCCAATTGAGAGGAACGTTCCGCATTTGCCCAGATAATTCCACTAGAACGGGGCATGATCGGTTTCATCTTTGCTGGTTTCAAGCATTCGGGACAGGTATTTCTTTCTTCGGAAGAACAAATAACGTCTTCTATTAACCCACAATCAGAGCATTGAATATCATAGAGAGGCATGGCTTATGTTATGTTCCTAACGGCATCCATCTTAGCCCTCGAAAGTAGTTCGGTTCGGGTTGGCTCTTCAACAGGTGCTATGTTTTGTGTAGCCTGTTCCCCGCTTTGTTTTAATTCTGCAAGATAATCTGATGTTCCAGATTATTCCATTGCTTTTGGTAAGCCCATAACTACATTTTTACCTACACCTTTGGCGAGTGCTCCAATACCAGGTGCGGCTGCTGGGGCTGCTGCTACTGTTCCGGCTCCTACTGCTCCTGCTGCTGGTACTGCTGCTGCCGCTGCTGCTGGTACTGCTGCTGCCGCTGCTGCTGGAACGGCGGCTGCTGCTGCTGGGGCTGCTATAAGGGGGGCAAGAATAGCGAACATTTATACTCCTGGTGCTGGGTGGCCTGCGCCACCTGCCATTGCATCCATTGCACCCACAGGAACTTCAGAAGCTCCTGCAGGCATTCCACCTGTAGCGATTGTATCCTGTGGACCGGCAGAACCCATAGCTGACGGATCTATATTCTCAACCTCGGCCATTTTTTCACTCATCTGAGATTGTTGCAATTGTTCTGCCATTGCCTGTTCTTTTGCTGCTGCAGCTTGTTCTTCAGAAACCATAACATCAGATCCAAGATCTAGAAGATCTACAAGATGAAACATGACTTTCCTATTATCCACATGCTCTGATTGCATCAGAAGTTCCATGAACTGTGTCATCTTCTTAATCTGAGCAGTTTTACTATTCTCTGTTGGGCTATAGGGTATAACTTCAAAATCCACTTCTAATGGTTCTTCTATAGTTTTCCCCTGTTTACGGAGTTCTTCTGCTTTCTGTGGATTACGACTCTGAAGATGCTTACGTGCAACTGTAATAGCATCCTTGTCACCTGTGACACGAACAGGGATTTCTGTTTCGTGATCTAGGAATTCTTCGTAGAGTCCGATTATACACTCTGCCATATGTCGAATAACATCGTTAATAAGCTTGGTTCTACGGCCCAGACGAGTACGCATAGCTGAATCAACAAGAGCCAATTCAGTTGCTACTTCTGAAGAACCAGCAACTCCACGAGCATAGTCAGGAATGCCCAAGACAAATTGGATCGTATTCTCAATCCGATCACGGATATCTGCAAATTCTGGGAGGAGCGAAGAAGTTGGCGTCTGTCCAATAATATCACCAAGTCCTGCTGCATTCTTACCCATCAAACGGACGACATCTCCGGGGCTTGTAGCAGTTGCAACTTGATCTACGAAATCTTCTGGATCATCGCACATACCTTCATTCACGATTGTAACAGGGATACTTGCTTGGGCATGGCGCAGTTCTAATGTGTCAAGTTCATTAAGACGACGCTGTTGCCGTTCTACAAGTTGACTATCTGCGAGTCCACCAATGTCTGCTAGATTTTCATTAAAAACCAGCATTGAAAAGGGGTTTTTAACGAACACATAAGGAAGATCACCCTCGAATAGCGGTTCCTTTTCTCCCTGTAGCATGTGGTAGTATCGTTCAGTTGTGAAGTCGTAAACCTCGTAGACAGTGACCCATTCGAACACATCCTGGATTTCTTTGTTCATAGATGCGGAGGTTTGCTCTCTGTCTTGGAGCCACTTCGGGAAGCTTCCGAATCTCGCTTTTTTGACAATTGCAGGATCGTATTGAGAGGTTCGACCTCGTTTCTTTTGTTTCCTCCCAGCGCGGGCGAAAAACTCTGCCTTGGTAAGTGTTGTTACTTCGATTGCATAACGAATGTCGTCCCAACGCGACACGCTCATGTCGAAGAAGAAATAACGAGGATCTAAGACTACGAAGTCTGGTCGATTGCGTGCAAAATTCCATACGCATTTTAAGAGTGCCCTTGGGTAGACAGATGCCATCGTTGCCAATTTCCATAGCGTTTGATGGGCTTTTGTTCGATAGAGAATGTCATTGACAAGAGCTTCTCGGTAACGAGCAGCAAGCATTGTTTCTTCATCTTGCTTACGCGGATTACAGGTCACTCGTGGTGTCGGAGGCGTAACGCTGGCAACCATCGTATCGCAGAATGGATAGAGATAATTGTTCTCGATCAGGAGAGCATCATTGGTTGTACTGCTATCTCCCCAATATTCGGAACGATACCAGGCACGCCACTTATCCCAAGTAGAATGCTCTTTATTTGCCCTAGAAACATGGGCATCAATAATCGCTGTGATTGTTTTCGGATCCAGAGCCATTAGTATTTTCGTCCCTTCGCTGCTTTCCGTTGGCCTTTTTCGGCTCTTGCCTTATCTGCTTGAATTCTTTTCTTGGCGGCTCTGGCTTTGAGCCTCGCTGCTCTCACTGGCTTGTTTTTCTGTTCTGCTTTTTCTGCTTTGGCAGTGAGTTTTTTGGCTTTATGTTTTTTTACTGCAGATTTGGCTATATCTGGCTGCACACTGGCTTTATGCGCCAATGCACGTTTTCCGACACCTTTTAGTTTTTTCTGCAGCCCTGCTGTTTTACTATCGCTTTTATCCGATTCCAGAAATCTCCTAGCTTTCATCGTTTTCTTTTCTGCTTTTTTCTTTTTTCGGGCTGCTTTACGAGGCTTTCCCGCTTCTTCTGCTTTTTCTGCTTTTTGGGAGGCTCTCTCTGCCTTCGCTGTTTGTACAGATGCTCGTCTTTCTCTCTTCTGCTCTGCAAGAGCCATTCTAGTAGCTTGACCCGTTGTCAGAAACTTCTGTTTTTTACCTCCGGTACTTCTCATAATATCTCCTAGAGCCAGTAACGTTTCCGCACTTTTCGACGGTTAAACATCTCAGTTTTCTCATTATACGTATATGGACGAAGTTCGATAACATTTTCTCCGTTAGCATCCCTATTGGGCTTGTATCTACGTGGAGCATATCGAGCACCTACAATTGCCATTTGAAGCGCACTAACTTTATCCCAATGGTGCCGATCTCGACGTTTTCGATTGGTTTGCCCACGGACAATCTCACTTGCTGCGCTTTCTTCGATTCGCTTATCATTCTTGTAACTCATCAACTGCTCAATTGTATCTTCGTCATTCAATTCCAAATCATCGAGTAGAGCATCAATCAACCAGCCCAAAGTTTGGTCGAGTGACTTGGCTGTTGATGTGAATCCAGGTCGCTGTCTCTTTTCAAAGAAAATACGTGGATACTCCCATTCACGAAGAAGAGAGAGTACGCCTTGCCCGACACCATTGGATTCAACAACAATAGTCGCATTGTTGTATTTTAAACCTGTTTTCATCAGTTTTTGAGAAAATGCCAGGGGTTCTCTGTGCTCTGCAAACGTAGCAACCTGTGTCCATTCGCCATCATAGACTTTTAGCACTTGGAAAGATGCATGGTCACGGGAGGCGTGCCCACAAGGATCAACACCAATAACGTAAACCGCATCTGACTCTGGTTGCTCATATTCCATATATGGGCCTCGCCATCGAACATTCTCTTTTTCACGGTGTCTTTCGAGAGCCTGTCCCGGAATTGCCGCCTGCGCAGCGAGTACCCAGCAACTAATGTCATCATAGGGATAAAAAACGCCAAATAGCTCTGGTTTACGTCTTAATTCCGCATCTGTCGTCAACATGAACCGACGAAACGCAAGATTCTCTTTTGTCAGCCCAGTAGACTGGTATCGACTGAGAAGATTGATTTCTTCATTCTCTAGAACCCAATCGTCTTGCCAAATTCTGCGATTGAGTTTTCCATCCCAAAAAGGGAAGAATTTATATAAATGGCGTCCTGTACCCTTCTTTGCTTCCAAACAGTGCTCATGCCAATCGCTTCGGGCCTCCCAAGGCGTACATTCAAATATAGCGAGTGCCTTGTCCCTATTAATAAGGGATGGCCAGATTAAGAACATTGATCCAGCGAAATCCGCCCAGAACGCACACTCTGAAGCGTGGAAAGAGTCAGGAGATTGACCGATACCAACTGCCCCGGATTCAGCCGACAAGATACGCATTTTGCCGCCTTCTGATGGGCGAAACGTAAGCTGCCTACTCTCACGCGAAGTAACGGTACGACTCCTTACCTGTCTGGGCCAATTCTCGTGTAGGTAATGGACCCTTCTGTGCAAATACTCTGCACGATCACTATTGTCCGCAATACAAACGTGGTCCCATCCAGGGTTGTATGCAGCCTTTGGATAACAGGCATATTCGGATGTGAGACTCTTTCCCATCTGCCGTGCAGTAAGTAAGGTAAGAAATCGAGTCTGACTGTCTGCTGTTATCGGTGGATTCGTGAAATACTTCAGAATTTCCGTCTGCATGTTGTGAGTAATGCGTGTCGGGTCGTAAGGAACGAACTGACTCGTTTTCTGGTCATGCACCTGTCCCAGTTTCAATAAGGATTTCTCTGGTGCCCGTAGGAAATCCAGTATCTGCTGGGGAGTCGCTTTACTCACGAATGAAGTCACGTGGGTGGTATGTTCTCTCAGGAAACTCTTGTTTTATGTTCTGTCCCTGAAAGTAGGGATCATCCCCTGCCGCTGATTGAGTAGCTTCTTCTTGTGCTGCCTCGTCTGCAATAGCAGCACTGTTAAGTTTCATTAAATGTGCGGCAGCTTGGCGGATTTGTGGGTCTGCTATTCGTACCTTTCCTGCGGCTATTAAAGATAAGATATCTTCGGATGAACTCCATTCAGGAAGCCCCATACTTTTATTCCATTCTCGGGTAGCGTCCATTGCTGCCCGCCCAGATGCCTTCGCTTTATCGTATTTCTTCGACCAATCACCTGCCATTTTTCCCCAAGTCTTATGGGCTTCTTCTGGTGTTTCACCACCTATGGCACTCTGAACTGTTTTCGCGCCAGCAGGAAGAGCTTGAACATCTGCCTCAGGCAGAGCTTCTCGCTGAACATCAGTAAGTTGTTCTTCCTCGTCCGGGAGAGGCGGATCGCCCACATATCCAATCGCTTCGCGTCTTATTCCGTGCGTGCGTGGATCTCTTGGTCCGCTCCTTAATTCTTTATCTGCAGATCGAACTGCATCCATACGGGTTTGATTTCCATATTGTTCTTCTGTGGCCATAGTAGTCTCCTTAGCGACCTTTCAGTTGCGTATAGAATTCGTGACTGAGAGTCCCATCTTGGTAAAGTTCTTCAATATCTTGGGGTGTTAACTGTGCTGCCGCTTCGGGAGCAACATGGTAATCATAAAGAGGTGCTTCCTGATTCTGGGCAATAAATCGAAGGGTCTTTGGAATTGCCGTATCGTCGGCATCTCCCAGTTCCTTAAGAACTTCGTGCCCGACCATCAACCCACCTGTAACTATACCAAACAAGGCCATTCCGCCCGATATTCCTCCAGCCGCTTTGGACACCCCTGTCATTAGGTCTGAAGCCATTGCTGACAAGTTTTTAAGTTCTTGAGACTTATCCATTGCCCCCACCATAGCCTTGGCCCATTTTTTGTATGCTGGACTAACTGCTATAGCTTTTCTAGTAGCCTCCATTTCACGTCTTGCTGTACCGATGCTCTCCCAGGCAGTATCAACTACCGATGGAGGGTCCCACCCACGAAATCTATATGGGAGCGAACCCGTTTTTAAAGCAGAGAATCCCTTCTTCTTACTCATATCCTCCATTTTCCTGAACTGCTTTATAGCTTTATCGTATGGTTCCCTTGCTTTCTTAAAATCTTTGTCTTGGAGCAGGGATTCTCTACCCTTTATTTTAGACCTATGTGCCGCCATTTCTTGGTTCGCGAGAGTTCCAGCTTCTCTTGCTGTTTGACGGCCCGTTATAGGATCTGGTGCCATGTCCACTGTTTGTTGGGGTTGCATGGCCATACCAAGAGGTATTCCAATAGATTCAACCGCTCTGATACCTTGGGATTTGACCTTATCTACAATGCTTTTTTGTAAGCGTCGTTGCTGTTGATCTTCCAATGCTTCGGAAGCTGCTTCTTGCCCTGTTGAAAATCGTTCTGCTGGAACTGTTTCCAATGGAGGATAACTACTGAAATCTTCAGGACTAGGAGCCGCAGCCAACTCTTCTCGGGCTTCCTGCACAGCTTGTCGCCGTTGCTGCGGATAACTGGGAGGTGGTTCCTCTGGAGGTGGTTTTGGTTTTTCGTCTGGGTCTAAGGATCCAAATCTAGCCATGGTAGTCTCCTATTTATCTTTTTTAGTGGTTGCAGCAGCAAGTTTGTCTTTGCGCTGTTCGTCGTCGCCTATAGCTCCCCGCACAGCCGCCAGAATTGCATCACGATTATCACGGAAAGCTTGGATATTCTCTCTAGGAAAAGTACCTTCTTTGATATCTTTTGCCAGCAGGAATGGTCCTGCTGAAAGCTGTTCCCACCCACGGACTGCCACGTCTTCCATCCCCTCTGCCATAGCCCCAGCTTGCGCTGTCTGTTCTTCATTCCATTTACGAATGGCTTCTTTGGCTTCACCTAGGGTCATTAGACTTCGGCCTCCATGAACTCGAATATATCAATATCTGAGGTGTCTTGGGGAAGATTTATGACTTCGGGCTTCTCCTCGATCTCTTTGGGTGTCTCTGTGGCCGTTGTATCCAATACTTGTGTCGCTTCTTTTGTTGCGCCTGCAATCTGAACGAGGTTTGTGATAAAGTTGACGCCGCTGTCCGCAGTCACTTGCTGTGCTTGCACACAAGTGTACATGAGTTCAGCCCACTGCCTCAACTCGCGAGAGATGCCAGATGTCAATTCCTTCTTCACCAATAGCGAGGCAATCTCCGCTGAGATATCGACTACATCATTCAGTTCCCGGATGTTCCCAGCAGCAAGCATGGTCAGGAGAGGTTGAGCACCAACAAGAGCCATTTCATCTTTTTTAGCCATTAGCTTTCCGGTTCGAGGTGTCATATAAAGGGAGTTGTAGCCAGGGTGGATGTATCTTGGCCCTTTTGAGTAGTATACGTCGATGTTGCTGTATATTCTGTGCCCCGATTGATCCTTCTCTTTCCCAATCGTCTTTTTCTTCTTGTGTCGGCCATATAATACCCGGAGTATATATGGTACGAGAAATCGGATGCAATGCCTGTCCGGTTTTTAATTGCGTCCTTATATAAGGATGTGTGACGAGTTTTTTAACTGCTCTCTTAGATTCTTGGACTGGTAATTCTGCTGAAGATTTGCCTAACATGATATCAGCCGCAACTTGGGCCATTTTCCTATCTGTACACGCCGGAAGGATGTTTGTGCCTAACGCCCACATAGCAAACTTTGGTATTCCCATTATATGCCGGATGTATGCCGCCATAGTCTCATGCAGTGACACCTTCTCGTTTTCCGATGCCCTTGGTTGAGGTAGATACCTCCCCCTTTCGTCTTTCTTCTGTTTTCCTCTATTTGGGCGTCCGCGCATCACTCGAATAATCGCTTCTTCATGCATACCCGCCAACCACCAATAAAACACGCTTCTGTTATGCTGCATTTCGGGCGCGAGCCGAATACCCGATTTAAAGAAGTGATTCGCAGGTTCCTTAAGGACGGCTGCAGCGACCTCGTATGGAATAGGCGGATCGTTAAGCTGCCATGCCTCTCTGAGTACCTTGGGCCACTCCTGACGTGCCACAGCGAAGCCCTGATGGTAGATGCCGTACTGTAAGTATGGATCCCGTGAAACGGTTTTGTGGAACGCTTTATTCGACGCTCTCGCTGGTGGATGAAACGAGTATGTCCATAATTGGTGTGCTGTGACGTCAGGGGTGTGATGCCCAGAGAAAGAGAATAGTTGTCGGGCGGTGAGACTCGCTCGTTGCCACTGATTGTTGGATACATACTGTGAGTGTAGGAAAAGATGGACGTATGGTCCTACGGTTCGTTTTGGGCAAGGCATACTACATGGTAAGTGACTAACGCCTATTTGACAAACCTGATCGCTATCGAGAGAGGTGGTGGGTATGGAACGTGATAGTGCGTGAGGGGGGATGCCTCTAATGTGGTGATTTTCGATGTTCAGGTATTACTGAACAGGTATCCTGCATAGGCGGACAGAAAATGACCAAATCGCTCCTGGCCGTCTTCGCGTGTGTCTATGTCTCTGAGAGATAGCCCCCCCTTAGAAACGATTCTAGGCCCGGCAATGGCCTATTGATAAATGAAACTACCCCCTCTGAATGGGGCATAGGGGCCGATTCGACTGGGCCAATATGGGCTACCCTGAGTGGGTTATCAATAGGTTTGATGGGGTTATCAATAGCTTATCAATAGCCTGACCCGACTACCCTTGGTCAATCTGGCATGACTCTTGCATGTGTGTGGGCGTGCACGTGCCCCCTTCTTGAGGGGTCTTCGATACGGGCGTGATAGTGCCTTTGAGCTACCGAAGAAATAGGGGTATGGATTTCCTCAATGATATCAAGCACTTACAGTGTTTATAAAAATACTTCCAAATAAAGCTTGACCCTAAAACATTGGTGCACAGATTCTTGACAGCAGAGGGGACAACGCAGACAACTTGACCCCAGCACACTGCTAACCGGTTCTTTGACATCTCAATATGAATGGTTTTAAATAGTTTTTTAGTGGGTTGGACGACTGGTCATTCTGGCCAGTCGAACCCAACATGGTTTGCAAAGGAGTAATACCATGGCTAAAAAACAAAATGTGTCAGTAACTCGGAATGTAGATGATGAGATACTGGATTTCTTCACGATGTCGAACTTGAAGCAGGACCGAATCGACAAGTACCTGGAAAAGGAACTTGATTTTCGGGTAGCCTACGCAACATTTCAACAACGTGGTAAATCTCGCTCCAAGGAAGTATTGAATAATAACTTTGTTCACATACCTTACTTGGTTGATGCGGATGGGCAGTTCGTCAGCTTTACAGTTGGTGATCGTTTGGGACAGTATGTTCCAGGCGAGGAAGGGGCAGCAAGGGCGCTTCAAGCTGGAAAAGATTACTTCAAGGTAATCAAGGCCAGCGTCGAAGAAGCCGTGATGACCCAAGCTTCCACTCTTGGAACGTGGCAAGATCAGTTTCGAGCGCAAGGTCGGGAGGCCTGCGCCGATGTGATGGAGTTGTACATTGACGTGTTCAACTCGAAAAAAGCCACGTTCACCACTCAAATCACCCTCTTCGACGTCACCGGAGAGGATGTGGATAAGGACGTCACGGTGCTCAACACCGAGGAGTTCTACATCAAGCGGGACGCGCCGCCCACTGTGCTGCGCAAGAAATCTGATGGCGAGTAGAACACGGAAACAACTGAGTCGCTGGCTCATTGGATTCTTTCTCTTCTTTTGGTGGCTGTACATCAATAGAAACGATTGAATCTGGATGCTCCCTCAATTCTGGGGGGGCATCCTCTTCTCCCCAATACAAAGGAATATCATCGTGTCAAAAAAAGCACATGACCCCCAAGCATTGCCCCTTGCGACCAGAAAAATGGCTCTGGGAAAATGCATTGAGATTATTACCATGCAAATGGCTTTCCATGTCATCGGAGCCAAGCGAGCAGTCGAACAGTTAGAGATGGCGTTTGAGAGTTGCGGACTACGAATGAGCGAAGCCCTACACGACTATTGTGATGCTGTCCAACGTGACGAAAAGCCCAGGTTGGACCTGAGTTTCGATGAGATGATTAAACCCGAACACAAGGCAAATGAATATGTTGTTCAACTTCACCTCTTCTGAGGAAATGTTGGTTCACTTTCTCCTAGTAGTTGTATTCATACTAGGAACTGGATTGTACTTGGCACAATGGCTGTACATGAAAGACAAGGTAGAGCAGGCCATCCTGAAAGAACGTGAGAGATTCACCCGAATCCTGTTCGAGAATTCTGAGGAATAAGAGAGAAGTCCCGGCCCATCCTGGGTCGGGGCAACCCCCAATACAAAGGAAATGAATGATGGAAGAAATAGATAGACGTTTGGCCCTATGGGTACAAGCACAAGAAGATATGGACATCGCAATCACACTACTGCACAAGCTCCACGAGTCTGTAAGGGGAAAAGGATTCAACGTTGACATGCCATTGTACGTTATGAAAGGAAATCTTCATGCGAAGATTGATGAGATTATCCAGCACCTCGCGGAAAGTAAATGGAGAAACAAGTAAGGGTAATAATCCCTTGGCCTCGACCCATCCTGGGTCGGGGCAACCCCCAATACAAAGGAAATGATTATGCATTGCGATCTATATTTAGAGAGACTCGGACAGGAAACACGGGACAACGACCCACGTAACAAACGCGAAAAACAGATAAAGGAACGCGACGAAGCACGCCGGCAGTGGTCGGTTCATGGCAGCCTATGGGCCGATGCGATTGCCCGCAGTTACCCGGTTGATGGAGAAGAATGAGAGAGAAGCCCTGACCTTAATCGGTCGGGGCTTTTTTTTGTCTGGAATTTGTGTTCAGATTGGGCAAGGCAAGGGTGGGCGAGGGACTATCATCTCAGTGGTCACGCCCCCTGGCCATCACGCAGTGATAGTCCCCCGCGCATGGCTGCTCATATACATTTCGCTGGTTTCACAGCGAACCGTTTATCAGGCACTGTAACGCCCGTTTTTGATACAGGTATAGTTCACCTGGCTAACGAGATAAAAGACAAGGTACCTATATATATGGTCTACTAAGAGAGATGACAGAGAACAGAGTATGTAGGGAACAGGGTATAGGTATACCTATCTGTATAGGGAGAAAAACGCGTTTTCGACCCGTCAAACGGCCGATTTGACACAGCGTAAGTGCGCGGAATCATTGACGAAAATAGACTTGCAATCATTCAATCCGTGTATAGAGGTAGTTCACGGGATGGCTCGCCAATGAAATGCGCAGTTATCTCGTGTATACCCTACGTTGTACTAAGGATTCTCTTGGTACTGACACCAATACAAAGGAAACTACAATGAAACATATGACTGACGCACTAGCTATATCTATGCAATCACAACTAGCAGGACAATACTCCTGGATAGATGACGATGGAACCAGACGCCATTACCCACAAGCTCCTGCTACATTCGTAGAAGGTTCTATTGGTTCTGGTAAGACTGCAATCGTTACTGCTATTGCAGAACAACTTGTAGAACATGTGGAAAGTGTAAGAGCACCACAACTACAACCAGAAGACCTTACAGGATACCCAGTAAAGGATATCAAAGAGATTGATGGTACATCCTATCAGTGTCTAGCTTTCTGTCCTCCCGAATGGGCCATTCGTTTAAAAACCGCAAAATCGTCTTGCTTCATTGCCGACGAAATAGGCGACGCGCCATTGCGATTACAATCCGCTTTTCATGGCCCATTGCTAGACAATACGTTTGGTAATGTACTGATACCTAACCTCGTAACAGTGGGTATCTTTAATCCTCCACAGATAAGTACAACGGGTGGCAAACCCTCTATTGCTATCGCTACTCGTACCTGTATCCTTACAGACTTCTGTGCTCCCTTTGAAACATGGAAACAAGGTGCCCGTGATGGGTTCTCTGTACCTTCTTTCCCTAAGCTACCCAGGGATTGGCAACAGCGCATACGAGGAGAGTTTGTCAAGATACTTATGTACCTAGACCAGAATGAAGGGTGTAGGAATATCACGGTAGAGGATATCAAGGGTAGAGGTATGGATAGCTGGAAGCCTGCACACACCTTCCGTAGCTGGACCAATGCAGCCATCCTTGCTGCAGCCTGTAATGCTGCCAAAGCCAGCGTACCTGCAAGGGACTACCTCTTAGCTGGTACAATAGGTCGCAAGATATCAGAGGATTATTCTGACTGGCTTAGTCGCTTAGAGTTAGGTGATCCTGCTGAATACCTTGATAAGCAGTGGTTGACTGATGGTCAGTTTAAGCAGAACCGTGGAGATATAGTCTCTGCTACGGTGTCCATGGTTGTTTCTTACTACTTAGAAGAAGGTAACAAAACCAAGGAAAACTATAGAAACCTTATTAAGTTTCTATGTCGTACCAGTGCACTCAAGTTTGAAGGGCAAGCAGTATCTGAACTACTGTACAGTAAGCTTGCATCTAAATCTGCACGGCCCAAGGGATTCAATCCTACTGAACTACGGGAACTATGGGTACAGTTCATGCCCTTCCTTCAGAGCAGTACCATGATTGAACGCGTAGGAGGTGCATCATGAAAAAAGTATCATTCAAAATCACATACCCACTGAGCGAAGAAGCTGTCGACGCTATCGTTCAGGAGAAACAAAGCAGGCACGTGGATATGCTCCAGTACATGACAGAGTTGGCTGCGAAAGAAGACTCAGAAGATGGCCATGGTCATAGAATGGTTGCACATATGCTTAATCCTAAAATCATTAATATGCGATTGGCTGAGTATCGACATCTTAGGCATCAACTGACAATCCCACCCAAAAAACGGCTTGCCGGTAGTTTGGAACATTGGACCAGCGTAACAGCAGAAGCGGATGAGATAGAGAGCAATAAACATCTACCTTGCCCCTTTTCAGTATGGTTGGCCAAAGCTCAGGAAGCTTTGTCGAATGATGGTATAGAGGCTGCGTTTATAGTCTTAATCGATATGGAAAAGGCTCTGTGTGGGTGCCCCTATAGTTTGGATATTAAACACGGTGACGAGTGGGCCGACGTTTCAGTCTATGAAGAGGAAGAAAAATGGGACCCGCGACTGAACAGTCTCATGGGAATATTTAGTTCAGATACTCATTGAGAGAGACTGAATATCCTGTCAGTACATTGCATAGAAGTATTTCTGTGGAGTGTACTGTTAGATGTATTCAGCATCACAGTAGCAAAAAGGAATATCACAA
>NZER01000421.1 GCA_002690445.1 Candidatus Pacearchaeota archaeon
CACAAAAAAAACCCTCCACAATGAAGTAAAGGGATGACAATAAAACTATTTTAATTAAGTTCTACTTCTTCTTTTTCTCTGTGACAGTGCCGATTTCGCCCTTAACCAATGGTAAGGTTAGACTTGCGCCCGATGTATCAGCAGAAGCACCGACAACTGCGTCCTTGTTGGCCGAAGGGCCGAGCGTTACTGTACTAGAACAACCTGACGCTACAAAAAGCGTCCCGATAATGACTGCAATATATTTTTTCATTTTATATAATAAATCCCCCAAATAAGGGATAGCTTTATATTAACATTGACCCATTAAAATGTAAAGGACTTTTTATATAATATAATATGACCACAGAAACGGTAACTTACAACACTATATGCTGGGAGAAAGATTGGAAAGAGCTATTACTTGATGGGGTTCTTGAGCGAAATATACAGCTTAACGACCACCCGTTTACAAATAAGACATTATGGATTAATAATGTTAATGACCATCACCAAGTCGAAGATGCTGCAATGAAATTAGTGGAGGAGGGAGTTCTCACTCACGTTTACAACATAAAAGACCACGTTGAAGACTCAATGGAGCATTTTAAGCTGACTAGAGAGGCTGACTCACTGGGGAGCGCATACAACTATTCCGTTGGCTCTTTGTGCGGAATTTACGCTTGCACAACAGATTGGTTTTTGAACTACACGGGGGATGCAATACTTACCGAAAGAGCAAAAGATTGGATACCAAATATAATAAGCTACATGGCTAAAGACAGTAACTACAAGGTGGGCAACTTACTGTGGTCGCAATGGGACAAACGCAAAAATAGAGCGCGATTAGGGCAAGTAGACCTAGACCGAACATCAGAATATCAAGACGACGATTGGGCCGTTGGTTACGGATTTAGTGACCAGTGCTTTTTGGCAGAGACGAAAACACTTATGGAATTAGACTATAATACACGACACCATCTGGCAGACCTTCGATTTGGTAGGCATCGTACAGCTAGGGGGCGCAAGGGAAGTGAAGCTGGGTTTGAAAAAAGGGTGGAAGCGTGGAAATTAAATAATGGATATAAGAGGGTTACATATAAAAGCGGGTACTATGTGCATGACCCGCCCTTTTAATCTCCAAAAAAGCCGCTCAACATTTCTGGTTGAACGTCTTCTTCAACTGGGCCTAAATATTTCGCCAGTTTCGGCTTAAAGTTTGGGCTTTCAGCTAGGCTCGCTGCTCTTTTTGCGAGGTCTGATGCGTGACGACCAGTTGGTTCACTTATTACAGTTTCTTGAATCCATTTGGGCGCGTCATAAAAACTTTTATTCCATGCACACTCATATTTTTGAGCCATTGTTATTGGCGTTTTTTTTGCTTTTTTTGGAGGAGAAGCTTTCTTCTTGGCGTTTTTTTCTGGTTTCCAGTTTCCGCTTTTTGGATTTTCTTCTTTCATAATTAAATAAACTATACTTATTTTATATTACGTCCCTAAATAATTCAATTTTATATCATAAAATACACTGTTTTTATTGATTATTGTATGTGTACAAACTTAAATAAGATGAAACAGGATTGGGAGAAAGCAAGAGAGGGCTTAAAATATTACAAAAAGTCTTTAGAAATTATCGAGAATATTAAAAATAAATATAATTGTAAATCAATAGTCGATATAGGCGGATGGGCGGGCAATTTTGTTGGGAAAACCTCCTTAAATAAAAAAACGTGCCTAGATTGGTGGCGGCGTACGGATACAAAAACGCCAGAAGATGTTAAGTTAATAATAGAAGATTTTTTGACTTGGGAGATTGAGAGACACGACATAGCGTGCTGTATGCAAGTCTTGGAGCATATGCCTGACGAGTATGTCGAAGAATTTGCTAAAAAATTATTCCACGTTGCCCCTCATGTTATTATCTCCGTACCCTACAAATGGAGGGCGGGAATGTGCAAATACCATAAACAAGACCCCGTTGATAAATATAAATTAAAAAAATGGGTAGGCAGAGAACCTAACTTCTGCTATATTGTTAAAGACGGTATGGCTGAGAGGCTCGTATGTTATTACGGTATCTCTTAAATAAGTATTGACATAAAGTTGGAACAGTGTTAAAATCCAAATAATGAAAAAAGGTAGCATTAAGGGTATGGACGGCAGCGAGCTAGAGGCTTACTTTCTCACCAAGCCCGAACCACTCGACCTAAATAATCTAAATGAGTTAGATGTTAATGAGAACAGTGCTGGTTGTGGCACACATGAAGAAGCGATGAAGAAGAAGTGTTGCGGAGGAGGCTGTCACAGCGACAAGGAAGCTGGCAAAGTATTTGAATTTCCGACGACCTTGAGTTGGGACGCGCCAAAGGAAGTGATACAGGACTTCGTTGCAAAAGTTAAGGACGCAAATAAAGAGGAATCAAAAGAACTCCCATACGACTCGCCCCTATCTAACGCCTTTGATTACGGTTACAATGTCGATATAGACCCCATAAGTAAGTTATTCAAAATGACTTCGAAATTTTCTTCCCAAAATAAAGTAAAGATAGACGATACCATTGAGAGTGATCTTCTTGAAACTGGAGACTTGAAGCTCGGCAGACTCTATCGCGTTGCGGGTATGAACTTGGTTGCAAGATTTGTGGCTCAAATAATGATTCCAGAGCAAAAAACCTTGCTCCAAATAAAGCATCATGGTATTGTTCTCTATGTAGAAGAAAGACAACTGAAGAAGGCAACAGCAAGAGAAGTTGAAGAATACGTTTACCAATTTTAATTAAAATAAATAAAATTATGACAGAAGAAAAAAAAGAACTAACCCGCCAAGAAGAAAACTGGATGCTAATGACGACGCTCCAGATTCCTTGGAGAGACTGCAACGCCATTGAAGACCGCTCCGATAGGGACTTCCTGCTCGAAAAAGTCAAGGAGGTGCAGAAATTTATGGTGGAGCAGCAGAAGATGGAAGAAAAATATAAGGAGATGGCAGCGGCGGGAGGACATCAACCTCCAGAAAGCAACATTATTACCCCTCAAGATATTTTGCAGGGTAGATAGTTAACATGAAAACCATCATCGTAGAAGGCTCTGGATGGAGAGTCTCTGTCGATATAGACGAAGAAGTCTTTCCCAAGTATATTGACATGACCTTTGAGGCAATGACTCAAGGGGTTGAACAATTCTTCCTAAATAAGTATGAAGAAATAGACAATGGTAACGAAGATGTGGCAGGGCTGGGCCTTGCGCTGAAGGCATACGAAAAAGGACATGAAAATGACATAGAGAAAGAAGTAATCGCGTTGACCGAATTAGTCTTGCGTAACGCATCTTTTCACAGCGCGGCAGACTTGGCGAGAGAAGTGGCGATATCCCAAATTAAAAAAGAGCAGGATGAGTCGTAATTAAATTAATTAAAATGAATAGCGAGACTGAACCAAGAATAGACGTTCGTGTAGAAAGCGTACATACTCCAGACAAAGTTAAGGATGGCGGTAGCACCTACAAGGTGAAAGTAATTAACGAGGCATACCATGTATGGGAAAGGTTCTTCCACAATGACAAGTTGGTTGACCCTCCCACTATGGAAGTGATAAGGAAAGATTTCTTTCTTAATAGGCAAGCCTACACGCACATTGGTACAGTTGGAGAAATGAACATGAACTCGGTAAGACAAAATGCGATAACTCAACCTCCAGCTATGCCCCCACAAGCCGCCGCGCAAGACGACACACTGAAGGACGCACAATTTATACGTCCCGTAGGCGAACACGGGAACCCAAACCCCACTTAAAAATTAAATGACATAAAGTGCTTGACTTATATTGGGGCATACCTCATAATAGGAATATGCAAGCGCAACTAGACTTTATCGGAACCCCCCAAGTCAAAAGGGGAGAACAACAATTTGATTTGTGGGACGCAAATGGTAAACCCACAAAGGTTAGAAGCGACATTGATTTCGCCAAGGTTGATGCCTTATTCAACTCATTCGATTCAGAAGAAGTTGAACACTATAAAAGTTACTGGGAAAGCATAAAACCCAAAAACGATACAGAGGTGTTTCAGCGTTGGCTCTTTGCATTTATGTCCGTCCATACCAGTTGGGAATCCAACGTAAGGGGCTACGAAGCCGTTAAGGATTGGACTAAATGGGTAAACCGCGATGATGAGCTTGAACGACTACTCGTTGAGAGTCGAGTGGGCTTGCATAAAAATCGTACAAGATTTGTCTCGCAGTTTGCCCACAAATTTTGGAGTGACCCAGATTGGTACAAGTACCAAGAAGGTAATTGGCAGACATTCCGCGACAGACTCGTAAAAAACATACTTGGCCTTGGGATTGCCAAGGTGTCGTTCGCCCTAGAGATGATTTATCCTAATCAAACGGAAGTCACCTGTATGGATACTCACCTGTTTCAAGCGTATGGCTTGAGTCAGACCAAGGACTCTCGCCGCTATGTAGAAATTGAAAACTACTGGCTAGGTATGTGCGCTATGTGGAATGTGCCGTCCACGATTGCCCGTGCAATCTATTGGGATAGAAAGCAGGGTAAGACTGATAGCAGATATTGGAGCTATGTATTGGAGGATTAAATTATGATTAAGATTATCAAATGGATTTGGAACATTGACGATGTGTTTTGGCCTTGGTTTCATGGGAGGACTAAATGAAGGAATATACAAAAAAAGATGTTTGGAGAATGCGCGGTGCGCTTGCAAACCTCATCGAAAATCATTTAGGTGATAAAGATGTGATAAAATGGTACGAAGATTTTTATGGAGAGATGCAAAAACCTTATGTGTGGGAAGATGCAGAAAACGAATGGCCTTTTAAGCCAAACGACCCTGTAATGTACCGCAAAAGAGAATATAAATTTATTAAATACGACCCCTTTCATGGCAACAAGGCTACGATACAAGGGAATGGGAGAGAGATTGGAGTTAATGTCGAAGAACTAGATTTAATTATGGAATTTGATTTTGTAAAATGAACAGCGAAGAACAAAACCGAAAAATTACGCTCGACCACATGATTGATGAGAAGTTCGGGGAGATATTCTTTCTAGCTAAAGATGAGTTCGATATAGTAAACAAAACTCCAGAAGAACAAAAACTCTGGGATATGTTAGAGAGGTTTAAGGAACTTTTGAAAAGAAAATGTAAGCACCACTTTGAAAGTGATGAAGAATAAAATTAAAAATTATATCGAAGAAAGTTTTCCAGACTACATGGATAAGATTTTACTCGCTGATGGATTCGAGGAAGCGTTCATGGGGATAGTAGAGAGCTTTGGTGCAGAACCAAAAGCCTGTTACAACTATGATACTTGTATTGATATTTTAATGAAGCAGGAGATGGAGTACGAAGAAGCACTAGAGTATTTAGAATTTAACGTGACACAAGCATACGTTGGCGAACATACGCCAGCATTTATTAGCCCATTAGAATTGAATTAAATTAATTAAAATTATGAAACTACCTACACTATACAAAAAGACCACTATTGGCAAAACACAAACTTGGGAAATCGAAGTGAGCGGGAATAAATTCCGCACAATATCGGGACAATCGGACGGTAAGAAAATCACGAACAAGTGGACGATATGCCAGCCCAAGAATGTTGGAAAGAAAAACGCGACTACTGGCGAAACCCAAGCACTTAAACAGGCAGAGGCGAAGCATAAGAAGAAACTCGAAAGCGGGTATCATTATGATGTGGAAAACATCGACAAGAAAAGATTCTACGAGCCAATGCTCGCGCAAGATTTTAAGAACAAGAATCGTGAGAAGGAAGTAATGGGTGAGATTGATGAATCGGGAGTGGGTGCTGCTGTATTCTCTCAACCTAAATTAGATGGCATACGCTGTATCGCCATGCGTGAGGGATTGTTTACCCGCACTGGTAAGGAAATCGTCGCCGTGCCTCACATTCACGAAGCACTGGAACCTTTCTTTGAGAAGTATCCTAATGCTGTTCTTGACGGTGAGCTATACAACCATGACTATAAGAATGATTTCAACAAAATTATTCACCTTGTTCGCAAGCAGAATCTTACCGAAGAACACTTGGCCGATAGCAAGAAAATGATTCAGTATTGGATTTATGATGCTCCCGTGATTGGCAATGGTAGGTATGCGCTTACTGAAAAGGATACTTTTTCAGACAGAACCTCAACGCTAGATGCACAGTATAGTAAGTTAAGTTTAGTGAAGCACGACTGCCTTGTGATTGTAGAGACTATTGAAATCCACGGTAGAGAGCAACTAGACCGTTGCTATGAAGATTACATGGAAGCGGGATACGAAGGGCAAATGGTTAGGCTCGACGGGCCTTATGAAAACAAACGCTCTCCCAAATTGCTCAAGCGCAAAGAGTTTATGGACAGGGAATACAAAATTCTTGGATACGAAGAAGGCGAAGGAAATCGCGTAGGAACGATTAAGCACTTCAAATTTGAAAACGAAGATGGCAAGGGATTTCACTCCAACGTAAAAGGCTCATTTGAATATCTGGCAGAGTTGCTAGAGAGAGCAGATGATTTAATAGGAATGGACGCAACGGTTAAATTCTTTAACCTTACGCCTGACGGTGTGCCTCGTTTTCCCTATGTGATTGCAATTAGAGATTATGAATAAGAGATTCAACAAGACCTTGACTTTGCCAAACTACTCTATTCCTGCTGGCGATTTACCAGCACCGCATTGGAGTCCGAATGGTGAAGCGGGTTATTGGGTACATCGAAATGAAAAATGGAAATGGTTGAGCGATGAAGAATATAACAAACTGAAAGAAGAAGAAAATGGGCTATAAAATACTAGACGTTAAAGCAGACATTCACGAAGATGTTGAAAAATACTTTGAGGAAAAATGCCCTCAACTCGCAACTTCATGGGACTAC
>NZER01000422.1 GCA_002690445.1 Candidatus Pacearchaeota archaeon
ACAAGACCCATCAACAAAATCGGAGCTGACCACAACGCCTTCAAACCCCTAAAATCATCTACCCTATCTTTGATTTTCATAAATACTGTTTCAATCTTGCACCTCCTTTACAATATAGTTTTCAACTTTAATTGCATTTTCTTTAATTTCTTTTACATATACATCTCCAATCTCAAAACTTCCAAAAGTAAATGGACTTTTTACTGCACACATCCATCTGGCATAAAGTTTATTATCATCTGCTTGCCATTTCTTTAAAACTCTCCATTCCCAACTTCCATCTGGCGTTTGCCAGATTTCGTATGGGTTATCTTTTTTTCTTTCCTTCAAACATTCATTTTTCATTTTAATTTGCCTCCTTTAGGTTTTTCATATGAATCCTCCTTCATATATTCATCCAAATTTTTGTTCTTTTTTGATTCTTTGTAGGGGATTTTATTATTAAAGGTAAATTTTTTCTCACTCTTATTCCCCAATCCTTTTTTTATTTTAGAATGGTCACCCCGTAACCATTCGTCTCTAATAGTCATTTTGTTAACTCCTTTTTCCAATAACGATGTAAGGGTTTCACAAATATTAATTTGGGGGAGGTACTCCCTATGACTACTTTCCACATTGAATTATCTCGTTTACCATCTATTTCCATAAATTTTTGAACCACTTGGTCGGTAGAAGTAACATCTTTTTCCTTCTTCCATTCAAATTGACATCCTTTTGTTTTTCCTATTTGGGTCCAACCACTTGATTTATAACAGACCCCAGTATAAGGTGGTTCGACTAAAGTTTCAATTAAAACTAATTTATCTCCATATTTCTTCTTCCATTCCTTTTGAATTTCTTTACAAAATAAACTAATTATTTTACTTGAATATTTTGTTTTTTCTAATAAACAATATCTCCAATTAGTACAGGTTTTTACAAGATTTCTTAATCGTTGTTCTTTATTCCATCCAATAAAATCGTCACGTGATTTCATTGCCATTACACTTGAACCTACTCCAATTGCCCCTATATAGTCTCCATTACATTTAATTAACCAGTTTATTTGACGACCCAGGAGATTTGTATGTGGTTTGTAAGTATGATAATTTTTAACTATTTGGTCAAAATTAAAACGTTGAGTTGGATTTTCTACCAATTCTAAAACAATGCGGACTTCAGGATTTGAACCCAAATCTTCTGATTGGAAATCAGATGTCTTACCAGTCTTACACCAAGTCCGCATATTTGTTTGATTATTATTCATCTTTTTTGTCTACTTTCCCAAAATTCTATTAATTCTTTTACTCGTTTTTTATCTTTTGGTTTCTCATTTTCTAAATCTCTTTTTGGAAGAGATTTTTTCATTTTATTCTTTAAATTTTGTCTAATTTTGTATTTTTTTGATGGAATTGCCATCATTTAAATCCTTTAATTTTATATTTTTTACAAATTTTTTTATTTAACAAAATTCTTGTTGATTTTCCTATATTTTTAGAGAAAAACTCTTGGTCTTCAATATATTTATCTGTATTTTTACTATAATCATACTTTTCAAGTCGTATTATAGTTTTTAGCAATTTTTGATATTTTTTATCCATTATAGTTCTCCAATATATACTTTTTCAGGAAAAAATGACAAAGTTTGGGGGGTAGACATGATATGTATATATAGTTTACATATATACATAGGTAGTTACCCCCCCAAACTTAAACACTTTATTATTATTTATTATATTATTATTTATTATATTATTTATCATATTTCTTCTTTCATTATATTTTTTAATCTTATTTCCATATTACTTATTATTCTACTCCAAATTTCTCTACAATTCATATAATCTTGTTCATTTGCTTCAAAACTTTCATCTTTCTCACACAAACATCTTAATTTAACTAATCCATCAATCAAACAAAATAAATGATGTTTATATCTTGCTAAATAGATACTTCTTATATCAACAAAAGGATTTTCTTCCATATCTTCTCCAAGTTTAAATAATCCTTCATCAAATATAGAATTTACTTCTTCTTTATCAAATTTAGATTTAAAATTATTCATATAATCATATATTGAAATAAATAAATCCCTATCTAAATTTAAAGTAGTTTTTTCTAATTCTGTTTCATCTTTTTCAGCTACAAAATTAAAATGTTTTCTGTTTTGATAAAATACAATTAAACGGGATAAAAAACTTTTATCTATTTTATTAGTTAAACGAGTCATATCACTTGTTCCATAAACTGGATTAGAAGCTGTTATTAATTTAGCAGTCATTTTTCCTTTAAAACTATAATTTCCACTACCAAAATTTCTTATTTTATGTTCAAGAAGAGGATTTAAAGCTGCAAGTTGAGGTTCTCTTTCTTCAACAGGAATTCTAACTAAAATTCTTAAAAATTCGTCTACACAACAAATTCTATTACTTTTAATTAAATCTCCTGTTTGAATACTTGTAGTGGACCTAAAACTTGGAATAAGAGATTTCATAGTACTACAACTTCCATCTGTTATTTCATTATTTTCATCAAATTTCCAATGTAAACATTCCATAACTTTACTTTTTCCACTTCCTTGAGGACCAATAATAAGTAAATGCATTGGATAAGGACTACTATCATATTTTGTTGAAAATAAAAAACTTATAATTAATCTTTCAAAATATTTAGGATGTGGAAAATAAGTTCCATCTGGACCACTAAAAATATAACTTAATAATTCTTCTTCATTAAATTTTGGAAGTATTTTAAATAAATCTTTTGTATTTGTAAATTTCATAACTCTCTCCTTTGCATTGTTTACAAATATAATAGGAAGTTGAAGATTTATTCTGGTATAATTTCCAATATCTGCCATATCCCCAATTTCTATTTCCATACCCTCAATAGTATATTCAATTAAATCAAGTGGTTCTATAGAAAAAAGTAAATATTCTCTTTCTTCACTAATCATTTTATAAATATAAAAATCATAATCAAAGGTTGTAAGGATTTTATGTCTTCTATCTATTTTTTCATTAAAGAATTTTAAAGATTTAATAATTACTTCATCTTCACCACTTCCAATTTTTTGTTCTATTAATTTTATTAAAGAAATTTTATTTAGATATTCATTTACTTTATTTGTAACTTTTCCCCTTATAGTTTTATTTTTATTAATAACAAAGAGAATTCTATCTTTTTCTTCAAATTCCTTTTGAACTAATTGTTTAATATCCCTAAATGGATAAGGGTCATTTAATTTTACTATAGATGGTTGAAAGTCTTGAGCAGATATATTTTCAGTTGCTATTAATTGTAATTTGGTTATTAATGCCTCTTTTTCTAATTTTTCCATTATTTAATTCTCCCAAATTTATGTTTATCTTTTGAATGAACTATTTTATGACAATCTTCACAAAGAGTTATACAATTTTCTTTATCAAATTGTAAACTTCTATTTTGAGTTACATAAATTATATGATGAACTTCTAATTGTTTAGTTAAATAATAATCTTCATTTCTATTAAATTCACAATGTTGACATTTATAATTATCTCTTCGAAGAATTTCTTGTTTAAAATTCATCCATCTTTGTTGAAAAGAAATTCTTGAATTTGAACTAAACATTTTTTCAATAGAAATATGAGATTCATCTTTAAAAATATTATGAATTAAATTCCACCCTTGTCCACATTTAAAATACATCTCACATTTACTATTTTTACAAACCATTCCTTCATTTCTTTTTTGTAATTTATTTTTACATAAAGGACATTTAGATTTTTTTTCTAAAATTTGTTTTTTAAATTCATCCATTATTTTATACCCATCCCCTCTTTTTATGATAACAGTTTAAACAAAGATATTTTTTATTTTTGGTTTGAATTAAACTATCAACCCATTTTTTACACTTTGAACAAACTCCCCCATTTATACTTGGAAAACTCATTTATTTATTCCTCTTTTTTTTCACGTTCTTCAATCATCTCTTCAGTTAAATGTGTTGGTTCTGGTTTTAAATTTTCCAAACTTTTTTTATCTTCTACTATTTTTTTAATCCTTTCCAAAGCCGCAGTTCTCATAAAATTACTAATATTTCTATTTTCACCCTTTGCGAATTTCATTATTAGTTTTTTTTCTTCAGGTTTAACTACCACTTGAATAAATTCGTCTAATTTTTCTTCTGTCATTTTGACCTCCTATATGTCATAAAATATAAGAAAGTTATAATGATTTATATAGTTATATATACTTAAGAATATACTTTTTAGTTTTTAGTAATAAATCCCGATGAATACCTAATAGTTTTAGTTATAGTGTCGTTTAAAACGTTTAATTTAAATTTTTCTCCTCTTCTAATCTTAAACACTATCCCTCTGCATTTTGAGCAGAATAAAGCGTCTTTACGTGTATATTTATCAAACACTTCAAGACATAAAGCACAATGCTTATGTTTTATATTACTCACCATTTTTTTTGTTTACTAAAATGCTTTCCAAGTTCAATTAATTTCTCACATTCATCAGGAAATAAAGCCATAATAGAACAGATTTCCTTTACACTTTTATTTTTTTCCCACAATTTCCAAACCTCTTTAATTTGTTTCATTATGGTAAATTTATAATATTTTTAAACTATATAATACTTACTTTAAAAACTTAAAAGTTTTAAGTATTAGGTTATAACTAACTATTTAAATGTCAAATATTGACCATAATGAAACTAATTGGAGGTAAAAAAATAAAATGAGAGAAAAAATTGAGAATATATTTGTTGGAGTAATTGCAATATTTATGTTATTATCTACTGTATCAAGTGCATTAGCGATTGATGAAACTAATAACTTAAATGCATACCCAGACCAATTTATAACAAATGGGATTTTTACGGGGGCAGTAGTTGTAGGAGATAATGCATTAGCATCAGATACAGTTGGTCAGGCTACGATACTTGCAAATTTACAAACAAAGGCAGTAAGTATAGAAACAACAACAGAAACAAATGAAATTGAAGTGATAGGGGGAACTAAAGAAATTAAATTGGGTGAAAAAGTAAATACGGAATTTGATTCAAATTTAGATGATTCCGATTTAGACCAACTTCAAGATAAACAAATAAAATTTAATAATGAGGATTATGATGTCCATGATGAATTAATCTTAGGTGAAATAAGTTTAGAAACAAGTTTAACATCTGACATTGATTATGAGGATAGTGTGGCATTAGAAGCAGAAAAAAAGTCTATAAAATATAAATATATTTTTGATGACAGTATAAATCTAAATGATGTTGATAGTGATACACCTCTAACTATTGATTTTCTTGGAAGAGAATTAAAAATTACTTCTGTTGATAATGAAGAAATGACAATTAACTTCGGGAGTAAATATGTTTTAGAGGAAGAGGATGAATTGGATATTGATGGTAAGACTCTAAAAGTGACTCAAGTTGGAGATACCTCCATTGTAATTAATGTCGATGGTATAACCGAAATTGTAGGTAACGGAGAGTCCGAAACTATTAATGGAGTTGAAATTGAAGTAAATGATATTGTTTATGATGGAGATAGTGATACAAAAGACATTGTTTCTTTATACGCAGGAAATGATGTAAAAGACACAATTAATGATGGGGATGACTATTTTAATAATGAAGAATGGACTTGGGATTTTTCAACAATAGATGACACAGATGCAAAACATTCTTTTGGAATTGAATTGAATGAAAATTATAACGATGATAATGACGAGGATTTGGTTAAAGATACAGGTTGTTATGATTTGCCCGATAAGTTCCTAAGTATATGTTTAACTGGTTTAAAGAATGATGAGTATTCTACTTTTGAAATAGAATATGATGATAATTACGAATTTGATGACGTGGATGGTTACGCAGATGGAGATGTAAAAGCTTTTGTATTTAAAAGTGACAATGAAGATGGATTTACTATTAAAGAAGAAAAAACAAACGAACTTGTCTTTTATGTAAATGGAACAAATGGCATTGATGTATTTTATAAAGACGACGAAGGTGATTTGTATTTAGCAAATGATTATACCATTTCAAATACAACAAATTCAAGTTTTGCAAAAATAACTTACGAAGATAATGAAATAGATATGGATTTAACACTAAAAGATTTATCTTTGGGTAATCCAGTAAATATAACAATAGATGCAGGAAATAATAAAAATTTGGAAATCATTTTGGGGAAAGATACGAGTGAATTTAAGTATCTTGGAACTACTGTGGAAGCTGAAGATAATGAATTGATTTATGGTGGAACTGAAATTGGAGAGAAAGATAATGATTTAATGACCAAATATGGAATTATAATTAAAGACCCAGATTCTAATGGTGATGATGGGAAGGTAATTATGGAAATTCCAAGTGAAGAGATTGAAGCAGTTGTTAAAATTGGAGGAACAACCACAGTTGAAACAACCGAATCAACTATAAGTGTAAGTAAGGTTAATCCAATACCTTCAAGTGCAATCGCACTTTCTTCAGAAATTACAAATCCAACAGCACAGAATTTAATAGTGATTGGAGGACCAGCGGTTAATCCATTAGCAAGCACTGTATTTGGGATGGCAACATCAGATTTTACACCTAATGAAGCAATGATTAAAGTAATTAATAATGGGGATTTTATGGCTATTTTAATTGCAGGATATGGTGCAGTTGATACAAGAAATGCTGCTTTGGCAGTAGCGAAGGGAGAATTAAATGGAATAAATAAAGCAGAAGCAAAGGTTATTTCAACAACCCAAGCTATTGGAGCATATGTTGTGGAGTAATAAACTCCACTTTTTTTATTTTTTTATTCTATTCCACATAATTTATTAACTACTTTATGGGGAATATTTTTTATTTTAAATCCTCTCTTCATTCCGTTTGTAATTAAATCTTTATATCTTAAAAATAAATCTAATCCATGCAATTCTAAAAAATCAATTTCTGTTTCCTTTATAGGTTTTTTTAAAATTATTAAATCTTTATATAAAAATTCTTCAAGTTCATCTCCTTTTTTTATTTTTAATTTATTACAAATTTTTTTTGAAAGTTGTATTTTTTCTCTAAAATAAACTTTATACAATATTTTCATCTTTTTTTAAAATAAAAAAACATAATTTTATTTAAAATTAACTAAAAAAGTATACTTTTACTCTTAATAACCTCCAAAACATAAAAAATAGTTTATAAAGGGTAAAATTTTTATAAAATTTAATAAAATGTTTTTTTCCGAAAAAAAAGTAGGGAAATTGAATTATTCTAATAAAGATACGGAGGTATTAAAAAATGAATAAAAAAGGTTTTGCCTTGACTTTTATGTCGGCAATCGTAATTGTTTTAGTTGTTTTTGGTTCGATTGTTGTTATAAATTGGGGTAAAAAGCAAATAGGAGATGGCACTTTTTTCACCATTGCAACAGAAGAAGGTGGAGGAGTAGCTGGAGATGTTGAATTAATAGAAGCACTGGATAAAATTTGTCTTGGGGTAGAAGATACAACTGTTACGCCAAAATTTTCAGATAAACATAATCTAAATACTGCAGGAGATGATGGTTATAGTATAAGTATTTGGAACCCTTTAACTGGAACTTGGGATGAAGATGGAACCGACTTAGCACCAAGAACTGACCAAACTTTAAGTCCTCATGATAAGTTAAGAATTTTATATAATTCTAACCAAACAACAACTGGGACTACTTATTTACCACAAATCTTTGAAACAGAAATTCCTTGTAAGGGAACATATAAACCCGTTTTCCCTATAACAGATGTTTCCGGTTCAATGCTAACAGTTACTTTCACCAATAGTGATGGTATAACAAAGAATGCAGCGACTGCCGAGGAAGATTTATCTGCAGGAGATGCAAATAGTATTGGTATAACTGTAAGAGGTCAAAATGAGGACCAGCTTGGAGTAACCACAAATGCAGTTTGTGTTGAATATAATAACACTGGTGCTTTTGATGAAATCTCCCTAAGTGGAAGTGGTTTAAGAGAGATTACTAAACCGACAAGAATATCTACCGGAAGCGGTAGTGTAGAACCCTGTTATGAATTTCCTTTATTAACAAAGGAAAATAGAGAAGCTAGGTTCATAATGGATTACGACGTAGATGATGACGACTGGTCTGCAACAAGCGGAAATCTGACTTTTACCTTTATAGGTGATTTTGGATACAGAGATAGTAATGACATGCAATACTATTATGGATACGAAACTAACCAAAATGGTCAGAAAGGAGCCACAGACGAAACCGCAACTTGGAGAAATAAATAAGGATTAATTTCCTTATTTTTTTTTATTTTAGGAGGTAGAAGTAATGCCGATTAGTGCCTTAATGGTTGCTATAATTGCATTTCTTTTGTATCTATTTTTAAGTAGTTTAAACCCTTTATTTGGGAGTGTTTTATTATTAATGTTTTTTGCTTGGGCTTTTCCAAATCTGGATGAAAAATTAGCAGGATTTTATTTATTCTTATTATTAATTTCCTTAATTCTTGGGATTATTATGCAAAAATACAGAGTAACAGAAGGTAAATCCCCAAGTATGTTTGGCATTCAATTTCAAGGTTTTACCTTAATAGCTATAAATTTATTTTTGGGTGGTGGACTAATTTACTTTGCCGCAATCTTACAAGGAAGAAGTGAAACGGCAATATTAGGAGTTCCAACTTTAGCAATTAGTGGAACTATTGCTACTGCTTTAAATCCGGCTACAAGTGGAATGTTAGGAATTGTAGAAAATAAATTTTTATTTACAATTTATGATTTCTTTAAATATAATATGCCTCAAATAGTCGGTGTAATTCCCTTTATTAATATTTTAGCACCATTTTTTATTTTGGTTATTCCTATCATTATAGCCGTATTATTCTTTGCGTTATTACATTTAAATGCCTATGCCTTAGCAGCAGGGGCTTTATTCTTTGCAGGTATAATGATGTTTATATGGATATTAGGTTATGAAACAGTTGGAAGTTTAATGGCGGATGTTTTCCATTATTGGTGGAATTCACTTATTAGATTAGGAACTACTCTTAGAATTGTAGGAAGTAATGGTTCAGGATTGGAGGTATTATAAAATGAAAAAAATATTTTCAATTTTAACTTTATTTATATTAAGTATGAGTTTAGTTAATGCAAGTGGAAGTTTTGAGTTTGAAGAGATGAATGTCTTTGAGAAATTTGTCAGTTCACTTAAAGGAGCAGTAGGTTTGGAAGTAGTTGTTGCAGGAAGTGGAGGAGCAACAGCAGGAGAAAAGATAAGAATAGCTTATTCTGACCCAGTTACAGATTCATGTTCAAACCCCCATTTTGATATTGGGGTTCATGAGTTAGGAGTTTTTAAACAAAGTGGTGGGAAGTATTTAGGAAGAAGTGTTAGAAAAGGAGAACTAATTTCTTGGAATTGGTATTATACAATTCCAAACGATGCAAAAGCAGGAGTATGGGATTTAGAAGCTTATATTTGGTGTGGAAATAAAATTATATCAGAGAATAAACCTTCTACAACAACTTTTATCGTTCAAGGTAAAACCGAAACTTGTAAAGAAAAGATATATGATAAATATTGTATAGGTTCAGATATTTTGGCTTATAATAGATTAGTTTGTCCAAGTAATTCAGTTGTTTTATGGAAAGAAAATTGTGGAAGTGGGGAAAAATGTCAGATGCAAGGAGGTTTATCTCTTTGTAGAGCTTGCGATTTAAAGGGATGGGATGAATGGAGTAATAATAGGGATAATTGTGGAGTGAGGTTAAGATTTGATATTTGTGGAAATCAAAGAGATAAAGAAGTGAAGAGTTGTATCTTTTCAAGTTGTGGAGATGATATATGCCAAGTGACGGAGACAGAATTAAGTTGTAAACAAGATTGTGGAATCGGAGGAATTTGTGGAGATACTATTTGTGAAAGTGGAGAAGATTGTCCTTATGATTGTGGTGGATGGGTAATAAGAAATAATGAATGTGTAGAATCAAACCAAGCTAAATATCAACATTTGGTTGATTGTGAAAAAGATTTGGTAAGTAATGGAAATGGAAATGGAAATGGAAATGGGTCGGATTTAATTCCTATAATTCCTCTTGGAATAGCTTTAATTGGTCTTGCGATTGGAATTTTTTACAATCCTTTAGGATTTATATTAGTAATGGTAGGAGTAGGATGGTATATAATGAAAACTTACGGAGGTTTTTAAAATGAATAAAAAAGGAGTATTAGGGATTTTAGTAAATCCTATTTTTTGGATAGTTTTAGTATTATTTTTTGCACTATTTTTCGTAATTCCCAGAGTAACCGCTGGAGGAGTTATTGATAGTCAAATTCCTGTAAAGGATGGATGTGAACCTGTTAATTTAGAAGTAAGAATTAAAGGGCAAGCTTTAGTATATGACCAAGAATGGATGGGAGTAAGAGCAGAAGCAAAAGATATAGAGATAAGTTCCATTAAAAGTTCAACAACAGGACAGAGGATTTTATCTTTTTCAGATTTCAATGAAGAATTAGCATGGTTTAAAGGAAATCAAAATTATAATTGGAAAATGGAACTAGTAAATACTAAATTGGATTCTATTGAAGACACAGATACAGGTTCTAATGTCCATCCCGGAGATGATAAGGTCATACAAGAGAATGACTTTGTTTTAGATTTTGGAGTTCCGGATAATAATTGTGATATGAAAATAGATGATTTTGATGTAAGATTAAATTTAGAAGTAAAAACAGAAGATGGTGAAATAACCATATTAACAAAAACAGTAACTTATGAAGAAGGTAAACA
>NZER01000423.1 GCA_002690445.1 Candidatus Pacearchaeota archaeon
CCTATCAGGGAATACAGGTTCATGCGATCACAGCGGCGATTACCGGTACGGGGACTGTAACTGCGGCGATAGTAGAAGAAGCGTTCATTACGGCGGCGATCACCGGTTCAGCCACGACCGTAACGGCCATTATCGAAACAGCCGGACTTACAGCGGCGATTACTGGTACGGCTACTGTTACTGCGGCGATTACTTCAGCGCAGTTTATGGAAGCGGCGGTAACGGGTACTGGTACGGCTACTGCGGCGATTGTCAGGGAGATACCAGTTGAGGCTGCTGTAACTGGTGCGGCGACTGTTGCTGCGACGATTGTTAGAGAAATACCGGTTATTGCAGCGGTAACGGGTACGGCAACGCTGAGTCAGCCGGTAATCCAACATAGGGTGCCGCAGCCAGAATTGACTCTTAGTGTAAATGATATTATTGGTAGCAGTAAGGAAGAAGAACAGCAGGATACTTTAGAACTGTTGGTGGGAGTCTAATGGCTACATACGACGTAGGCGATCAGGTGCGAGTTACCGCTACATTCAAGACGGCGGGGACTCTGACTGCTACTTCATCTACTGCTACGCAGCGGAAGCCTGACGGGAGTAGTGTCACACCGGCTGTTCAGACTGGTAGCGGTGACGGCATCTACTTTGTCGATATTTCTTTAGATCAGGTCGGTACCCACACTGTCAAGATTGTTAGTGATGATGTTGTGGTTGCCTCAGAAACGATTGAGTTAGTGGTAGCGAAGTCGATCTTCGACCACTCTTAGACCATGCTGGCCCATGACTGATACTACGGCAGAAGAGGACGGCGGCAACGTCAGCAAAGTCAGGGGCAAGAAGACCCGCGAACTCTTCCTTGAAGGACTCGCGGAGCATGGAACTATCTCTAAGGCGTGCAGTATCGCTGGTGTCACACGGTCTGCGTATGATAAGTGGCGACAACGTATCCCCGAATTTAGTGAACGAGCCGACGCCATACGGGCCAAGGCTCTGGCTGATGGCGGTAGCAAGGACTGGGACGGCTCGTTCCAGAGTTTCCGAAGTCAGTATTTCGGGAACCTCTCCCCATGGTTCCATCTCAAAGCCATCGAAGCGTATGAACACACACCACCCGGCAACATCACCCTCATCTTGTGGCCACCGGAACATGGCAAGACTACGCTTGCCGAGGACTACTTCTGCTACAAACTGGCTACGAATCCTGAATTCAGGATCACGGTCGGATCTGAGGGCCAAGACATGGCTCGCAAAATTCTTGGGCGTATACGTTCCCGGATGGAACCTCAAGGTCCATTCCCCCGTTATGTAGCAAAATTTGGTCCGTTTGTGCCCCAGAACCAGTCTGGGCGTAAAACCGCGCAGCCTTGGGGCGCTGATTACTTTAGCGTATTCAAGAAAGCCAGACATGACGAGCGCGACTATTCGATGGTTTCATTGGGATGGCGGTCCAAGATCGCCGGTACCCGTACCGATCACCTACATATCGATGATATCCAGTCAAGGGTGTCTCTGAACCTGACCGAACAGATGTTCGAGATTTTCCGGCAGGACTGGCTAACTCGTCCCGGTGAGCGAGGTCGAACCAGTATCAACGGTACCCGTGTCGGTGAGGATGACTTCTACGAGCGGGTCATGGACGGGATCGAAGAGGATATTCTAAAGGTGATCCGATTTCCAGCAGTTGTTACAGATGATGATGGTGAACCGGCTCCGTTGTGGCCGGAGATGTTCTCATTGGAGCAGTTGGACCGTATCCGTCGTAAGGTCGGAGAGGAAGCGTGGTCGCGGAACTACATGCAGCAGCCGTCCAGTTCGGCTACTGCGACATTTACGGACGAAGCCATCCAAAAGTGCCTGAATCCGCTTCGATCTGTAAATAATGAGCCACCTGAGAACTGTTCTATTTACATTGGTTTAGACCCTGCTTTGGGGTCGAATAACTGTGTTATTGCCGCTACACCCCATGAAGGCAAGTTGAAGATCCTATTTATCCGTGAGGATGTGGGATTGACCCGGAATGAGCAGATTCTAGGCATCGTGGAGGACACGATCCTTCAATGTGGTCGTAACGGTAGCAGCGTGTCCGATGTTGTTATTGAAGCGATGGTGTTCCAGAAGGGGTTGTCAAGGGACGAACGTCTTATAGAAATGACCAAAAGGTACGGGTTCAGGGTCAGAGAGCATCTGACGGGTATGAACAAGTACGACGAGGATATTGGTGTTCCGTCGATGGCGTTGTCGTTTATGCGCGGCGAGATTGAGATTCCCTATGCAGACGACCCTTCGACCCGCCATCAGTCCGATTTGCTGGTTCGGCAGTTGAAGGCATGGCGTCCGTTGAAACGTGGAACTAAACTTAGACAGGATCAGGTAATGGCGTTGTGGTTTATCTGGATTTTGTGGCGGCAGCGGAAGCAGTCATTTGACTTGGATACTTCACAATTCAGTTATAAGGGACTACCGTGGGGATCAGTTGTGCCTACAAACGCAGCGAAGGTGTTTTGATGTATACATTTGACGAGATTGTATCGATCATCAAGATAAGACAGGACGGTAGTTCTGTCTTACTTCAGCGTATGTTGGATGTCAAGGAAAGATACAACGGAGATTATGTCATTCCGCTTCCTACTATGGAAGGGGAACCTATTCTTCCACCGTTGACCCCTGCTCTTATTGCAGAGAATATCGATGCGGTGGCTCAACGGGCTGCGTCGGTTATGCCGTTCATCGGGTGTCCTGCTGTTGACCCCTCCAAAGAGCGGGGGGTGCGATCACGCGAGTATGCAGATATTCGTCGCAGGGCATTGGCCGGAACATGGTACCAGTCAAAGTATAAAGTCAAGATACGTCGTGCTTATCGGCATCTAGCCGGATATGCCACTTCTTGCATTCTTGTTTCTCCCGATTTCGATAAGGGTATACCCCGTATCGATGTACGCGATCCACTTGGCGTATACCCAGAACCCAAAGCATACGAGGATGTCGATCCACCGGCTAACTGTGGCTTTATCCACGGCAAGTCTGGGGCATGGATTCGTAGCCACTACCCGAATGCCCGTCAGGAGAATGGCGGCGTTGTCCCGCCGGATGATCGAAGCAATCAGGAACTATGGGATATGATCGAATGGATCGATGACGAACACATCGTTATTGGTATCATGGGGCCACGATATGAACATTACAATCAGGTGTACGGGCTTCATTCGTCAACGCAGGAACTTTCACGGGCTGTCAACAAGGCTGGTATGCCGTGTGTCATCACGCCCGGACGGATTACTCTAGATAGGATCGCGTCGTCCATTTCCAATATCGTCGGCATCGTTGATTTGATGTCGAAGATGATGGCTTTGGAAATTATCGCTCAGGAGAAGGCAATCTTCCCTGATAGGTATATCATAGGTCGGTCGGGTCAGGTGCCGATGATCGTCGGTGGCGAGTGGAAAGATGGCCGAGAAGGCCAAGTTAACGTCCTTTTGGACGCCGAGTCCATCGGGGAACTGCGGTCGGCACCTGATCCGTCCACTAACATTGCCATCGACCGGTTGGAACGAAATGCCCGAATCTCCACAGGCACGGTCCCGCAGATCGGCGGAGAGACATATGGCGCTCTTCGTACTGGTAGAGGCATTGATGCACTTATGGGTGCGGCGCTGGACCCGCGCATTCAGGAAATGCAGGAGATCATGGAGGCGCATCTGCCGTATATGAACGAATGCATCTTCGCCTCCTACAAGGGTTACTTCGGTCGGAAGAAGTTCTCCATGTATACCGGTTACCCCGGCGACTTCGGGCAGGTGGAGTTCACGCCAAGGGAACACTTCGAAATCAACGACAACGTGGTGTCGCATTCTATTCCCGGTGCGGACATTCAGGGTACGACTATCCAGTTGGGGCAGTTGCTCTCCATGAAGGGCATCAGTCTTCGTACCTTCCGTACCAAACATCCGTTCATTGAAGATGCTGAGATGGAAGGACGCAGGGTAGATGAGGAACAGTTGGAAGAGGCCGTCTTGGCAGCGATCCAGCAGCAGGCTTTGTCCGGTCAGTTGCCGGTGGTGTATGTCTCTAAAATTGAGAAGCACCGTAAGAAGGGTCTTGACATCTTTGAGGCCATAGAGAAGGCCGACGAAGAGATCCGACAAGAGCAGGCTGCACAGGCTCCTCCCCCCGGAGAGGGCCAGATGATGGCCCCAGAACAAGCATTAGGTTTGGCTGCTGGACCGGAGGGTGCCGCCCAGCAGGGTCCGCAGGGTCCGCCGGGGTTCTCTCCTGAGTCGGCTCGTCAGATGGTTGATGCCTTGAGGACACAGTAATGGTACGAGCAAATAAGGGTAATCCTCCGACTCAGAAGCCTCAGGCCCCCGGCTTGGAGGCCGGTGGTGCCTATCAGGAATCAGGAGAGCAGAAGGCCGCTCAGAAGGCCATACCGCTTCGTGATACGGCTGCCCAGCCTCCCGGCACTCCTCCCCCCGGAGCGGTGGCCGCAGGCCCACAGCAGCCACAGCAGCCCATGCAGGATCCTCTTGAGGCCGCGTCGGGTTTCCCGAATACGGCGACACCGTTAACGGCACCCGGTCAGAACATTCAACGTCCTACTAGAGAGATGCAGGTTACTAACGATATGCGTGCTGCTCTGGTGTTGAAGGATTGGGCAGCGGATTCAACCCATAATTCAGTGGTACTGGCTGCACAGCAGATGGAAGCCATTCTGCGTAATGGCTAATTGGCGTCCGGCTCCCTATTCTTCATGGTCGAATCCATCTGATGGTCAGGCTATTAATAACCTAGCCTACGGGCAGCGTATGGGCCTGATGTTGGATTCTCAGGCCAACCGGTTCTTTCAGATAAAGCCTTCGACCATGGTCAATCTGGCACAGTCGAATCTGTCTGATAGCGACATGCTGGAAACCATGTTGACGGCTAGTGATCAGGTTGCATTGAATGAGATGAAGGGGTTCATGGAGTCGCTGCCTGAGAGGATGCAGTCCTCTGAGTTCAATCGGCTACCTCAGGCGACTAGGAATCTGTTGTCGGGTGCGGGGTATCAGATTCCCGAACCGAAAGAGGATAAGCCTCTGTGGCAGCGTATAGCCACATGGGACTGGCCGTTGATGCCGGAAGAGTTCCTGTATAGGAATCCGATAATCGGATCAGATACGTTCGCCGGAACAGTCGTAAAGGGGGTGTTGGCTCCGGTTCGGGCGGTCGGGTTTGCTACCGGCAAGGTTGCTGGTGGCGTTTGGGAACATGGCGTAATGAAGTTGAGTCGGTTCGCTCAACGATTCGGTCGATCCTTAAACTATCTGGATGACCTAGAAGACCCGTGGGCGTTTAGTAAGCCTCCAACATGGCGGGAAGCGTGGAACAAGGTCAAACTCGAAAGCGACTCCTTCTCCAAGGAGGCCGTTGAACATTCGATTGATCTCATCGGTGCTGAAGCAACAATGCTTCTTCGTAAATCTATCTCTGAAGATGGTGTAGCAGGAGTATACGAATACTTCTCTGAACAGGCCAAGCAGCAGGGTCGATCTATCGACTGGGCCAATGACCGGTATCTGTCTTGGTATAGGACGCTGACTTCTGCTGATTCCCTAGCCGCTAGAGCGTCATTGGAGTCTCGCCGTCTGGACTCCTTCCACTATTCGATTCGGAAATACAACCGAAGCAACCTGTTCCTGCCTGATGCGACTCCCGAAAACTTTATGGGTAAGGCTGTCGGGTTCACCGGGGCGATGGCTACAGAGATCCTGTTTGACCCGACCATGTATATGGGCGGCTTCTATATGAAGATAGTCAAACGTGCCAAGGCTGGACTTCGTGGTGGCGGTACAGGCCCATTCCAGTTGCATCTGTGGGAAACCATGACGGCTTTGGAACATGCCACAGATCCCGGAACGAAGGTGCCACTCGCAGGCTATGGAGCCTTCAGGGAAGGGCTGAGGCAGTACGGCGATGAGGTTATGAAATGGGCGTCAGAACATCGCCAACTACGGACCTTGGGGCTGATCAATATAAGCCTCAGGGCACAGGCTCGCGGTCAGAACAACTTGATAAAAGTTATCAATAAGACTTTCGGTGATATAGATGAGATTCAAGACGCAATGCTACGGATTAGGGATACCCGTGCAGCAGAAGGGTTACCGGCGCTAGATGCAGCGGTGCTGGAAAGAGAAGCAATGGCGCTTACCGGGAAAGCAAATGATATCGCAGAGTTGTCGCGTGCAAAACCCGGATTGGATCCGGTGATTCCTCAGATGCTTCAGTGGCATCAGAGGGCACGGGACACCGTTGTTGTTCTGGTTGACGATGTGGGAGAAGGGGTAAAACACAAGTTTGTAGATGCTTGGTCTGGCAAGTTGAAGCCCGGTGATGTGATTATCGGATCAGACGGCGGGTACATCACCCTTGGCGACGATCTACTCTCTCCGATTCCACGGGCTAGTAGAGCCACCGTCCCCACCCTAGCGACACGGGAGGGGTACTGGAAGTTCTTGGGTTCCGGTGAAGGGCAGATGTCGCTAACTACAACTGGTGGGGGTGTCAACCCTGAGGGGATGTTCTTTCCGGGTATCGGTTATATGGGATCTAAGTGGATTGAAGGCAAGAAATATATGCGACGGACTGTCAAGTTTGGTGAGCGAGACAGCGAAATCATGGCGGACATGGCCCGTCTGACTGCCAATTGGATGAAGGGGAAAACAGACTATGTGGTGGCACGGGTTATCGCTGATATAGAAGACAATGTTATTACTCTGTCTCGTAAGATCCATGGAGAAGATATCTTTCGGATCCTGAACGAACCGGATGATATGGCAGCGTTGGCCTATGCGCGTGCTGCCCAGTTGACTAGTGAGGATCTTGTCCTACTACGGTCACATATGGATGATGTCCAGAAGAATGCCCATCTCAATATTTTAGAAGACGGTGACTTCTCTGAACTATACAGTTACTACCAAGCCCAAGGGTACGAGTTTGTTAAGAATCCGTTGCCCGGTGGGAAGGCGGTAGCGTTACGCCGACCTTCATTCCCTGTCCCCTTTAGAGGCGC
>NZER01000424.1 GCA_002690445.1 Candidatus Pacearchaeota archaeon
CCCGCAGCGTAGGCGTAGGTGATCCATGGCGAGTGAAACCAACCCATTTGAAGGTTACCTCTCCGGTGGCTCAGACTGGAGTTCGCTCCTGCTGGAAGCACTGCCGCAAGCTGCCTACTACTCGTCGCCGAAGGGACAGACTTTCGGTGCAGGCAGCCCGCGCAAACAGCGGTACTACCAGCAGGGGTATAGCGATACGTTCAATCAGTACATGGGCGCACTGGGACAACAGATACGCGCCGGCACCGATCCCAACCTGACGTTCCAGAGCTTCTTGGAATCCGACCCCTGGACATCACGCTACGCGCAACTGCCACAAGGGATGCGCGGCGTGAATACCGGCATGTACAACCCCCGCACGAGGTTCCTCTACTACTAGCCATTGACGTTGGGATGTCAACGATATGGATCCTGAAGAACTCATTCGGAAACTCGGTGGCGGCGGCAAAGTTCCCCCGCCTCCTCCCACTCCTACGCCCACACCGCAACCCCCACGCGCAGCTACCTCCGGCCTTTCGTTTCTCCCTGATTGGCTGGAAAAGGCATTCGGCATGCAAGCTGAAGGCCAGGTAGAACTTGCCCGTGGGTATGGTGAACTTGGAACTGAAGCACTTACTGGGCTAGCAGTCACTGAAGGTGCGGCAGAACTAGCGGTCGGCGCGCCTCTTGCAGACGTTATTCTAAGCCGACCTCGTGCCGCAGCACCATCTATGTACCAGGGTGCCTTTGCACAAGATCTAATGAGCAAGATCCTGGGACGTGATGAAGATCCTAGTGCGGTATCTGAAGTGGAAAGCTTGCTTGAAGAATTACCGGAACCAGGACAGGTTTTCAAAGATGCCTTTGATGCATTCAATGAAACCTTTCAGGCTAATCCTGAGCTTCCTTTCCCAGAAAAGTTTGAGCGATCCAAGGTAGCGGCTCAAGATAGTGTCGGCCCGATGCCAACAGGATTCTGGGTTGCTTCTGGCCTGATCGCTGAAGAACTCGCGATCCTCTTGACGTTCGGATTAGGTAGAGGTCTTCAAGCTACTCGTCTTGCCGCAAAGACTCCCAAAGTCTTCAATATCGTGGGGGACAAGATCCCTGATGTCGCCAAGCCTTTTATGAGACAGGCGGCTGACGCAGCAGGCGTTATAGTCAAGGTCGGAGAGAAAACGCTCCAGGCCCCATACCTCACCGAAGAGGCTATCGGTGAAGGCTTGGGCATCGTAGCAAAGGCGCTGGGGCGCACGGGCCAGGACGTGACTGGCGCTCTCCAGTTGGGGGTCAGCCCGATCACCAGGGCAGGACGCGAACTCGCCCGCGAAGTACGCGCTCCGATAGATCAGGATGCCGCACGCCGTGCAGCGCTCGGCATAGATCCTATGTCAGGGGTCGATATGACTCCTGTACCAGAGCCTCCGCCTCCGCCTCCGCCCCCTAGAGTTAGAGGACTAACGATGAAGGAGCTAGGTGCCGCTGGCCCCGGAGAGCCTGAATGGTGGCCTGGCGTTGACCCTTATACCGCTGCTGGCCTGCGAGCATCCGTCACTCCGAGAGTGAATGTTCCTGATGACCCTGCAATGTATGGCACTCAACCTGGGGTTGTAGGTGATCGTTCCAAAGGCGAGATCGGGCTGAGATCGCCTGTTGGTGGCGCACCTATTCGCGGGACGGCAATCTCACCTGCTGACCCAAAGATCCCATCTGAGGTTTACCACGTTACAACGAGGAACACAGATGTGATGGGTGACCGGATCTTGCGTGCAGGTGGGGCAGGTGGCTTAGGCGGCGACCAAAGAGACATGATAGTTTCTTTCACCATCGACCGGCAGATCGCAGACCAGATCGCAGATGACCTCCATCTTGCCGTCGAAGTTTCAAGGATGACTGATGGGCGGCAGATCGTAAGAAGGCTGATAGATCAGGCAGGGCAAGAAGGGTGGGGCTTCATATGGGGCAAAAGAGTCCTTGAAGAAGATTCATTCCTTTTTGGGATGAATTCTTTTACTGGCCGTCCCCAATACGACCCCGGAGATTGGCTGAACCAGTATTTCAATGCGCGCACCACTGCAACGGGTCAGTATGCAAAGATCGGAGGCATGGAGGCACAGCAAGGCTACACGGGGCCTGCCAGGCGTAACCCGATCTTCTCTACCAATCCTAATGTGCTTGCGGCGATAGACCCCGAAGAGATAGCAGTTATAGCCGTCCCGAAAGAGAGCCTCCAGACGGGGGCGATGGTTACTGACTTTGATATCGGGAGGCAGAACCTTGAAGAGATCAGGGTTTATGGCGATGTGAGGGTTCTTGAACCTTCTCCTCGGGGGCCGAGGACAGAGGCCACAGGGCAGAGGCTCCCGCCTGGCGCTATAGAGCAGCCAGTACGAGCGGGTGGTGACCCGCAGATGGAAGAAGTCCTTACCACCATCGAAGGCGTAAAGAAAGAGATCCGCCAGAAGACACAAGCACTCCGTGGCTGGCAGAGGAGCGTAAGCCGTAGTGGGCAGACTGCTGGTATTAAAAGGCAAGCTATTCAGTCGGTGAAGGAACACAAGCAAGATCTTGCAAAACTAAGGAAAACGCTAGATGAGCTAGAAGCAGTAGAGCCTACTGAGCCCGGTCTTGCGGTTCGTTTTGCCCGAGGGGAAGAACTTGCGAGCGATATCGATCCTGCGGGGAGGCTCTACAAACAAAGGTACGAAGAGCTTTTACCCGAAGTTCTAAGCGCAAAAGGTATTACTCGGGACGAATGGAAAAAAGAATCAGCCCGTCTCGATGTGGACTACCTAGACGTAGGTGGAGCAACCCATAGGGCAACCAATGCCTCCATTGGAAGGGCATGGGAGACTATGCCCGTGCCGCCTCCACCGAAAGGCTATCCGGGCACCACACCGCTTAGACCTGATGAGCCTTTCCTTCCAGGCGGTGCGCCTGGGCCGGAGCCTACCCGTAGGCGACCAGCCAGCAGGACTGCTGACATCGGAAGGGAGCCGGTAGCTGTTGCGATGGGAAAGTGGAGCAGGGCGGTCAACACCTTCGGCGACTGGATGGATGAGATGACGGGCAAGAGGGTGCTTGCCGAGCGACCCGAAGGGATACAGAGTGTTATCGATACCGCGAAACGCATGAGGGATCGGCAACGTCGCTCGGGCGAGAACCAGGCTGCGATAGATTCAAGCAAGGTACGCGCAGGTTCTGCGCGCGTGTTCAGGATAGGCAAGGATGGCCTGATCCAAGATGAAGAACTCCAGAACCTGGCGATCACACACACCACGACGGAGAACAGAAAGCCGGTAACGAAGAGCTACACGCTTGTCTCTCCGACCGTACAGGATGTAGCTGCCCGCCTCGATAGCTATAGGCCCTTCCTCACGACAGAGCAGGTCGCTTTCATGGATGACCTGCGGAAGATGTTCGAGGTAGGAGAAACCACCAGCATCAGACGCGTACAAGTGAGTAAGACGGGATGGAACGTGATGCTGCGTGAAGGCATCGAAGACTGGGATCCGAAACGCGTCCGTCCTGACATCGAGAAGGGCGGGTTCTTCATAACGCGCGGGGTCACGAAAGATAAGGCTGGTAAACCAGTCACCATGGCCGAACAGATAGAGGATCTGTTTGAGATAATGACAGATCGCTCCCAGAAGGTAAGTAAGGTACCTGCTGAAATGGAGAGTAAGCGCATAGCGATGGGTAAGCTCCTCGATGCCGAGGGGAATGCGATAGCGCGGGATATCTACGATCCACTTGCTACCACCGTGAAGAAATACATCAGTGGTGTCGTTGCGAGAACCGCTGATACCCGTGTGACGAAGACGGTAGATAAGCTAGCCCAACTAAGAGGTGGCTATAAGAAGAAACGGACAGGGGAGGGACGGTTCAATCCATACATGGAAGATGTTCCAGAGTATGAGCCTCTTGCAAGGGCTATGCGGCGTGAGCTTAGAACGGAAAAGCTGACCCTGCCTGGGTTGAAGATGGTCAACCGGATCTATCGTGCCCTGAAGGCCACAGGGGACTTTTCTGCTCTCTTCATACACGGCCACGTAGCGGTCTATCGGCACCCGACGCTTTGGGTGAAGGCGATGAAGGTATCCATCAAGGCGATGTTCCGTGGTGAAGGCGTTGCTGACGAGCTAGTAGCGAAGTTCGACAGAGAAGCGAGATCTAAGCAACTCTTCGACTCCACTATGTGGGCGAAGTTTGGATTACGCATAGGTGGGGCCGAGACGGAGTACGCGATCCCCGGAATGCAGCGTGTGATGGAATCCCGTGGGGTAGTTGGCAAACCCTTGCGAGCTTTAGGGACTGTTGCCGATAGGGCGAATATCTCTTTCGGCGTTATGGGCGATAGCCTCCGACTGCAATGGGCACAGAACCTTCTCATGGACGAACTGCGTGAGGGCCGGACGATACAACAATTGTACGATTCCGGTGCGCTGCGAGAGATCACGAACAGCGCGAACAGGATGACGGGGTGGTCTGACGAAGGGTTCGGTGGTATCGGAGAGGTTCTCTTCTTCGCTCCACGGTTCCTAAAAGCACGCATAGAGCAACTCGTCTATGCCGTTGAAGGTGCCGGTCGTCTCGTTAGCGGCAAGAAACAGACCAGGGAATCCAAGGATGCCCTGGAAGCTCTCGTGGTGATGATGGGACTTGCGACAGGGATGACGGAAATCATCAATCTCGCCCTTGGTAATGAAACCGACAGGCGTCCATGGGTGGACGGCAGGCCGAATCCGAATTTCTATACCATTAGATTCTTAGGGCAGGATTACTCCTTGATGGGGCCGGAGATCGGCCTGTTCCATGCGATTTCCAACCTCCTGAACCCATCGAGAAGTTGGCATGAGAACGTAATGAGCGCATACGGGAGCCTTGCCAGCGGTGCAGGCAGGATCATTATCGACAACTGGACGGGATACACGTTCAAGGGAAAGCCAGCCCCGATAGGCATACGCAGAAAAGACCCGGATATCGGGCTCTTCGCTGGTTGGCAAGATGTCGCGGCATATCTGGGTGAGTTAGTTACCCCCATAGCTCCACAACAGATAACCGAGCAGCAACAGTATGCCATCGGAGGTCTTCTGGAAGGTCAAGAGCGTGCTGGGATCAGAGCGGTCGGAGCGCAGCTAGCCTCATTCATAGAGCTTGCTGGTGGAAGGGTGAGCCCCACAAGCTGGGGCGATGTCCGTGACCAGATAGCTCGGGAGCAATACGGCATGCCTTTCGATGACCTCAATCGTGCTCCGCAGATCGTTGTCGATGAGGCCGTCCGAGAAGAACTTGGAGACAAGGGACGGTACAGAGGCCCGCAAGGATACCTTCGCCGTCAGGTAGACGAGGTGAATCAAGCGTATATCGACGAGGTGGCCGGGATCAGCAAGGACTGGCTCAGTGGCCCGATGCTCTCGCGAACCAATAATCCAGCGATGGCACGCATCGATTACAAAAAGGCGATTCAGCGACGCCGTGCGAAGCTCTACGGGGGTAGCTGGAATCAGGAAAAACGTCGTATGGAGGGCGGGATCTACGACAAGCTCTATCCCGAGGCGAGGGAGATCCCTGAGCCTGGCGATAAGGGCTACCTCGTATTCCTCTGGGGGCAGACGTTCGATCAGGCCACCGATGAGCAAGGCGAGATCGACTTCGACAAACTGAATATTTTCCAGAGTGAGTTCTGGGAGATGGTGCCTCCTGATCGGGAGTCGGTGGATGAGGTGCTAGAGAATATCCGTCTGCTGGAACCACAGCTTGACGATAGGATGCAGAATATGCTCGATGCGGGGAGATATGCCGGAGCCTTCTCCTTGCGTATCCAAGGCGTCGAGACATCGTACTTCGAGCTAGAGAAACACCCGTTCGTGCTAGATTATGTCTCGCGCGCAACAGGCTATTCAGTGGAAGAGATCAGGCAGTACCAGTCTCTGAGCAGTGCTGAACGGAATGCCGTTGGAGATTTCCCGAAAGAGAGATCGATAGCGAGAGCCTTGGCAAAGGCGCAGAGATCAGGCGGGATCCTGAAGAACATGCGGCTTCTATTCGTGAACAATGCGCCTGGCTCGTGGAAACAAGCTATGTACGAGGCAGGCTATGGACACGAGAATGACGGGGAGATGCAGGAGGCAGTGAGGCTCCAAGAAACCGCTGGCCGTGAGTTGCCTAGCCTGGAATACTACGAGCTTTATGTGAAGGAACTCTCTCCTGATCTACCAAGAGGTATCGACTACGAGCCGGAATGGGGAATGGACAAGACGGTGCTATGGCCTGGGATAACGAGACGGGATGAACTGACCTACAGCCCCAGAGGGCCGCTCACTAAGCAGGGGTAGACGATGTTGACATTGAGATGTCAAAGGAGGAATAGGAAATGGTGATGACACCAGACGAACCGCAGGAAGAGGTAGCCGTGACCGATATCACTCCACCGGAGCCGGTAGAGAGTGATGCTCCGCCGGAGCCAGTGGTTGATGAAGGAACAGAGGAAGCCCCTCCTCCTGAAGCTGTGGCGGCCCCTATAGATGAAGGGGCTCCGCAACCGCCGCTTGTAGAATCCCCACCGCAGGTCGCTCCTGAACAGCAGCGTGCCGAGATCCAGCGCCAGATGGAGTTGGAAGAACTCGGCCAGAGGCGCATGCATGAACAGGAGCAGCAGCGCCGTCAGGCGATGGTTCAGCAGGCTAAACAGTATGAGCGGGGCTTGCTGGACGAAGGTCTTCTCCCTGAACAGGCACGGAAGCAGACCAGGCAGATGGTGAGCTACGAGAACCGTGCACAGGAACAGGACACGAAGGCGACGCGATTGCTGCAATTCGCGGAGGGGCGCAACATAGCGGCGTTACAACTAGGCATGAAGCACGGGCTCATACCGAAGCAGGTCGTGGAGGACATCAATGTTCTGCTTCGTACACAGAACCCGAATGCGATGGATTTTGAAGCGAAACGTATGGCAGAATTGCGAAACACACGGGCCGAGTTGAGTCGGTTGAAGCAGGGTCAGGTGCAACCGCAGACATTTGACAATGGTCAAGGTTCGGCGGAAGCTACGACGAGTGAAGGCCGACTCGTGGATGCGTACTTAGCCGGTGATCGCTCTGAAGCAGCAGTGAAGGCAGCACGCAGGCTAACGTTCGGGAGCTAAAGGAGGGCCGAAATGGCACAGACGGCAACGACTGGAAGTTTGGAAAACGCGCAGAAGATCATCATCGCCACTTCCAGGTACACCGAGGAGCACAACGCTCCGGCGATGAACCTGATCGAGCAGTTCAATCTGCCGAGTGGCAACAAGCAAGTGACCGTCCCCAAGGTCGGTCAGATGACGATGAGCGACCTCGTCGATGGTCTGGACATCGTCGATGAGGAGTCGATCGGCATGACGACGGTAGACCTCACCGCATCCGAGGTCGGAGCCAAGATCGTCATCACCGACAAGCTCTCCCGCCAGAGTGCGGAGAACGTGTTCAGCATCATCGGGCGGCAGCTTGGTGACGGCATGGCACGCAAGAAGGACGTGGACGTTCTAGCGCTCTACTCCGGCTTCGGCACCGACATCGGTGCGACGGGCCGCAGCATGAGCCTTGCGAACGTATCCGCGACCGTGGCGTATGCCAAGGGTAAGAAGTTCGGTTCGCAGGTCTACATCGTCCAGCACCCGTTCGCGGTCTGGGACATCGCCAACACGGCGGTGACGGCATCTTCCACCTACCCTGTACCCGCAGGCTGGTCACAGGATTTGCTGGGGAACTTCTTCAGCGGCCTTCGCCCGATCAACGGCGTTCCGATCTTCGAGGATGGGAACATCACCATCGACTCCAGCGACGATGCTATCGGTGTCTGTGCCGACAAGACGGCTCTCGCCGTCCTGAAGAGCGTTGACACCCGCACCGAGCGCCAGCGTGACGCATCCCTCCGGGCAACCGAAGTGGTCATCACGGCTGACTACGGCGTGTTCGAGCTTGACGACAGCAAGGGCGTCGCCCTGACGCTGGACGCTGGCACACCTGCCACCTCGTAAGGAGAGGAACATGGCTATAGGAACGAGGGAGCGCATACAACTGCGCGATGAGCTTACGTCACAGGGTTACCACTGGGATTACATCGATGAGTGGCAACCGAAGGTGACGTTGTACAGGCACCGTGCATCGATATCACCGAGTGGTGATGTGGTTAGTCCGGCAGGAACGGCACTGCCCAACCTGCCGGGTAACCCCGATTACGTGGCGAAGAAGACGCGTATCGGGTTATTCACATGGCCTCCATCGGCTACTTGTTCATGCAGATGGTGTAGCGCATCAAGACCGACCAAGGACACTGAGGGTGTAGGATCGGTTGAGACGCTTGATGGCGTTGTTCCTCGTAAGAGGAAGACTAGGGCTCGATAGCTAGGTGTAACGATTGCCGTGCCTAGCGATATATCAATAACGGCATTCGCAGGACTTTGAGCCTGTAGAAGGAGAATAGATATGGCATTCCCAACGACCATATATCTGAGTTACGGGATGGAGAAGGTTGAGACTTCGGAACAGAAGCAGAAGCTAGGCACTCGTGCAGAACTCCCTGACGGCAGGGTGTTCTATTACGCCAAAGCAGCGGCTACAGCGATCACTCCCGCAGGGAAGATCGTAGACGGGATAGCTGCTGTTGCTGCCCATGACATGGACGTAACAGCTACAGCAGCACATTCGGCAGGCGACACTACGATCAGCATCGAAGTGCCCACCACTGACCTTACGAAAGATCAGTACAAGGACGGGTACTTGATCTGCAATGACGGCCCAGGTCAGGGAGAGGTGTACAGGATCAAGTCCCACCCCGCCCATGATGCATCTGCCGACAACACGGTCATCATCACTATCGATGAACCAGATGGCATAAGGACGGCCCTGACTACATCTTCGCTCTTCGGTCTGGTGTACAACCCGTACACCAACATTAAGATCATCGACGGCGATGGAACGATGACTACAGGCCCACTTGGTGTGACAACGATCCCTGTTACCGCGAGCTACTACTGCTGGATACAAACCGCTGGTATCGCTTCGGTACTGTCCGGTGCAGCAGTGGCGGTTGTAGGTGACGCTATCGGTGTCAGCCAGGCTTCGGGTGAATCTGGTGCCTTTGACCTGTGGGACGCTTCTTCCGAAGAAGACACCGCACCGATTGGTACTGCTATGACGATCCCGTCAGTAGACACTGATAACCAAGTTGTGATGTTGAACATCCGCAACTAGTTTTTGAGAAAGAGGGATATGCACGATATATGGGTGCCTGATGGGGCCGTCCACAACGCGACGGCCCCCTTGGGACTAAGCGTAGAGACTGCAAGACCTATCATCCATCATAGGTTTACCCTTCGTGGTAAAGACCGATGGGGTGTTACCCATGAGGAGAGGGTCATCGTGGTTCAGCATCCTGATGAAGGACAGGCTGAACTCGACCAGAAGATAGGGGAGGCTACAGAGAGCTTTCAGACCAAGCTTCGTGAGCGGTATGAGAAGCGTCCTCCTACTATTGCTGAGAAGAAAGAGATAGGAAGGATCATGGATCAGATCCGTTCAGCTTCTCTTCGTAGGAAAGAGAGTACGAACAATCTGATCTACTATCCGAAGAATTTCTAGAGGTTATGAGGGATATGGATAACTTTAAGCTAACGCTCGATGACGTGAATGAACTCTTCAGAGTTATGCCTGAAGCAGCGCAACAGGCACAGCTGATAGTTCAACAGAGGATCATCCGTGAACTTGAGGAAGAGTTAGTTGGTCTGCGGGGGACTAATGGCAACGGCCATAGAGAGGATGGATCTCATGCCGAAAGTGGGACAGAAGCACTACCCCTACACAAAAAAGGGAAAGCAGCAAGCAAAAGTAGCAGCTAAGAAGATGGGAACAGCTGTGAAGTACGGGAAGAAAAAGAAGGCGTATTGATGCCGTAGCAGGAGTGATACATGGCA
>NZER01000425.1 GCA_002690445.1 Candidatus Pacearchaeota archaeon
GGCAGGATTCACGCAGGGGTTCGCTGATTTTTTCACCGGGGAAGGATACTACGCTGACCCAAGAGGTACTTTTGCTGATGGACCTTGGAGTATTTCAGAAACACCAATTACTTTAGGATCAAGAATGGGTGGAACTTTGGATCCGTATGGTAATCCACAAGGAGCTATGCACGGTAATTCACCACATGGAGAATCATGGGTACCTAGGGGTGCAGGAGGAGAACCTTTATCAGCCTATCACGGGTATCAACCCGGCACTGAAGGCGACAGAGGGTTAGCGATGCTGCAGGCAGGGATGAATAACCAACCATTTCAAACACTTGCTAGTCCCACTGGAGGAAAAATGGCAGGAGGAGTGGGTGCAGGAATTAACGGCTTAGCGTCGTTGCTTAGCCAGAAGGGGAGCACAATTTAATGGCACAGATAAACATACCACGATTGCCGCAGGCACCTTCAGAGTACAGCGAGGAGCAGATTAATCAGTTGATTACTTCACTGGATCAGTTAATTAAGCTTCTGAATTCCTCTTACACACCAGAACAATTACGGAACGATGACGAGGCAATTGCCTGGTTTATAGGATAAAATGGCTAACGCATATAAAAACGCAAAACTTGACTTAACGGACACGGATAATGAGACGTTGTACACTGTACCAACGGCTACAACGACCATCATAAAGTCCATTCTTGTCTCGGAAGATGCTGGCGCTACACCCACTATTACGGTGACGCTCGTTAATTCAGCCGCTGCCATTTTCAGTCTTTTCAAGACAAAGGCACTGACTGCAAACGGAACATTGGAATTACTCACGAACCCGTTGGTCGCGGAGGAATCCGAAATAATAAAGGTACAGGCATCCGCTGGGAATGAGCTTCATGTGGTAATGTCTTTCCTTGAAATAACTTAATACTTGCTATATGGTGACAATATGCCTATAAATGAAGACGAAGTACTTGAATACGCTGTAGTAAACGGTGAGAAGGTTCCCAAGATTGTGGTACCTGCACAGGTTACTATAGAGAATACCGAAACAGGGGTAGAGTATAATTCCGATGCGGAAGCTCAAGCCGACGTGGATGACCCTTCCACGCCTACACAACAACAACATGTTCGAAGACATGTAACCATACAGGTTGCAAAGATAAAAGATTTGCTTGCCAAGCAAGGACTATAAAATGAGCTTAATGGATTTATATTTTAACGGGGGTGGATCAGTTCGAAGGGATAGACTTCCTAACACAGCACCGCCAGGAACAAGAGTGGGACCACCATCAAACATAGGAAGAGATCGTATGGCCACACCTTTCAGTCCATCATATGGAGGAGGATTTCCTCCAAATACTCTAGGACTGATGCAAGGTGATCTAAGAGACACTCACCATTATCCATCAGGAGATTCCTCTCGGATAAATGCCGCGCTTATGGGAGGCATGAACCGTCCTGACTTAGAAGGAATAATGCAGATGGCATACCGACCTGGAACTTATGGCTTTGACTACGATGATGATGACTATGGGCCATTCATTTCACCTTCAGTTTTAGAAGGAGATGATGATTGGCTTTATGATCCAGTGAATGATGAATATATGTTTGATTTATTACGTGGTAACTTAACATCAATAGGACAAGGCATAGGATAATGGGATTTCTAAGCAAATTAATGAAGAACCCTATAATGCAAATGCTTGCGCCAATGGCGATAAGCTCTGCGTTCCCATTTCTTTCTACCCTTGGACCAGGAGGTGGTCTATCAAGTTTATTCAGCAAAATGAATCCACTTGCGGCGAACGCTATGAAGCAGGGCCTAATTGGATACGGAACTGGCCTTGCAACTGGAGCTGAGAAGCCCGGAAAACAGGCTGCGTATGCAGGGTTAGCTTCTATGCTTCCCTCTTACATGAGTGCCTCTAGAGAGGCTAAAGATTTTAACAAGATGTATGCTGGAGTGCCGGGTAAGTCCCGCATTATGACTGAAGCACCACAGATTGATCCCATGGATTGGCAGGATATTATTAGCCAAGAGCGTACTCCTTTTAAACCTTCCTGGACGGGAAAATACGCGGATATTGCCGCACCTAAAAGTGTGAAAGCTTGGGATATACTAAGCACGCCAGGAGGTTTGACAAGAGAGATACCCGCATACGAAGACTTGAGTACAATGATTCTTGATCCGTCCAGTAGTGAGAGGCTTATGCCATCACTGACTGAGCCTTTTTCTAAGAACATGAACGCGGACATATTTACGAAAACAACGGGTGGTGGTTGGACAGCAGATAAAATGGGCAACCTTATTCCCATAGCGGAGGAAACAAAGTCAGACTTTTTGCCAACAGCTTTCTCACAAGCAGTAGGGGCCGGTGCAGAATACATGGAAACGGCTGACGTAAGGGCAGAAAAAAAGTGGGCTAGAGACAAAGCGAAAAGAAAAAAAGAACTTGCGTGGATGTACGGAGTACCTGAAGATATGATCACTGGGGAAATGGCCAATCCATGGAGTTCAGGTAGAGGCTTATGGAACAAAGGAGGAATAGCTTCCCTTCAAAATGGGGGCGGAGTAAATGGAGCAGGAACAGGAACATCAGATTCAATTGACGCGAAATTATCGGACGGTGAGTTCGTTATGACGGCAAAGGCCGTCGAAAACCTTGGTGGTGGGGATCGCTACGAAGGGGCTAGAAAAATGTACGGCATGATGAACATGCTGGATCCGGAATCAGAATCCATGCAGGAGGTGGTATAAAATGGTAGGAGCAATTATAAAGGGGGTACTTAAGAGCAAGTATAAGCCTAAGCCAAAGTCTAAGTATCCTAAAACAGTAAGCAGGAAATTAAAAAGGGAGGCTAAAATTCATCCCTCTGAGAAATATTTATCACGTAAAGCTGTCTTAGGTGGAGCAAAAGCTGCACTTATGAAAAAGAAACCTTTAATTTCTAAGTTTGAAGCTGGCGTAGGAGTAGGAGTAGCTGGAACTTTAGGGACTAAAGAAATCTTAAAGAGGAATAAAGCTAAAAAAGATGCTAAAGCTGCAAGCGATAAAAAACTAAAAGAATCTCTTAAGAAACATGAGAAAAAAACTAAAGAGAAGCGTAGAAAATACGGGAAACACCATGGGTAGTTAATGGAGTGGAGGTTCTTGGAACCTAACGACTTTGAGTGGATTCTAAAAATATCAAAAGAGCACCACAAGGAGTCAGACTGGAGTGAGGTTGAATACAGTGAGGATAAGGTAAAGGGATACATCAACACTGCCTTAAGCGATCCGAATTATTTTGCGATCGTTATTGAAAAGGATGAGGAGAGGATTGGGTTCATGGCCGGTAAGCTTCTGGAATACAGCTTTAGCCATGAAAAATTTGCGAGGGAACTGGATTTGTATGTGGTACCCTCTCAACGAAAAGGAATGGCAGGAATATTTATGATGAAAAAATTTATGGACTGGGCGAAGGTTAACAACGCTATTGAAGTGTTATTTGAACCACGCCTTTCTGATGGAACCATAAAAAAATTTGACGCGATGGCAAAGCGTCTTGGTATGGAACATTTAGCGAACGCTTATAGGAGGAAATTATGAGTTTTGGTGGTGGCGACAGCCCTAGTAACACTTCATTTCAGACACAGTACACAAGAGACGCTCCTCAAATAGAGGCGGCGAAACTTGGGTTAATGCAGACAGCGCAGGACTATACGCGCTTTGGAATGAACCCTTGGGAAGCTTCCGCACCTGGATCAAAACCAGGCGACACAGGATACGGAGAATATGAATACAAAGGACCTGCTGGAGGTGCCTATGCGCCAGGGACAAAGTTTAGTGATTTAACGCGTGAACAAAGGGCACGTGAAGGACAGGCTGGAGGAGCTGCAGGAATACCAACACAACAGGTTGCGGCATTTTCACCACAACAGCAAGAAGCATTTAATTTAGCATCACAAGGAATAGGGGCATACCAACCTCTTCTAGATCAGTCAAAACAATTTACACAGCAATCAACGCAACAATATGATCCTCAGTCATACCAACAATACATGAATCCATATCAGGATGAAGTTATAGGAGGAATAGAACAACAATTTGGAAAGGCAGGAGCCGGACTGGATCTACAGGCAGCCAAGTCAGGTGCCTTTGGAGGAGCCAGACAAGGAATACAGTCAGCTGAACTAGCAGGACAGCAGGCGAGAGCTGTAGGACAGGCACAGGCACAGAATTATGGACAGGCACAACAACAAGCACAACAACAGTTTGCATCACAAGTGGGGAGATACGGACAGGCAGGACAGCAAATGGCTGGTCTTGCTGGTCAGCAACAACAACAGCACATGGGGGACATTGCATCATTAATGTCAGCCGGTTCTGTACAGCAGCAATCACAACAACAGTTCTTGGATGCACAATACCAACAACAGTTACAGCAGTTGTATGAGCCATACCAACGATTAGGATTCACTTCTGATATCTATCAAGGTATGCCTTCAAGTGCCATGGCAATTTCAATGGGAACTTCCCCCGGAAGTAATCCATTGGCTCAAACCGTAGGAGCTGGAATTGCTGGACTAGGTGCATATCAGGGCTATAAAAATGTAACTGGAGGTTAAAATGGGAAACCCATTTATGAGATCTCTATTCAAACCAATTTTAAATACGGCATCACGTAGCGCATACAAAATGCGCAACTCCGCACAGGAATTAGGAAAAGCGGCGAGGGATTCAGGAGCAAAAATATATGATAGCCCCTATTACAAGGCGTATATGGAAGCTGCGATGGGAAAAGCTGGACCAACAACGTTTGGACCCTTTACGGGTGGAAAAAGAATAAAGCAGATAACAGCTTTAGGAACACCTATTTATGCATATAACAAGTTAAGCGATCTTACAGACCTTCCGTTTAGAACAACCACTCCTGAGAAAGAGGAAGAGAAAGTAATAGAGGATGATAAAAGTATTTTAATTGAAGAACCAGAAACTAAAGAAGAAGAAAAAGTTGATTCAGAGACAGAAGTAAAGGAAGATGTATTAGCAACCAGCGAGGATACTTCTAATACACGAACAACGGATACGGCTCTAGTGGAGCAGAATAATTTATATTCAGGACTAATTGAAAATGATAGTCTTAGAAGAATTGAAGGGTACAAGGATGTAATAAAACAAATAATGGGTAGTGGCGATGAATCGCAGAACATGCAAAGCATGGCATTGCTTATGCAGTTAGGATCAGCACTTATGTCCGGAAAGTCACTGGATTCAGGACTGCAGGGATTTCTAGACATAGTAGGACAAGCAGGAATGCAAACAGCACCTACTCTATTCCAAATGGGAGTTGAAAAAGGAAAGGCGGACAGAGAAATTGGAGCTGCTGCTCTCAACATGTACATGTCCGAGCTGGATAAGTCGAATGACCGAAGTGGTCCGTTCACCATTGTATATGAAAATTTATATAAGACTGACGGAAATAACGGTTTTGTTTATGATGGAAACGGAGACATGATCCCTGTGGATAAAAGAAGGGTTGGAACTTATTACCGTAAGAGCCCTGAGATTACGGGATATATGGACATGAATGCAGGTGCCGGTTATGACCGATTTACATTTGTTGATACATCTGCGTCAGCCGAAGGAATGCAGGCCAGTGGATGGGGTGCTGGAACAGCCCAGATGGGTGGTGAGGCAGCTAAAGATGCACAGATTAAATACGCGAATTACTTGAAGCGTGGTCTTAACACCATGGCTGATTTCATTATGCCCCTTATCATTGACCAAAGACAAAATTTACTAGGAACGTGGGGTGAAATTGCAAGACTTGGTGCTCCTAAAAAGGCATTTCTTGATGCAATAACACAAGGACTATTTACCAGTGCCGGCGGCGAAAAGAGTTTCAATGACAAGTTTAATGCCATTCAGAAGGATACCCTCGATGCAATGCAGAAAGACAACTACCTCGTCTTCAGGACTCCTAACCAAACACAGATCATAGACGGAAAGGAAGTTGGATTCTTTGTTGATCATAAGAATGAATATGGGTTCAACGCTAACCCAACATACTCATCTGATGGCAAGACACTGCTTGATCCAGGGGAAGCAGCATGGATACCAACAAGAAAGGGCATTGAAATGCTTCTTGATAATCCTAATTTATCAGCCCTTAAAACATTCGAGACAACACTTGGTCTTATGCTTGCAAGGGACAGGCAGCCTACTGGCCGTATGCTGGCGGACGTTCTTAGGAATTCATTCGCACAGACAAAAATGACTGGCCTTGGTAGTGATCTAGCAACCTCACCACAACAGGTTATTGAGAACTATGTTTACATATACAATACACTATACGACAACATGACAGCGGCTTATAAGTCAGCGGGACAAACTGACAATGAAGCGGAAGCAATGGAGAACAACTGGGATTTTGTTCCTGACTCATTTAATGTTAATGGACTTGACAAGTTTGTTTCTTCTTACTACCAACTTCGCTACGGTGATTCAAGATACGAAAAAGAAATTCACGGAGCATCAATGTTCGGCGCGTGGAGACAGTCCATGGAAGCCAATCTAAATTTGGACGCAAACGAAACTCAAGAATCAACTACAGACATACATAATAACATTATGGATCAGCTAAAATAATGGCCCAAAAATTAACATCATCACAAGCGTTTAATGAATCTATAAAACCATTCATAGACCACAAGAATGCTTATCAGGATTACAAAGGAACTACAACTGAGGGTGGCATACCACGAACAATAGAACAGGAGAAGGTAGAGGCAGGAAGAAAATGGCAAAAGGATTACATAGTTGATCCACTGCAGGCGCCCTTTCAGGCAGCATGGAATCTGGCTACACCGAAGTCTTGGCGTAAGGGAAAAGAAAACTGGATTGTACAGAGCAAAGCGGATGTAGAGCAGAGAAAAACAGAACTGGCTAACTTAGCAAACCACAGAAAAAAACGTGACAATGCGCGTGATATGATTCTGGAGATGGCTTCAGCAGCAAAAGAAAAATATGAAAGTACAGGAAATAAAAAGTTTCTGGACATAGCTTCGCAGGGAGTGACTGATATTCTTAACAGTGAGGGACTTCAAATGAAGGATTTTATAACTGTTGATCCTGAGGTTCTTGCCCTACGCGATGGTGCCGGACTTTTCAGTACCACTCCTAATCCTTATCCAGTCATTGAAAATTCAATGTGGTTTACTGGAGGAGTCTTAGGATCAATCAAGGGTGAAAAATTAGCATCAAAGAAATTTTTAAAAAATAGTTCTGTGATGAGCAGATACTCAAAAGGTCCTTGGATGACGAGAGTTGCCGGTGCTGTTCTGGGTGGAGCATTAGGAACTGCGACAGCGGACTATGGATATGAGGCAATGCTTGACATCATGAACAGAGCTGGACAAGCAAGGAAATTTGTAAATAATCCTGAAGCACAAGCTAGTCTTGTAGACGGAATATTGGCAGAAGTAATGCCTGAGGCATGGGACTTTGGTCCGGAAGGAATTGCAGGAAGAGATTTTTTTAGTGCAGAAGAACAAAAGGGAAGATTTAAAAATGCCTTAAACGCGGCGTTACTTGATGGAGGAATTTCATCCATATTCTTTGGAGCAAGGCCAGCCTACTACTCACTGAGAAGAGGTTTTGGTTCTGTTCCATTTAGGTTATTTAAGGATAAGAAAATGGAGGGGTTACGATCTTCAAGAGAATTACTGCAAGCTGAACGAGAACTAGTTCAAAAATGGGCTCCCATAGAGGGAGAATTCAAAAGACCGGTTGAGCAGTTATCATTTCATAACCCACTTGGAATACCTAAACTTGGTAATTTCCTGTGGCGTCTCTCCAATTCAAGGATGTTCAATTGGCTTGGCCCTCAAGGAGCAATTAAAAAAGGTTCCAATGAGTGGTGGCCTGATCCAACTGAAATTCAAGGTACAATGCTATCCAGAACCGTTGTCGGTGGGGGTATAGGAAGAGCTATCAAGGGTGCCATGGCACCAACTCCTTTATTTGGAATGGGTATAACCAAGAGTCTTAAAGAACAGAGTAATTTTTATTATGATCTGAAGAATGAAATGCTTGGATCATTCGCTCCTTATTTTAACATAGAAAAAATGGGTGTTGACTGGGGTAAATTAGCATCAGCCAATGCAAGAGGTTTCAGGGCATATGCGAGGGAGCTCGAAGAGAATTTCACAAGAGCGGCGGAAGGAATGGGAAAAGGATTTTCAGATGAAAATTTAGTTACCACTGCGAAGCAAATATTAAAAGAATACAGACAGAAACTTCAAGTTCCTGCAACAGGAGGTGAGGATCTTATACCACAACAAGTATCAAGCAAGCTTATTAAATTTATCGAAGAACAAATATTAAAACCCGTGGGTGGAGGAAGAACACATTCAATGCGTGACGTTCACCAAATGAAGGGACTTCGTGAGCAAATGGATGATTTGTTAAAGCCTCTGGAGGATACCACACTGGCAAAAACCAATTACGAGGATGATGTATCCCAGTTATTCAGGGCATGGGAGACAGATGTTGGATCTGTTTCAAGTTCAGGATACCCAGAAGTGGTAAAGGCATTCCAGGATTATGACAATTTTGTAAGTAAAGGAATGCTGTTGTGGGGTACCGATGTTGGTAAGGCAGCGGCAAAAGTTGACAGAAGGGGATTTTCCATAACGGTTGATAAGAGTCCAACGAGAGCTGGACAATCATTGTTTGAAGTGTTGGTTAATTCCGCTAAGAAAAAACCTGGAACAGGTATTCAAGAACTAGCGGCCGTTAGAAGAATCGTAGGTGACAGAGGTTATCATAACGGAGTTGGAGTATACATTAGGAATGCTTTTCATGATTCAATAAATGATCCAGCAGGAAATGGTATATTTATGTTTAATGCTGACAAATTTAGGGCATCACTTGGGATAGGAAAGGAAGGAACAGCAATAAAACAACTCATGGAAGATGCACTTCCTGGACCACAGGTTAAAAAGTTTGAAATATTTGATACCTCAACTGGTCTTTGGAAAGAGTTTGATGATGAGCTATATGAAACCGGAGTTAACAAAGGAATAAGAGATATTCTTAAGGAAGAATTACCTGGAGGAACCTTAGGTACTAATCCTAATAATTGGATTAGGGGAAAGGATGTAAAGCTTCCTACCATGAAAGAGTTTGAGGTGTTGTCAGATATTTTGGAAAGAGTTTTCGTTGATGGTGTTCCAAACACCGCAAAGTTCATGATGCGTCGATCAGTCATTGGTGGATTCAGTGGCGCCATAAGAGCGGTAATGCCAACAAGGGCACTTGGAGGAAAGTATGGACAAGCTGCAGCATCAGCCGGTGTTGGAGCTATAGGAATAGGACCGTGGAGTATGCTTGCGGCAACTTGGCTTCTTAACTACGGAGGAAGAACATTAACTAGACCACCAGCACTAAAAGTTCTGAAGAATATATGGGACTCTAACCTTCCAGAAACAATCAGGCTTGCAAATATATTTAGGTTAGTTCGTATGTATCCAGAGGAATGGATGGAGTTTGATAAGGATCTTACTGAAATGGAAACACAACAAAGAATGTATGAGAAATCAAATCAATTATCACAACAAGCGGAAGGTACAGCAGACAAGGTTAAGAATTCTTTATTACAAAATGTTGTAGGACCAGCAATAAAAACCGGACAGGATGTAGTTAATGATCCTTTCGGAACATTAAAAGAAGGAATTAAAAAAACAACGGAGATACCAGGAAATGAGAGTATACTAAGACAACTAATGAAAGATGACGCACCCGCACCTGCAGATCCTGCAGGGGAAGTACCATACTCATCAGGATATGGTGGCACAGGATCTTCAATAATGAGTAATCCAAACATGAACCCAGCAGCAGCAGCTAGTCTGTATCAAGGAGATACGGATGCGGCACTTGCCAATCAGTTTGGAGGGGGAACGCAGTACGCCGCTGGAGGTGGGCTAATGGAGCTGAACCCAATTATGAATAACCAAGGAAAGTATACTGATATGCAACAAGGCATGAATGACAATCCTTTTACGAAAGCACAAGACAAAGGAATATTAGGAGTATTATAATGGCAGAGATAGACAGAAGATTTGGCGGCAACATGGAGAGAGCTAATACAGGTATCCCCTATCCAACAGGTGGTAGAGATGTAAGATTTGAGGGTTCACTTCCCCTTCAGTATCAGTACCGTGATAAAGGAAGGACTGTAGTATCAGATACTGAACCTGCTTGGACTGATA
>NZER01000426.1 GCA_002690445.1 Candidatus Pacearchaeota archaeon
ACTATGGCCATGAAGAAGGGTAGATTTTCTAAGACAGAGCAAGAATTTATCAGAGAAAACCACAAAGAGATGTCAATTCACGAAATTGCCACTCATTTGGACAGAGATTCTGCGTCTGTTGAGTCTTACGTGAACTCAAAACTCGGAAGTACGCTCTTGGAGGAGCGAGAAATCGAAGCTTTGCGTGATTTGCAGAACAGACCCTTCTGGAAAGACCTTCAAAAGCAATTTTCTGAAGACGAATTGCAATCCCTTCTCTACCACTGGGGCAGAATTATCACCCAATTCCGCGATGACGTACTTCCAACGGAAGAATTGCAGATAATTGACGCTATCAAACTCGAAATTTTGATGAACCGCGCCCTAATAGGCCAACAAACCAACATGAAAGACATTCAAAGCTACGAAGAATTGGTAACAGTCGAGAAGGCCAAAGCCTTAGAGATACAAGATAAGGACTATATCTTTAGTTTAGAGCGCCAAGTTGCCGTTTGTAGAGCCGCCCAAGAGTCTTTAACCCGCGAATACAAAGATTTGCAAACAAAAAAGGCTTCCATGCTCAAAGATTTGAAGGCTACCCGTGAACAACGCATTAAAAGACTAGAAGATTCTAAACAAACCTTTATTGGGTGGGTAAGAAATCTCATGTCTAACCCCGAAGCTAGGCGTTCAATTGGTATTCAAATGGAAAAAATGCGTCTAGCAACCGACAAGGAAGCTGCAAGGCTGTCTGAATATCACAAATACGAAGACGGAACAATAGATCAACCATTTTTAACGCCCAATAGCGTTAAGGAAGACTAATGAAAACTGATTTGATTGTCAGTATGCATCGTACTGGACATCACGCAGTCGCGGTATGGTTACTACACCAAAGAGAAGGCATAACAGATTTTTCAATCTCAACCATAACTCGCTGGCTGTTTGCTGTTGGTGATGATAGCAATCTCTATATGATGGCCAATAACCCTCTTAAAACTGGCCCCAATGAACATCCCGACAAAGAAAAGCTCCCCTCAATAATTTCCGAAGTTAAACCCGCCGGTTTAATTATTACCCACGAACAAGATAAGATTAACGACACGCTTTTTAAAGCACATAAATCCCCCTTTTCCTTTAATGAACCAATAGTAGTTATTCGTGATTTTAGAAACTGGGTAGCAAGCTGTGTCAAGATGGCCCTACGCGATAACAAGATTATCGAAGATGTTATCAATAACGAAAAGGTTTCTGAATACAGAGACCACCTTCTAAACTATGATAAGCCCGATTGTTACTATATAATATTTAATGATTGGGCTACCAGCAGACTTTACAGGAAGGCTATTTGCAATGATCTGGGATACACATTCACCGACGCGGCAAAAGACCAACTGTCTATATTTGGAGGTGGAAGCTCTTTTACCGGCATGGACTACTTAAAAAATGCCTCCCAAATGGATGTAAACAACCGCTACCAAGAAATAGAAACACATCCATACTACGAAATGATTATGAGTAAACACGAAGAAGTATTAAAAATAAGCGATAGTATATTCAAATGAAAAAAGCTGTCATATACGGCGTAACAGGACAAGACGGATCATACCTATCTGAATTACTACTTTCCAAAGACTACATAGTATATGGAATAGCCCGTAGAACTTCGGTAAGCAACACTCTCAGAGTAAATCACTTATTAACACAAAAACAGTTTCACTTGACTCAGGGCGACGTAACTGACTCTGGAAGCATCTACCGACTCCTGAACGAAGTTCAGCCCGACGAGGTTTACAACCTCGCGGCTCAGTCTCATGTGGGGACATCCTTTGACCAGCCGAAATTAACTTGGGATGTGACAGCACAAGGCTGCATGAATATTCTCGAAGTAATTCGTTCGATGGGGAACCGTCCACGGTTCTACCAAGCAAGCAGCAGCGAAATGTTTGGAGATCAATACAATCTCTATAACAAGGAAAAATACCAAGACGAACAAACAAAATTCAATCCCCAGTCTCCGTATGGAATAGCAAAGCTGGCCGCTCATCACTCTGTGAGGCTCTACAGGGACTCCTACGGCCTCTTTGCTTGCGGAGGTATTCTGTTCAATCATGAGAGCGAAAGGCGCGGAGAGCGCTTCGTGACGCGCAAGATAAGCCGCTATGTTGCAGATCTGTACTGGGCGACCCAAGGGGGTCGTAGTATTCCCAACCTTCAACTTGGGAATCTAGCTGCTAAACGCGATTGGGGACATGCAGAAGACTATGTAAAAGCTATGTGGTTAATGCTACAGCAAGAAGAACCAATGGATTTTGTAATAGCAACCGGAAGTAGTCATTCTATAGAAGATTACTTAAAAGAGGCTTTTCAGTGTATAAATATTAATGAGTGCTTAGATTATGTAGAGATAGACAATAATCTATTAAGACCTTCTGAGGTTCCATATTTAAGAGGGTTAGCTAGGAAGGCGAAAAGAAGGCTCGATTGGAAACCAGAGATTAGCTTCGAGGGCTTGGTTAACAGAATGGTTCAACATGATATACAAAGTTTCAATGGAAATAAATAAGAAGGCACTTGAAACCCTCAAGAAGATGGGTATTCAAAAAAGTGTTACTGCTAAAAATATGTATTTTGTAGATGGTAACGACCCTGATTCTGTTTGCTTTGAGGCTTTTAATAAACTAAAAGACTCAATTGTAGACGAAAAAATAAGTGAAGAGATTGTTGAATATCTTGAAGAAGACCTGCGCAACGAAGTGAAAGTTACAAAGTTATTGAAAGTTAGACCTTATGCCTAACGGCAAAAGACTTAAGGAGGAAAATTTAAACGACATTTATAAATTAGAAAAGAGGCAGTAATGAAAAAAGTGATTGTATTCCTCTTGTTGTTAAACTTTACTGCAACCATAGCGGTTGGGTATACCATTTATAAAAACAACTCGAAAAAGCCATATGAAATAAATATCGAAAGCCCCAGTAAAATAGAAGATGAGCAGTTTAAGGCCAACGTGTATCAAGGCATGAACCGACTAATGATGGGCCAAAACATGATCAATCTTAGAATGTTAAGTCTTCACCATTTTGCAAAGCCCCACGGAGAAGATTTTTATGAGCATTGTCCAGAGTGTCAATTAGAGCAACAAAAAATTCTAGAAGAGCAAAAAAACAATATCACCTCTAGTGCGGGGGTGGACGAATGGACTTTTTGAACGTAACTAAATTTTTAATTATTCTCGTATTTTGCACCATCTTTATTTGGGATGTTGCCGTTATGTTTTTTGCTAAAGATCTAAACGCCACAATTAGTTATGCAATATATACAATATCCTGTGAACACCCTATAATATCCTTTGCAATTGGTGTTTTATGTGGTCATGTTTTCTGGCCCCTTAAATCGTGAGAGATATATGATTAAAGTCGGAGTAGTTGGATATGGAACAATAGGCAAGCGTGTGGCAGACGCTGTATTATTGCAAGATGACATGGAACTTGTTGGCATTACTGCAAACACTTATAACTATAGAATCAAAACGGCTTACGAAAAGGGAATAAAAATATTTCCAGTAAATTCTTTGCTTAATATGGTTTGGAGTGGAATAGGGGTAGAAGGCGACTTCGATGATTTAGTTAAGCAATGTGATGTGGTTGTAGACTGTATGCCAAAAGGCATTGGTCAAAAAAACAAAGATCGGTACAAATATTGGGGAATCAAGGCGATCTTTCAGGGGGGAGAGAAGCCAAACGTAGGAAAGAGCTTTGTTTCTCAGTGCAACTATGACGAAGTTCTTGGTTCTGATTTTATAAGGGTGGTTAGCTGTAATACCACCGGCCTTTGCAGAACCCTACATGCTGTAGACAAAAGGTATGGCGTTGAAAGCGTTCATGCAACAATAGTAAGAAGGGCTGCTGACCCTTGGGATATATATCATGGCCCTATTAATGCTATTGTTCCAACCTTAGAGCTTCCTTCACATCACGGGCCTGATGTTCAAACCGTTCTTCCTCACATAGAGATATTTACCACGTCTATGACCGTTCCCACAACCGTCATGCATATGCATAGTGTTACAATAGATTTAAAAGAAGAAGCCGTTTTGTATGATATGATAGAATTGTTTGATAATACCGAGAGAGTTCGGATTGTAAAAAACACCGAAGGAATACGATCCACGGCAGAAATAATAGAATACGCAAAAGATTTAGGTCATTCTAGAGGAGACATGCCAGATATTTGTGTCTGGGAAGAAACAGTTGGTATAGCAAAAAACAAACTGTTTTATTTGCAGGCTATTCATCAGGAGAGTAATGTTATTCCAGAAAATATAGACGCTATTAGAGCAGCTATGGGGAAAATAGGTTTATGAGACGAGATTACAGTGACCCCGTTTACGCCGAATGGAGAAAGAGGGTTTTCTCTAGAGACAAGCGTAAGTGTCAAATGCCCGGATGTGGATATAAGAAAGCATTAAACGCTCATCACATAAAAAGATGGGCAGATGCTCCATATCTAAGATATGATGTTGATAATGGAATTACCCTGTGCTGGAGATGCCACAAGCAAATAACGGGGTCTGAGGCTCAATACGAACCTTTGTTTATGGACTTAGTTAGAAATAACAATGACAATACCAACACTAATAGTAAGTAAAAACAGGGCTTGCCAGTTAAGACTTCTCTTAGAAAGTCTTTATTTTAATGCTACTGGCGTTTTTCAGCCGCATGTTGTGTGGAAGTCAACCACCCCAGAGTTTGAAATTGGGTACGAAAAAGTAGCGGCAGAATTTCCTCAAGCCATCTTCACCAGAGAAACCTATCTATTAGTTGATTTCTATCACTTTTTAAAAAAACACCAAGCTGGTCATTTTGCTTTATTTATGGATGACTGTATTTTCTTCAAGCCCTTAAGAGTTTCTCCTGAAGAGCTAATATCCAAGATGGATAAGGATACTTGGTGCTTAAGCCTGCGTCTAGGAAACAACACCACGGAGAATACAGAAAAGCCAATAGCTTCAATATCTGAAGATGGGGATTTTATAAAGTATAAATTTAAGGAATATAGCCCATACGATAATTATGGTTTTTGTTTTAGTTGGGATGGGGTTGTTTATAAAACACAAGATGTTTTGGATTTATTTGATGATAATGATTTCACCAAAACAACAAATCAGTGGGCCATACTGCCACAGAAGATAGAGAATTTTACCCAAAATAATAGAGATAAGATATCTAAAAATCTTATCTGTTGTCCCAAACAAAGCCATGTTGTTTCTATGAACTATAACACAACACATTCTGCTGGTGATAATTATCATCCAGTTGATCAATTAAATTTAAGGTATGTTAATGGTCAAATTATTGATTTTAATAGTATAAACTTTGAAGACATTGGTGGCACTCATGCTTACAGGGGCTTTTCTATGCGGCAGCAAGAAATATGACACAAAAATACATAATCCTAAAAGACACTAGAGAAAAAAACGGTTGGAATTTTGAATCTTTTGATAGATGTCAAGCCGTTGCTAGGTGGGGCTTAAAGACAGGCGATTATACAGCCAGAGGCTTAGAAAAAGAACTTGTTATTGAGCGAAAGGCTTCTACGGGTGAATTAGCCATTAACCTCGGAAAAAAAAGAAAAGCATTCGAGGCCGAAATTGAACGCATGGCTAACTTTCGTTGGAAGTATATTATTTGTGAATTTTCCATAGACGATTTAATGAACTTCCCCAAGAACTCAGGGATTCCCAAAAAGCAAATTCAATATGTAAGAATGAATGGTAAATTTATGTGGAAGAAGCTTTGCGAATACCAAGAGAGCCACGGGGTTCAGGTTATCTTTTGTGAAAACAAAGAACACGCAGAAGAAAGAGCAATTATGATATTTGACGAAGTATCGGAGATACTCCTACGTGAGCAATCAAACTGAAAATATAAAAGCGATTAATGACGCTTGGCTCAATCTTAAAGTAGATGAGTCAAAAATAATCAACCCATTCAGTGTTCAAACTGAGGAAGAATTTACAACCAAGCTAACGTGGTTGATGACTACTCCAGAATATTTCTCATTCATTTGCAAGGAGATGTTCAATATAGATCTTCTTCCCACTCAAGCCTTAATGCTTAGAGAAATGTGGAATAGAAAGTTTCCAATGCTTATAGCCAGTCGTGGTTTTGGAAAGTCTTTTATATTATCTGTCTATGCGATTCTTCGCGCTTTATTAATGCCGGGAAGAAAAGTCATTATTGTTGGTGCCGCTTTTAGACAGTCTAAGATTCTTTTTGAATACATGGATGGAATATGGAGAAATTCTCCTATTCTTCGGGATATTGTTGGTGGTAGTGGCGGGCCTAGACGTGGCGTTGATATGTGTAGGTTGACGATAGGTGAAAGCACAGTAACGTGCCTCCCTCTTGGCGACGGTACTAAAATTCGTGGTCAACGCGCCAATGACATTATTGCAGATGAATTTGCATCTATTCCACGCGAAATATTTGAAAATGTTGTGGCTGGTTTTGCTGCCGTTACTGCTTCTCCAGTAGAAAACGTAAGAAGAATAGCATCACAAAAAAAGGCCATAGAGCTTGGAGAAGCGAAAGAGCATGAGCAGATGATTAATGAGGGGACTGGAAACCAAATCATACTTTCTGGTACTGCTTATTACGACTTTAATCACTTTGCTGAATACTGGAAAAAATGGAAACAAATTATCCAAAGCAAAGGGCATCCTAAAAAGCTGGCCGAAATATTTGGAGGGGATGAAATTCCAAAAGACTTTGATTGGCGGCAGTATTCTATCATTCGTGTTCCTTTTGAGCTTTTGCCAGAAGGATTCATGGACGCCGCTCAGGTGGCCAGATCTAAAGCCACTGTTCATTCTGGCATTTATCAGATGGAATTTGGAGCGTGTTTTGCTACGGATAGTCATGGGTTTTTCAAACGTTCTTTAATAGAAAGCTGTGTTGTTTCTCCTGAAAACCCGATTAGTTTGCCAAGTGGAGAGGTCAATTTTCAATCCGCAATTACTGGCAATCCAAATTGTAGATATGTGTACGGAATTGACCCAGCCTCTGAAGTAGACAATTTTTCTATAGTGGTCATGGAAGTTCATGAAGACCATAGTAGGGTTGTTTATTGTTGGACAACAAACAGGGGTAGACACAAGGAACAACTAAAAGCAGGAGTCGCTGACGAAACAGACTTTTATTCTTACTGCTCTAGAAAAATTAGAGACTTGATGAAGGTGTTTCCGTGTGAAGAAATTGCGCTAGACGCACAGGGGGGCGGTATTGCTATTATTGAAGCGCTACATGATAAAGATAAAATTCAAAAAGGCGAACTGGCTATTTGGCCCACTATCGACGAAAAGAAAGAAAAAGACACTGATGGTGAACCGGGACTACATATTGTAGAAATGGTTCAATTTGCAAAAGCTGATTGGGTTGGTGAAGCTAATCATGGACTGAGAAAAGACTTTGAGGATAAAACGGTTTTGTTTCCATACTTTGATTCAGCAACATTGGGCCTTGCCATATCTGACGATAAATTAAAAGACAGGATATACGACACGCTGGAAGATTGCGTTATGGAGATTGAGGAGCTTAAAGATGAACTTTCTATGATAATTATGATGCAAACCGCTAGCGGCAGAGACAAATGGGACACGCCGGAAGTTAAACTTCCCGGTGGCAGAAAAGATCGCCTAAGAAAAGATAGGTATTCTTCTTTGATTATGGCGAACATGTCTGCAAGAAAGATATTGCGCGTACCGCCTCCTCCTGTTTATGATACTATTGGTGGTTTTGCAGGAGGCGTAAAAGGCAAAACAGATGGCCCAGAATATGTAGGGCCAGCTTGGTTTACAGAGGGAATGAAGGATGTTTATTAATTTGGTGTATAATCATTTAGATTAATTTGCCATCATTCCAATTACAATTCAATAGGTGGAACAATGCCCGACGATAACCCAATAAAAGACCAAGAAAAAGCACAATCTTTTGTTACTTGGTCTGATGAATCTGGTAAACAGCAAGCTCTTTCTGATATAGCAGATAATATTGATGCTTATGATGGCATCCAAAAGTCCGTGGCTTATAATCGTAGATCATTTCTTGATATAGAACCCAATCGTTCGGTAAGAACCAGTTTTACTAGGCAGGACTATAACAGGTTCCGTTCAGCAGAATCTGTACCCCAGCAGCAAAAAGAAGCGATAAAAATGTGCATGGCTGCATATGATAAGGTTGGAATAATTAGGAATGTTATTGACCTTATGGCTGACTTTGCTGGTCAGGGAATTAATATTGTTCACCCAAACAAGAGAATTGAAAAGTTCTTTAGGGCGTGGTTTCAAAAGATTAACGGCAGAGAGCGAACGGAAAGATTTCTAAACACGCTGTATAGATGTGGAAACGTAGTAGTAAAAAGAAGAACCGCAAAGATAAATAAGAAAACAGAAAAACAGCTTCGTTCGGTAGGCGATGCTGATATGCAAATAGTTGATCTGAAAGTTAACAGAAGAGAAATCCCTTGGAAGTTTGATTTCTTAAACCCAATGTCTATTGAAGTTGTTGGCAACGAACTCGCCACCTTTGTTGGGCAACCGCAGTATGTTTTGAAGGTGTCAAAGCTTGTTAGAGGTTTAACCAACAGGGGTCTTAGTGGTAACACGCCTTTTCATAGAAATCTAACAGCCCTGCTTCCCCCGGACATATTGGAGTCCATAAAGGATGGAGATACTGTTATACCATTAGATCCAGAAAAGGTATCGGTACATTATTACAAAAAAGACGATTGGTTGGTTTGGGCTAATCCCATGATTTATGCCATACTTGATGACATCATTATGCTGGAGAAGATGAAACTGGCTGATGTATCTGCTCTTGATGGGGCCATTTCTAACATAAGACTTTGGAGCCTTGGAGATTTAGACAACAAGATACTGCCAACCAAAGCCGCTATTAATAAGCTAAGAAACATACTGGCGAGCAACGTCGGTGGCGGCACTATGGATCTTGTATGGGGGCCAGAATTAAAGTTTACAGAATCTAGCACTCAAGTTTTTAGATTCTTGGGAAAAGAGAAATATGAACCGGTGCTTACCAACATATACGCTGGCCTTGGTGTGCCTCCTACCCTCACCGGCATGGCCAGTGGTAGCGGTGGCTTCACTAATAATTTTATTAGCCTTAAAACTCTCGTTGAAAGGCTGGAATATGGTCGTCAGGTATTGGTCAACTGGTGGAACCAAGAACTAGAGATAGTTCAAAAGGCGATGGGATTTAGGCTTCCAGCTAAAATTCATTTTGACCAAATGGTTCTTTCTGACGAAGCCTCTGAGAAAAACTTACTTATTCAGCTTGCTGATAGAAATGTTATTAGTTCCGAAACGCTTATTGAACGATTTGGAGAAATTCCTGAAATTGAAAAGATCAGAATTCGTCGAGAAGTAAAAGAAAGAACGAGGGAGTCCATGCCACAGAAGGCTAGTCCTTATCATAATCCGCAGCATCGCAACGACCTTGAGAAAATTGCTTTAACCAAGGACATGATAGCCCCCGAAGATGTAGGCATTGTTCCTTGTGAGGATACTGGCGATCATCCTTTTACTAGCCCTCAAGACAGGCGAAGTGATGATGAAATTCAGGATAGCAAGGATGAATTAAAAGACAAGCAGGATGAACGAGATCAAAAGAAGTTTGATAAACAGCAAGAGAAACAAAAGGAGTTTGATCCTGTTGGAAGGCCAGAAGATGGAAGGCCAAAAAACGCAAAAGATAAAGAAAAAAGAAAAGAAAGAGAAGTCACCCCTAGAAAAACCGTTAAGTCTTTTGATTTAGTTAATACTACTATTTGGGCAACCGAAGCGCAGTCAAAGGTGTCTGAATTTGTTAATCCGGCAATGCTGGCGCATTATGGAAAAGCTAGTCTTCGTTCTTTAACCAAAAGCGAAATGGATCAACTTGAACATTTAAAACTGTGTATCCTGTGTAATATAGAACCCTTTATTGAGATTACCCCGGATGTTCTTAACAGCCTACTTAAACAACCCTTAAGGCTTGAATCTAGTTTAGCAAAAATGCTTGCAGATCTTAAAGATGATTTTCTTAATAGAAACGAAAGGCAACCGACCATTGACGAAGCAAGACAAATCAATGTATCGGGTTATGCTTTAAGTAAAACAGCTTAACGTTTCCAACAATAATTTTTCTTTATGGTGTATATTCTTTTGAGGTAACACATGAAAATATATCAAAGCGAACTAGATTCGGGTCTAGAAGAAGCCATTAAAGCAGGCGCTAGTGTGGCATACGCTTCCCCGGTTAGCATATATATACCGAGCAAGAAACAAAAAGAAGACATTAGACAAATTATTTTTGCTCAAGAAGAAACGTTAGCGGAAAATAAAGACCAGCTTGATCTTTATTATTTGAATTCTATTCTGGTTTCTACCGGTTGGAATAAAAACGATGACGTTTTTGACACAAAAGAAACTTGGTCTGCTAAAGATACTCCGGTTGACAAGCAGTTCAACTTTATGCATGACGAATCAGATATTATTGGCCATATAACAAGTAGTATTGTTATTGACGAAAATGGGCAAGAAGTAGAAAATATTGATACTATTAATAGGTTCGACATTGCAACAAGCGCGGTTCTTTACAATAGCTGGACAACGTCAGAGCTAAAAGAAAGAATGGAGAAAATAATTTCTGAAATTGAAGAGGGCAAATGGTTTGTTTCTATGGAGTGCCTCTTTAATAATTTTGATTATGCCGTTATTACTCCCAAGGGAGAAAAGAAGGTTATATCAAGAGACGAAGCATCTGCATTTTTAACTAAACATTTAAGAGCATATGGAGGAACAGGGGAATATGAAGGATATAGCGTAGGAAGACTTTTAAGGAATATTGCGTTTTCTGGGAAAGGACTTGTTAACAATCCTGCTAATCCGCGCAGTGTGATTCTTAACGACGTTGACCCCTTTGAAAGTTCGCAAGCAGAACAAATAATCAACTCTAGTTTTAACATGGAGAATAAAGATATGTCTGAGGTTCTCAAAGAACAAGTAGACGAGCTTAAAGCTGAATTGGCTCAGGCTAAAAAGGCGCACGACGCTCTTAAAGCCGAAATTACTCAGCAAAAAGACGAAGAATTTCAATCGAAGATTGAAGCTTTTGAAGCTACTGTTTCCGAAAAAGACACGGCTGTTGCCGACGCTC
>NZER01000427.1 GCA_002690445.1 Candidatus Pacearchaeota archaeon
TACTATAACTCCAGAGAGTTCACACCCGGAGAGAGCACAAGCGAAAGTCCGAGCAAAATCATGATCAAGAATTTGAAAGAAAGACTCTTGCCAAGTCCTGCGGCTGGGCTTCTTCCGTGGTGGCAACGAGGCAAGATCCGGCCGAATCCTAATAATGCCGAAGGCACATTGTGTGATAAACCCGATTAGGATATAATTACTGAGAGGACGTAAATATGGCTTCATTTGGTGTCGCACTGCCACTCACGAGAAATTCTGCTGATGGCTTCACTATGCTTAAGAACTTTAGAAAGGTGGCGAAGCAAAATTTAAAAATGCTTATTCTGACGGCTCCGGGTGAGAGAGTGATGGAACCAAACTTTGGTGTGGGCTTAAGAAGGTTTTTATTTCAAAACTTTAGTACTAGTATTTTTAGCGAGATGGAAAACAAGATTCGTGAGCAAGCGGCCATTTACCTGCCGGCTATTACCATCATTAGGGTGGTTTTTGATGCGGCAGAAATAGATCGGAATCAACTTGGAATTTCAATTAAATTCTCTATACCAGATATTGGAGCTAGTGAAATGTTAGAATTTACTATTTAAAAAAGAGGGATTTTTAATGCCGAACGAACAAAAAAAGATATTACCCATCAACTATACAAGCCGTGAATTTGAAAGCATTCGCAACGACTTGATGGAGATAGCCGAAAGGTTTTACCCAGATTCCTTTCAGGATTTTAGTGAGGCATCGTTTGGATCTCTAATGTTAGACGCAGTAGCTTATGTTGGCGATCAATTATCCTTTTACTTAGACTACAACGTTAATGAGTCTTTTTTAGATACAGCATATCAATTTAATAATATTCTCCGACATGGCCGTATTTTGGGATATAAGTATGATGGGCGCCCCTCCACATATGGGCAAGTGGCCCTGTATGTTATGATACCGGCTTCTCAAACGGCGCTAGGCCCAGATGCAGAATATATCCCTATTTTGAAAAAAGGCAGCCGGTTTACATCAGAGACGGGCCTAAATTTTGTTTTAACCGACAATATAGATTTTGCCGATCCCATCAACCCGGTAGTGGTGGCACTGACCGACACTTCCACTGGAGCCCCCACTTATTATGCTATTAAGGCATATGGAAATGTGGTATCAGGATTCTTTTCACAAGAAACTGTTCCAGTGGGGAATTATGAAAGATTTAAGAGAGTTAAATTAACTAGCGCCAATGTTTCGGAGATTATTGCCGTATATGATTCGGATGGTCACGAATACTTTGAGGTAGACTATCTTTCACAAGACATGGTTTATAAAGAATTGTCCAATGAAAACTATAAAGACGATAATGTACCTTCGATATTGAAGCCTTATCTTGTTTCCAGAAAGTTTATTGTTGAAAGAGATAGATTTAATACTTATATTCAATTTGGAAGCGGTGAGACAGGACAGTCAGACGTTGTGGCAGATCCCCAAGCGGTTGCGATGGATGTATTTGGAAAAACATATGTCACAGATATTACTTTTGATCCGACCCGCTTAACCAAAAATAAAAGCTTAGGGATTGTCCCATCTAACACGACGTTGACTGTAGCTTATAGAGTTACTAATCCAACCAACTCAAACGTTGCCTCTGGACAGTTAACTAAGGTTTCTAGCATGTCTTTGGAGTTTGCTAATATCGATAAGCTAAACACTGATAAGATTAAAGCAGTAGAAGAGAGCTTAGAGGTTGCGAACGAAACCCCTATTGTGGGAGATGTAACCAATGCGACATCTGGAGAGATTAAGCAACGGATATTTGACACCTTCCCAACGCAAAATAGAGCAGTTACACAGGCTGACTATGAAAATCTGACATATAGAATGCCACCCAAATTTGGTTCGTTAAAGAGATGTTCCGCACAACAAGATCCTAGCTCACAAAAAAGAAACCTTAATCTATATGTGATTTCTCAAGACAGTTTTGGAAAATTAGTTACCACCAACAATACTATTAAAAACAATTTAAAAACATGGCTAAACCAACATAGAATGATAAATGATACAATTGATATTCTAGATCCATATATTTTAAATTTAGGAATTGAATTTGTAATCAAGACCACCACAATGGCAGATAAATACACCACTCTAGACGCAGCGATTACAAAATTAAAAAACAAATTTGAAGTAGGATTTTTTATAGGGGAACAACTGTATATTAGCGATATTTATAAAGAATTAAAAGATGTACCCGGGATCTTAGATGTAGTGAAAGTAAAATTAACTAACAAAACCGGCGTTAATTATTCGGGAGCAACAATCGACATAAATAGAAATCTATCACCAGATGGAGATTATTTGGTTACCCCCAAGAACGCTATCATAGAGATTAAGTATCCTGAAACAGACATCAAAGGTAAAATGAGATAATGGCATTTAAGAAATATGTAGCAAATGCAGACAACACAATTGTAAATGCATTTCAAGCAGATTTAACAACTCGCGGCACTGGCGCCAACATGGGGGAGGCGGACGTTCTAGAGGTATTCTCAATTTATGGCCGTGAATCAACTAGTTCTGCAGAGCTTTCACGCATATTAATTAACTTTCCCGTCTCCACAATGAAATCTGATAGAACATCCGGAGTCATCCCCGCTAGTGGCAGCGTTAGTTTTTACTTACGAATGTATAATGCCAAAACGTCCAAAACGGTTCCAAGAGATTATAAGTTAATGGTCATACCAATATCTCAATCATGGCAAGAAGGCGACGGGCTCGATCTAGAAAACTATAGCGATCAGACAAAAGACGGAATTGGCTCCAACTGGTTAAACGCAGCTGGTGGGACCACATGGCTTTCAGACGCGGGCGATAGCATTGTGGGCGGTTCTTATAAGACCGGCTCGGGTGTTAACATTTATTCTCAATCATTCTCCACCGGACTCGAAGATCTAGATGTCGATATCACCAGTCTAGTTGAAGGCTGGATGGAAGCCTCCAGCACCACAGGAAGCTATGGGGTTGGAATCCATCTCTCGGCCGCCTATGAAGCCTATTATTCTAGTTCTCTCGGAATTGGAATAGAAACAGGAAGCATATTAGATAATCGCGAGGGAGCAACCACCTCATATTATACTAAACGATTTTTTGCTCGCGGCAGTCAATACTTTTTCAAGCGACCAAACATTCAAGCACGCTGGAATTCGGTAAAAAGAGATGATCGGGGCGATTTTTATTACAGCAGTTCATTAGCTCCATCCACGGACAACTTAAACACCCTTTATTTATATAACTATGTGCGTGGAAGACTCACCAATATTCCAGGAATCGGATCCGGAGGCAAGATATACGTGTCTCTTTACTCTGGCTCAGCCGACAATTCGGCGCCTTCTGGCTCCAAACTTGTCCTTTCCATGGACGCAGGTACCGTCACAAATGTCACAGGCGGCCACGTTTCCACCGGAATATATAGTTGTTCACTAGCACTTACTGCTGCCACCACCATAGTTAAGACCTTGTTTGATGTATGGCACGACATCGAAGCGACCCACCCAACTAGAAGTACCAGCACCCAATACTTTACAGGTGCCATTACCCCACAAAGATATTTGGGCTTTAACCATGCGCTTGAGCCGGTATATTATATGAATATCACGAACTTGAAAGATTCTTACCGCTCTAACGAAAAGGCAAGACTTAACCTATATGTAAGAAACAAAAACTGGAATCCAAACATCTACACCAAAGCAAACTCTAATCCTCCCAACACCTCTATCCCAAGCTCGTCCTATCGAGTGTTTAGATTATTGGACGCTTACGAAGCTGTTCCTTATGGAACCGGTAGCGATTTCCACACAGGCCTTTCGTATGATGTGTCAGGCAATTATTTTGATTTTGATATGAATACCTTGGAAAGCGGCTATGCATATGCGTTTAAGTTTGCTTTCTATGATGCAGAGCTGAAAAGCTGGCTCGAACAAGATCAGGCCTTCAAGTTTAGAGTAGAGAGCTATGAGTATTAAAAAACTTTTTGATTCAACAAATTCATCACGCAATTATCTCTCTGAACAAAATCAGAAAGAGGCATTCGAAGAAATTGAGTCAGCACGCAACCTAGAGCAGGTTCAGAAAAAGCAGCAACATTTCCTGCCTCAGATTGATTATTCTGAACCAGAAAAATTTGCTCGCTTTGGCTCTGCGTATCTTTATTATGATGCAGCTTTTACTAGAATAGTTGATTACTATCCTTATGATGGTTCTGACGCAGAGATAAATAAGTTTTATAATCAGTGCTTAGATATTGAAAAATATATCTTAGACACTCGTTATCCACGAACTAACGGTTATGTGATATTAAGCTCTGATGGGTGGGGGACGCGCGACGGCAGCCTTACCTCTGATGGATATGGAAAGCCTTCATCCGGCGACCTAGAACATATCACTTTCTATGGTGGTCCTGGCCTGGGGCCCACCGGTGGCGAATCATTAGCAGCAAAGAGCCCAAATCCCTACAATGACAAGTTTCAAAATGCCAATATTTATGACACAGACATCTACCAAACCGAAGGACTTCCAAGTGATTATGGAAAGGGAACTCGTGAATCAAACCTAAGAGCAAATTTTGGTGACGGGATAACGGTTGAGTTTTGGTTAAAGACAGGCTCCTTAAGCCCCGCCACAACTACTCGCAGACAAGTCATCTTCGACATGTGGAACAATGAGGCATCCTCAAGTGTTGACTATGGGCGCCTAACTATTGCCATCACCGGCAGCGATGCCACAGGAAGCCCTTTCCTCATAACCGCACAATCTGGTGCCGCAGGTACGGGCATAATAAGCTCATCAATCGGTCAAAATATTTCCGGAAGCAGCTTATCTAGTTGGCACCACTACGCCGTTTCTTTTTATAATTCTGGCAGTAATTTTGTTACAAAACTTTATGTAGATGGAACCTTAAATCACGAGAGTGCTTCATTATCTTTAAATCTTGGAGAGCTAAAATCCAAAAACACGAAGGGCCAACTCGGCGCCCTTTTGACAGCACCATCCGGCTCGGCGGTCGGGGGCGTCTTAGCATCAGCATATGAGAATGCTGGTAAATTAAGTGGTTCTCTGGACGAATTTAGATACTGGAAAGCCACCCGTACAGGTCAACAGATAGGCCGAGACTGGTTTACTCAGGTTAGAGGCGGCGCCAATACCGACATATCTAACACCACACTGGGAGTTTATTATAAATTCAATGAGGGTATAACGGGCGTTAGTGCGACAGATTCGGTGGTGTTGGATTATGCCGGAAGAGTTTGTAATGGAACGTGGACTGGATATTCCAGCACGTCTCGGAATGTTGGTTCGGCTATTCTATCGGCTTCGGCCGCCATAAAAGAATACAAGGACCCAGTTATTCGAGATAATAATCCGCTCGTCACTTCCTTGAAAAAAGAATTGCTTGATAAGGGACAGTTTCACGACTACAACAATAACGCATCCTTTTTGAGTCTACTCCCGGGATGGATTTTAGATGATGAGGGGACGTTAAGCACCTCCGATCTAAGAAAGCTAACACATATTGTTGGCGCTTATTTGGATAAACTCTATCTTCAAATCACCGAACTTCCCAAACTACGACAAATACATTATCCTAGCGCCTCGTACAAACCCTTCCCGTATGCGGAACATTTGCCACAATCATTAGGGTTGTATTCCCCAGAGCTTTTTATTGACGCTACGGTAATGGAAAAATTTGCCAACAGAACTGACGTGGCTTTATTTGAAAACGATATTAGTGAAACCAAGAATCTAATTTATGCTAATCTTTACAACAACTTAACTAATATCTTCAAGAGCAAGGGAACTGAAAAAGCGATTAGAAATGTTTTCCGCTGCTTTAATATCGATGACAGGCTGCTTAGACTTAACATTAACTCCAATAATAATGAATTTACATTAAAAAACAACCTTCAGCAGCAGCTTCTATACAAAAATTGTATAAACCTTAATGAAAGAATCAATCGAAGTGGGGTTGTATATCAAAGACAAAACCCAAACAATCCTGAAACATTGGGATATATCTCTGGTAGTGAAGGTTTGGGCTACGAAGATCCATATGGGTTTACGGTAGAGACCGACGTTATATTCCCATTTTACATGAAAAGCAACGACAAGTTCACGAGAGATTATAGGACAGTCTCGGTGTTTGGTATGCACACGGTCGACACAGGCTCTGCGGACTCAAAGACAGGTGCCGACACCACATTTGTTACAAATGATCTCGCCAACTTCCAGGTCCTGGCCGTTAAAGACAGCAATAGTTCCAAAAACTTATATTTTAAATTAACATCTTCGAACTCACCGCACCCCTTTCCAGAACTTACAAGCAGCGTCTTCTTTGATGTTTATGACAACGAGCAATGGAATCTATCAGTACGGCTTAAGCCAGATAATTATCCTCTTACAAAAATTGTTAGTGGCGCTGCGGGAACTAGCCCATCTTATGCAACGGCATCAGCCTATGATCTAGTTTTTCATGGAATAAATACCTTATCAACCAAAGCTCAAAAGAAGTTTACACTAACAGCTTCGGTGAGCGCATCGGCCGCACGAGCTTTCCTGGGGGCAGCCAAAAGACTTTACCTCGGTGCCCAGAGAACAAACTTAACTGGAACAGTCCTTAGCTATTCGGACATCATGCTGGTAAATACCAAATATTGGACTCGATATCTCACAGATAATGACATCTTACAGCATGCATTGGATATCGAAAATGTAGGAATTTCTGGTTCCAATCAACATATTTCTCCACTAGCTACCGGCAGCAGTAATTTAGATCTGTTAAATTCACAGACATTAGCACTGAATTGGAACTTTGGGAATGTGACAGGATCCGATGCTACGGGCAATTTCTATGTACAAGACTTTAGCTCTGGCTCCGGAGAGATGCGCAATAACTTCGGGTGGCTTGGAAAGATAACGGGATATCAGCACTCAGGATATGGCAATAAGCTGCCGGCATCATCGACAACTGTAGTTGAGAAGCGCCCACTCAATACATATAGATTCATAAGTCCAGAACAAGTGGTTTCATCTGATATGGTGCAAATATTCTCTGAAGAAGATTTACTTTATCCTAATCTCCGAAGAGAAGAGATCGTCCCCAATTATGTTTATACAATAGAAAAGAGCCTTTACAATGCCATTTCTGAAGAGATGTTGGATTTCCTGGCCGGCGCCGTTGATTTTAATGATGTTATAGGCGCTCCTGTAAACCGATATCGCCACAGATACAAAGCGCTAGAAAAATTACGAGAAGTATTCTTTAGAAGAGTGACTAGAGTAGCGGACGTAGAAAAATATGTGGAATACTATAAATGGTTTGATGACGCATTAACCAGCATTATCGGGCAATTGGTTCCCGCATCAGCAGAATTTGTGGATGACGTATTGAATGTTGTCGAAAGTCATGTCCTAGAACGAAATAAGTATAAAACACCCTTCCCAACCTTAGATTATCATGAAGTGGAGGCCGATAACTTTATGCATGGCATCATGGAAAAGCTCTATCCATGGCCCGAAGGGGGAAGCTCGATCCCCGCCTCGCCCAGGCCGACAGACAGACATAAAGTATTCTGGCAGGAACGCGCGTTAAGAACATCTTCCGAAATAACTTCGGGTGATTCGATAGTAGATGAGCAAAGAAACAAGCTCATGAAAGTAATTTGGAGCGCCCCGCGGATGTCCGCTAGTTTCCCAACGTTTTCCACTGTTGACGGCGTTCAATATAAGGCGCGCCAAGACATACTAAGACAATTTGCACAGCTTTATAAGTTTGATGCTAAAAGATACAGCATAATCAAAGGTGGAGTAAACTTCCCGGTCCACAAAAATCTAGAATATGCCCTAACAGCGTTAAAGCCCGCCGGCCCGGTTAACTCAGACAATAATGGTTTTGTTCCTCAGAATGTGTTGCTGGCTCTAAGAAAGGACATGGTTGAAACTCAAGATATCATCGACATCGACAAGCCTCCAAACGCCATCAACAAAGAACACAAAGTATTCAAAGTTCAACATGGCCGCGACTGGGAAGATGGATTAGGATATAAGAACGTTAAATCCACCATGGCATTCCCCTTCAATATCATGAGTTCGTCCGTTAGAACGGGGTTCAATAAGAATGTGGTTGAACGCGTCACCGGCGGAATTGAGATTACCAACATACACAATGATGTATACGGGCCCGATTACGACAAGCCGATGCAGGGACCATTTACTGAATATGCAGTAGGCGGCCATCAATCACGTCACGTGCCGTTAAACAAAAGCGGATCCGGCAAAGGAACAACATATAAAGGTCTAGACAACTATCTCACTCGCCCAGAGGCATGGAAAATATTGTTGGGTACGTGTGTCCTCAGTCCTTCTGGCGCTATTGGAATGGTGGGCCCCGATTATCCATGGCCCGAAGCCAACGAACTAGGTATGAGGCCCTATCCTGTTACGGGATCTCAAAATGCTGTATATTATCGCGATTTCATTGCGAAAAGACCGGTAAACATTCGCAACATTCTAATGACAACTGGGTCAACGGTGCTGGGTAACTATACCAAGAATTATCAAATACTTAACTCCTTTGGTGCATACGCCAACCCCCGCAATTTTGTGGAGAATCAGCCGACCTTACCCGACGTTACTTTCGAAGCTCCACATAAATTCACGACGCAAGGAAGAACGATCCTAGACATTCATAGAACAGAGGAAGGCCACTTCCAGTTTATGCCGGAATATTCCCTGGACTATCTGCAGAATACAAAACCAAACGATACTATTATTACAACGCGTATGACCACCGCACCCGGAATTGAAACAGAAACCGCCGGTTATAAGGACTTCAGATCTAATGAATTTTCAGTTTATAACATTATCAACTATCGCAACCTAACGGTGATTAAGCCCTCTCAGGGGCCCTCTGGAAGCATTTCAGAACCTACTGGCACCGGTACCCCCGGAATTCGGGTCTCCGATATACACGGGAAGGATTACGGCCTCACTTCCTTGCTGGCACGTCACTCTGCTAGATTTGGCCGTGACTCTCTGTTTATGACAGGCACCTCAGCCGCAACCAACGGCCCAGGAGCCTCCTATGATCAGCTTCCGAGTTTCCAAAAGGTTCACAGAAATAACCTTTGTAGAATAAAGGCATCTTATACATATGATTCAGTAGTAGACGGTAATGGCAACGTCACAGATGTGACCGAAAACATCACTTATACCACCGCATCTGTTTATGACAACTTTAACGTTCAACATCAAATCCCTCGGTCTGACCGGCAATATCAATGGATTAATAATTCTATAGTGAGTCCAGACGATATTCGATACTGCGGATATCAAAATACCCTTACTAGGAATAGGATGCCGTTTTATACAAGCTCCGCTGGCTTGCTCCCTTACTTTAGCTTTGTCACAGAGAGTGGCGTTAGGACTGGATTTCTCAATAGCAGCACGGCTCCAGCCGGCTGGCCGGTATATTTGACCGGCGGCGTACAGCCTACGAATCGATTGAATACCTTAACTCTTGACGCTGTAACGGGGGAGATTAACACAGTAGGTTTCGTGTCGCCGGCACCCATAAGTTCTTATTTAAATACTGCTCTTAACCCGGCACTTACGGCCTCGAATATTCAAGCAAATTATCTCAACTTATTGCTTACCAGACGACAGGCAACATATGGTTGGACATGGCTACAGACACGTGGAAGAAATCATCCAATTTTGGTTGATGAACAGAAGAGTATAACCTTATCGGCAATTACGGGTGCGAATGTTCTTACTCACTTTAGATTGCCGCCTCTTTCATTAAAGGGCCGAACCTCAATGCTTAATTTTGAGGCGCCCATAGTGTCAACGTTCCACGAAGGCAATACTAACAACATCACCCTCAAGAGTACTGAAACGAATGAATACATTTATTTTAGTGATTTGGCGTTGAATAACTTTGTAGATGTAAATTACAACCTTATCGTAACTCCCTTAGACAAGCTTATTGATGTGACAAGCTTGGGCGGATTTAAGAGAAACTGGTTATTATATTCACAGAATGTTTTCCCTTCCTTAAGGAACGAATTTTTTATTACAAAGAGTTTTGATAACAAATATTGGAGGAACAGCCCGACAGACAGAAGGACCGTAGGAGACACATTCTCCAATTCATTTAATATTGTGGTATCACAGAGTTGTTGGCTATTAGATCCTCCCTCTGGCTTCCTAACGAGGACGGGCCCAACATCTATTAATGAGTACAATGTGTATGCATTAAGAGATAGCGGATCTGCCGGCGAATTACAAAATACATATTTCTTTTATGGGTTTGGCTCCGCACTTACCGGAACTTCGCCCACCCCACCGACGCTAGCGCAGCGCAATCGTAAAGTTGATAATATGGTGCCTTCAGGCCTTTATAGTAGAAAGCACATGATGAGTGCCCCAACCTCTGTTGCTGGACCGGGTATCGTCATCCCAGAGATTACTAGCTCCGTTGTTTGGCCATGGGACACCGGATTGGGGCAACAAATAGAAATTGGTGCCGGCGAAGCCGAGTGGGAAGTTGGAAGCCAAGCAGGAATAATAGTAAAGAGCGGCAACACCCTCGTATTTGAAGCTTCCGCATCTCTACCATGGTTTAATAGTTACACAGATTTTAACTCGGATTTAAAGCGCGTATTTAAAGGTTACCAAATTATTCCCGAATTTAGAATTAGCGAGAATATGGAAGACTATGCAAAATATGGACTTTTGAATAAAGGTAAGACAGATTGGCTTGAAATTTCCGAAACTCACCCATCAATCAACAGCTCTACAGACACCTTTTATAAAGACTATTCGAATTCCGACTTCTTGCAAGGACTTCTAAAGATTAAATCTGAAACCCTAATGGATGCCACTCAAATAAGACTCGTTTGTAGCGCCGCTATTCGATACAACCCATACAAAGGATTTTATCCAGCACAAAGAACTCTCGATTTGGTATCACAATTTTCTCGTTCTTTTGGGTCCGGACTATTAGGCGAATTTGAAGAAACCATGGGGCCCGGTGGAACAGCCATCGTAGACTCTGGCGGCAGGCTTAGGCCCATAATGCAAGCCTTAACATCTCCCGGCATTTTGTTTAATTCAATTAAATCTGGAATGGCGGTTGATTATCCCATCGCGACCGATCCGACAAAAATACGAAAAGAATATTATGGAGCTTCTAGCAGCGTTGTCTCCGGCGAGAACCCCCTCACTGACAACTGGGCCCTTACAGCAACCAACCTTAAGACCGCTGGGAATGAGGGCCCGGAAGCCAATGGCTATTACAGCAATCATGCATTTTGGGACAAAAGATTGCCTTTTGAAACAATTATTGATCCTGCTAAATATCTGAAGGGATTTAGTTTCTATGATATGGAACCACACCCCTCGGCCTCTTTTGGGCCGAGCGGCCTTACTTCCTCTTGGAGTGGCGAGTCAGATTCTTTGTATTCTTTGATGGCTCGAAATTTCTTCGGAGAGGTAGGGGCATTTTTCCTTGAGGGTGGCAATTATACACGCCTTGAAGGGCGCCCGGTTCCTAATACACTGCAGTTTCGGTCCGGAAGTGTTTATGGCGCGCGCATCAAACTTAGAAAATCAAACAATGGCGCGAGAACCTATAACTATGAATCTTCATCGGCAGGAAATAATACACATTATGGCCGAATAGGGGCAAAAGGCTATGATGCGACCAACAGCACAGCTTCAATCGGCACTTTCCCCCTCCCACAAGATCCGTTCCAAAATCCAAATTTCAGATCCTTTAGCATGTATTCGCGCCCATCAGCATTTGGTCCACCCTGTGCTGGCAGGCCTACTGGTTCTCTAACCGTAGAAAATATTAATACTTTGGTAGCTAAGTCCTACAGAGCAGATAGTTTTGAAGGCCATAACTGGTCATTTACGCCGCCCTATTATGATGGAGAAGCGTGGGTGGACTTAATTTTCCGACCTACTGCGAGTGTTACTTATAATCTAGAGAGCATCTTAGAGAAAACAGAGTTTATTTATCGACGCGCCGACGCAGGATACATTCGATCCGACTACCTTGGACCCCTCTTACTCACCGGTGCCTCTGACATCAACGGTGCCATCGGCGCGGTGGCCACCATATATGATGGAAAGCGGATCAACTACAATGCTATGCAAATAAGCGCTAGTATTAATTTGTTGGGAGTCGAAAGAATTTTAACAACCGAACGTGATGCCCGTGGACAGCTAAAAAGCGAGAAAAACGAAGTGGCCGCGATGCAGTGGGTGCTTTCGCCCAAGTTTGAAACGCCGATTTATGATTTCAATGGGTCGACAAGAACAATATCGAATGCATCAGGCACCCTGGCGATACCAGTTTATGGTTCCGCCTCAGTCCCGCGAGGGATATGGCATCAGTTTGGAATTATCGAACCAGACCCCAAGAAAGGAATTTTCTTAGAGATAGAAGATATACCAACAGATTGGTTAAAGTATCATTATAATGTTAGACTTGAAAATAGTGTATATAATGATTTTAACAAGGCTAAATCCTATGATTTAGTTCGCAATATGAAATCCTTCACAGACCTAATGGGGATAGAAAGAAACAAGAGAAGCGTACGTTTGGGACAAATAGCAGAGAAGAAAACTATCTATGAAGCTGTTGTGGCCATTCCTTATCTTCTAGAAGATGTTATTCGAAGAAGCGATCTACAATCATGCACTCCTCAAGCGACGACAAGAAAGAAATTCATTAATATTCCGAAAAGAAGATTTCTTACGGCCCTCCAAGAAAGAGAAGGCACCCCGGTACCCGGTGAGGCCCCCGCCGAATCAGTAAGAACGCTTTTAGATAAGATGAATCGGTATATTCTGCCTCCTCAGTTCGATTTTCTTAATAATAGAAATATAAATCCAATTGTAATGTATATTTTTGAGTTTAAATTCCAATTTGATCGCGACGACCTATCCTATATTTGGCAGAACACAGCCCCTCGTGATTACCAAAGGTTCTCTCGCCAACATCAAGCTGTTACGCATGAACTGTTCGACACAGAATTGCTTCGAGCAAAGAATCTTTTACAAAACCAGAATTTGCGTTGGATGGTTTTCAAGATTAAGCAAAGGTCTCAAACTGACTATTACGATCTAGTACCAGATCAAGCTAGCCACGCTTCGGAGCGTCTTGCAGGGGTCCAAAATAGAAAGGCCGAGTACCCTCTTCGATATAACTGGCCCTATGATTACTTATCTTTTATAGAGCTAATTAGAATGGATGTGGATGTACTGTTTAAAGAGAAGAAACCTAAAAAGGCGCCAACTAGAAAACAGAAACAAAACCAGAGACAAAAGCGAAATAGCAAATTACGAAGATAGAGTTAAGAAATGGCTAAATTCCTCAACAAAAAAGAACAAGTTATAGACTTTGAACTAACCCCTTATGGAAAATATACTCTTTCTATTGGTTCGTTTAAGCCTGTTTATTATGCGTTTTATGATGATGGTGTTCTCTATGACGGAAAATATGCCGGCCTTAAGCATGAAAAACAGAATGATATTCACGAGAGAATCAAAAACAAAACTTCCTATTTGGAAAGCTTGGTCATATTCGACGAGGTTGAAACATCTCCACCTTACCGGAGCCTGTACGTTAGCGGGGAGTGGTACGCCGCCTTCGAATTTGACTTGGTGGGCCTCTACGCCCAGGAACTGGATCCCCGCACCCCCGAGGCCATCGCGTTTCTGGGTGGGTTCCTCCAACAACAACCAACGCCCGATGTCTTCAAATTCAACTCGGCAATTGGAGATGCCTATTTTGATGGAGAAAGTCAACAAAATGCGCCCGCATGGAAAGTTGTAACACTGCAGGGCGAAATAAGCGCCTCATCGCCCACAAATACGGCACATTCATCGCGTACGCTTTCTGGAAGCGTGGACCAGGATATTCCTCAAGTTAATATCGATCTTTTCTACACAAAACGGGTACAAGACAATACTCTAAATCCAGATCCAAGAAAAATTATTAACATGGTAGACACGACGGCCCCCTTCGCAGATGGTAAAGTAATTCAACTCATACAAAATGATTTGGTTGTATATGCCGAAGAACTCAACACGGCGTTATTAACAGAGAATTTTGATATTGAAGTGTATGAAGTAACCACGACGACGGCGCTTTTTGAAGATGCATCGGAGCCGGGATCGTCCGCGGACGAACCCACCCTGGTCGAAGTGCCAGTTAAAACTTTGACACGCAAATATTTCGAGAAAGAAGACGATCAAATAGTCGATGGACTAATGACCAGAGAAACTTCTCAACCAGTTACTCCTGGTACACAATTATCCACAGATGCGGTAGAATATTATTTCGACATTTTAACTGATTCTGCAGTTGATCAACAGCTGGCTTGTAAAGGAGCTACAGTTTTTAACAAAACCTCTTATTATATTGATCTCGATTTTGAATGTGAAGAGGAACAAGAAGTGACATTTTATGATATCTATGGAGCAGCTATTGGTCCAGAGGATGTGGAAATTTGTACATGAGTGAGGAAAAATGGGTAATTTAAATTTAGATCTAAAATCTAGACAAGTATTTGGCGAGTATTTGCCATCAGTTTATATTGGGCGAACAACAATAGACGACATAAGCGGAGAGGATGCCGGCCTCATTGAAAGCAGTTGGACTGACCGGGTATTATCTATTGAATCAGAAATGTCCATTTATTTTACCAAAGATGAATCAATAGAAACCCTAGAGGATGCTCAAGAATGGGTAACTAATAATTTACAAGGATTATATTTATATGCCACCACGAGCCCCATTTCCTCCTTAAATGAAACATTAGAAAAATCAAGCTTAAATTTAAAGGATTTGGTTGATGCATACTTCTACACCGACACTTTCGGGGCCGGAGGCCATGGCAGTCGCGAAGAGATTCTGCGCACATATGACTTTTCATCCGCTCACCCATCCTATGATGTGATAATTAACTATATAAAAAGCTTATATCTGAGTGGCGTCAGCACGACACAAGGCGACTCGGCTACATATGCGGATCTTGAGAACCCAGACAGTGATAAATACACAGACTTTTGGGGCTCCGATGGCCCTGACGGGCCCTGGTACGGAGACGATGTAGAATATAGGCATTGTTATGTAAGGCTCGCGCTCACTGCTGTCCTCGGCGTACTCACCGATTACCGGTCGTTAAATCTAGGAGGGCAAGCTTGGCATAAAATACCCCTTACATCTTTGACTGATAATCTTATTGAAAAATCTGTGTATGATAGCGAAGGAAATGAAATCATACAAATGGCCAATATAAATTTAAACTTCACCCGGGTGTACGACGAGAGCGCTCTCGTCACCGCGATGATAGAATCAGCAGAAAAATTCTTTCTAATTGCTTTTGTTGGTCGTGACATAGATGAAATCACAAACGAAAATCATGCGTTATACAATGCGAATTTTGGTGACATTACTTATGAACACATTTTAGAAAACAACGTAGTTCCCGACAACAGAGAACAAATTTTTGTTGAGGCCACGGACGGAAGCCCCTATAATGGTAAACCAATCCAAACATTAGAGCAAAAATATTATATCCCACAACCTGTCGGTCAAAAAACCATTTTAAAAAATTTAGAAACTCTCCTTTCGGCTTTTTCAGAATGGAAAGAAGAAGACGAAGCACTTAAAGAAAACAGCAACAACCTCGCATACATCATGCAAACAAAGGGGAAAGATATAGATCTTATTCCCCAACTACAGCTTTTCAGAAGGACATATCCTGATAAGTCAAGTATAACTAAATCTGGACAAATGTATGCAGAGTTTAAAAAGGTCCTCTATACATTTAACAAAAAGGTGGCCTTACAAACCGAAGTAAAAAAACAGCTTGTAATGAATACAAAAATTATAGATATGAGAGTTGAAGCTCTCAATATGTATTATCTCATGCCAAATCCTTCATTTCAAGCTTCCCAGATAGATGGCATGCCCGAGGGTGGAAGCCCCGGACTTCCCGGCTGGGACTTAACGCCTTATGTTTCTATTAACGGCCCCAGCCTCGTCGAGTGCAGAGATGTAAGCAGCAAAGGGATAGCTAGCGACGTCTATATTCCGTCACAGTGGTCCAGAATGGCAAGAAATGCTGTGTTGACTATTCCCCAGGGGGACCTTGTTGGTGACTTTTATGAATTTGCCATAGAAGAGGGGTACATGGACGCTGCATTGAGGCCTTTAACCTATGAGAATGTCTACGCAACGGCCCTGGCCGACTATTATGACATGTCGGATTGGGGCGCCTATTATGACATGACGGACACGGACTTATGGGCCCGCGACCGGACAAATATCTATATGGACATCGTTGTCGCAAATAAAGGGATATTCTTCTTTGATTGGGAAAAGGCCCTTCACACCCAATCTCATATAGCTCATATTTTTCGAATTAATGTTCTTCAGAGATTGTTTCATTTCACCATTCCTTATAAGTATTTTAAAGTCTTAAAGGCAACCCTCATCAGAGAAGAGGATATATTTACAACACAAATGACCGAAGGGGAAGGAGAAGGCACGTGGCGCTCCACTTCTCCTTTTTGGGGGGAGGAATCTGGTACAGTAGAAATTAAAATAGAATGTTTTATGAGAGACACAGAATTGCCGGGCATCTCCAGCGGTGCTGGGGGCCTGTCAGTCCCGTGGACGAAAAAAGTAAATTATTATTATGATCCAGATAACTTAAAATATGGGCAACCATGGGTATATAACAATGTTACGACCGAGGAGGGGTCAATCACCATGTCCGCATTGCCTGCTGGCTGGTCTGCCATGGAGGACTCTCTCAGATTCGGCCTGCTCGACACGATCAAGGGAACTTCTACGTCCACCAAAAGCTATTCATATTTGAAATTCAAAAACTTTGATGTGGCACAACCCTCGTTTCCCGGCTCCCTCCACGGTACGCTGGAGACCGA
>NZER01000428.1 GCA_002690445.1 Candidatus Pacearchaeota archaeon
CAAGATTTGCACTTCCTACTGCTATATAATTTCTTCCTGAATCGTATATATGTGCCATCTTTCTATTTTACCTTATGTTGTTTCAATAACAATCTCCCCTTCATAATATTGTCTAAAGAATGGTTGCAAGAATTTATTAAATGGATTAGTGTTTCCTACAATTCTCACAGAATAATAACTGTTTGGAAAACTATCATCTTCAATATATCGCAAATCTGTTGCCGTTGTAAACCAAGAATTAATTTGACTTCTATCTGATGAATTTACAAAACTTAGTGGAATCTTGAAAGTTTGATAAGTGGATGCTGGAGTTATATAGCTAAACAATGTTCCACCCTTTGTTCTTATATCAACTTTATCAAGATTCTCTGTAAATGTATAACCATAACCAGCATAATTAGTTAAGGTTACATAACTTGAATTTGCTACTCCCAATAACATATTACCCATTATTTTTTATTGCCCTCTTTTTCTTTTCTTTGCCATCTTCTTCCAAAGAATCCTATATCTTCATAGAAAACTGGTTTTTTTCCTTTGTCTTTTGGTTTAGAATTTACCGACTTCTTTTTTGCTTTTGATTTCATACTTCTCTCCTTACCTACTTGCTCTAAATCCTAAACTCGTTGTCGCTCCTGTTTGTCCAAGCGAGTTCAATGCAGGTAGTATTTTCTCTTGTGCTAAATCTACCCAGAATGACATTGGCTTATCCATTAGTGCTTGGTCTATATTTGCATTTGGTAGAATATTTAATTGAGCAATGCTTTGTACTCCACCATTTATATCAACTGGAATACTCCTTCCATCTGGTAATGGTACAACAGCTTCTCTACGATTTGGATTATCGCCAATCATAGCTAAAGTCGGAGCAGTAGTTATTCCACCTGTTGCAAATGATGGAACTTTTAAACCACCTTGAACTATCCCACCTTTTGCCATTTTTATTCCCATCATTCCGAAAAGTCCACCACCACCAGTTCCACCAGTCAGAGCCATCATAATTGCCCACTTTGCAATCATCTGTGCGATTTGTGCAACGACTGCTTTTTTCAAATCTTCCCAAATCTGTTTCATTGAATCTTTAAAACTTTCGCTCTCAGTTATCATTGCTCCAAAAGCAGTTCCAATTTCTTGGACTGTGGCATCCATTGTTTGAAATAATGTTTGTCCAGTTATAGATGCAACATCTGTTATGCTAGTATTCCATTCATCAAATGCTTTTGATATTCCTTCTGTAATTCCTGTAAATGCTTGAACAAAAAAACCACCTTCATCATCTCCACCACCACCACCATCTTTTTTTCCACCTTCTGAAGTTTCAAGACCCATTTTACCAAGCATTCCCTTAACAGAAGGTTTAACTTGCATATTTAAGGATTGTTTAAGACCATCCAATGCTTGTTTTCTAGCTTCAATTTCTTCTGTGCTTAAATCTTCATTCCACCAGCTTCTAAAATTTTCTAGCCATGTTGAAAAAGTACCATTCAAAGCTCCAAATGCTGTACCAAGTCCGTTTATTAAATCTACAACTACTGTAATTGGTGTTACTATTGCTTCTAACACTAAAGCTAAACCTTTGAACAACGCACTTACAACTGGAATTATAGGAATAATTAAGTCTTTTATAAAAGTAAAAAATCGGGTAAAGATTGGCATTAATGCTTTTCCTATTGCTAATCCAACTCCTTTAAAAGCACTATTCATTCTTAATAATTCATCCGTAAATTTCTCTGCTTGTTCTGATTCAACTTTTGAAAACACTATTCCTAGTTCTTCGGATTCTTTCATTAATGCCTTCATGGCATCTGTGCCTTCGATTAAAAGAGGGACTAATTTTGTTCCAGCACGACCAAATAACTCTTGTGCCAAAGCTGTTCTCTCTGTCGTGTTTGTTAAATCTCTAAAAGCATCAGCAGAATCTAATAGTAATTCTTCTGCATTTTTAAATTGACCATTAGCTTTTCGTACACTAATACCTGCTTGAGCAAATGCCCTTACAGAAGTTGTCAATCCATTATTTGCATCATTAACTCTTTTAGATATGACTCTGAGAGAGGTGGTTATATCCCTCATTGCTGCTCCACCTATTTCTGCAGCAAAAGCAAATCTATGTAAAGCTCCAGCAGAGATGCCAACCATCTTTGCTGATTTGGCAAACTCATCTCCGACTTTGGCAGCATTAAATGTTAGCTTGGTAAGTGCAGCTCCAACAGCTACAATCGCCAATGTGGTCATGTTCAGCATCTTGCCAAATGAGCCGAACTTGCCCTTTAAAGAATCCAGTCCACCACTTGCTTGGTCTTTTAAACTAACTAATAAATTTATCTTGTTATCTGCCATTATCTGCGTCTGTTCCTATGTTCAATCTTTGCCATGAGATAGTTAATCTCATTGACTGTTAAATCAAGAACATCATTTCTACTCCATCTATATTCTACACCAAATAAATCGAGTATATCAAGAAATCGTTTATTTACTATTTCGTTTGAGCCAAAAAATGGGTAATCACACCATTAAAGATTTCAATATCCTTAACTCCTGTGTTTTCTTCTACCCAATCTCTGTTAACTTCAGGGTCAGCTTGGTTTAAAGCGATTGCAACAATCTCAACTATATCAGTAAAAGAAAAATCTTCTTGCATCTTTGCAATACTTTTTCCAAGTTTTGCTTCGATTGCAATTACTGAACGAGTTTTTGCTGGTTGTATTTCAAATTCTTTGTCAGCTATTGTGAACTTCATTGAGTTTCCTTCCTTGCATCAATAAGATGCAGCAGTATTTTGCAATGTATATCTAATTGAATAACTAGAAGCTACATTATATTCAGCATTTCCTTCATAACTAGCTACAATTCTACCTGCTCCACCGATAGGATAAGCAAAGGTTGAGTAATTAACCTGTGGTAAATCCATAACTAATTGCTGATACTCATTTGTATTACCAACATTTACACCAGTTAATGATAATCTTATTCTTTGTCTAGTTTGATTTCTGAAGATAGCTTCTTCTTCTTGATTTTCAAATGCTTGGTCGCCTGTAATATTAACAGTTCTAAATCCATCTCTTACTACTTTGCCCTCTGTTGTTGAGGCATTTAATGTTGGAACTCCAACAATTGGATTTGTTATTGTTACTGTTGCACTTTCAAAATTACCATTAGCACTTCCACCTACTTCTAATGAGCATTGATTCCATGTCCACACTTTTGAATCTATATATGAAGGTGTTGTTTTAGGTGTTTTTTGATTTACTCTGCCATGAACAGTTGCAGTACATTGTGCAATTTGACCAGCAACACATTCTATTGCCAAAGTATGAAATTGAGCATCAAGAACTGCATAAGCACTTCCAACATCTTTATAAATCATTAATGTATAAGGAGTTAATGCACAATCATCTGCAAACATAGTTTGTCTTGGTAAGAACTCATGTAGATATGCAGAAGTTTGTAATGTTGAAGTTGCAGCACCAACTGCTCCTGTTAAAAATTGTCCAATTATTATTGGATGTGCTTCAAATACAATATCGCCTGTTGTATTATTTATGCCTTCGTAGGCATCTGGTTGGTCATATTTGCCTGTAAGACCTTCGCTGATTAGCTGTTCTTTGTTTTGTGTTAAGGATTCTGAAACAAAAGGTATATAAACAGGACTACTTTCAATGCCTGTTCCAAATGCACTTTGTTTTTCTACACTTAAATATCCACCTATGCCTTGCGCCATTACTTACTCCTTTTCTTTTTTGTCGTTAGATTTTATTTTACTTGTCTTTGAGAGTTTTGCAATACCTTGATTGATTAGGCTTTGAGCAATGTCTTTATTTATATCAACTTCTTTGCCAAATTGAGATTTACCAATACCAACAATTTCTAAACCACTTTTTATCCATTTGATTTTCATTATTCTCTTACCTCACAATTGATTCTAATAGATACTCCCTTAAAGAATCCTAGACCACCGGTATTTTTTTGATTCTGGAAATCTCCACCATCAAACCTAGTTACAACTACCTTGTCGGATAAAGTTCTATTTGCTTTTAAGACATCTTTTACATTTGATAACATTGTATCTCGCAAAGTAGCTCCATCTAAGTTCTCTAATGAAAAAGCATAACACCAAATTTCAATAATTAAAAAAGTTCTTATTGGATTAGCTCCACCAATCAGTTCATCATCAGCAGGACTATCCCAAGAATTCAACCAGATAGCTACATAAGGACAAGCATCAGTTCTTACTGGCTCTGATGGCTCAACCTCAATAGTATATGCAGAGGTATCTCCATCTGCATCTAACAAATCTTTGATTGCGTTTTCTATTGCTAAATAATCTAAGGTAGCCATATTTTATTATACCTTCTTTCTTTTTAATTCATTAATATATTTCACGACTTGTTCATTAGCTATTTTTGTTGCTCTATTTTCCTGAGGAAGCATTTGTCTTGCAGCAATATAATCTGTTCCAAATTGATGATATTCAGAATATTCAACTGGAGAGCCGACTTCAACACTATTTCTTTTTATTTCCCTTGTAAAACTACCTCTCAATACTCCAGTATCTTGTAAAATATTTGTTGCTCCGAACTGAGTATCTGCCCACTTTTCTCCACCATAACCTTGTTGACCTTCTTGCCTAAAATATAAAAATATATCTATAAGCAATTTTATTCCGATTCTTTTCAAAACAGGTTTAGGATTTTGCAACCCTTTTGCTATTTTACTTAATTTAATTTTAACTTGTTTATCGCCTTTACTGGACAGTTTAAATTGAGTACCCATTAGTAGTACGGATTATATCCCTCAGTTTCAAGAACATCTAACTCATCATCTAATCTATCTGGGTCAATCTGCTGTAAGGTTTCATCAAGCATTGTGAAGGTTGGATTGTAGTTCATTGTATTGGAGTAGATTGTATCATCTCCCTGATAAGCAATTAAATCTAAGCTGTTTGTATAAAGAGCTACTGTTCCTGAATTGATTTGATTGAGAAAGTTCTTAACATATTCCTTTCTTTCTGATACCCATTTATTTTCGCTATTAACTCCCTGAGTAAAAAACCTTTCAAGAATTTTAATCAGAGAATACTCAGTCGAGATAGTTTCAACTAAAGGTGGCGTTGAACTAAATGGTAAGGTGTAATTGTTCGCTAAATACCCATTTACTTCGTTCTCAGCTTGGTCTATATAGAAAGCTATATTGGAAGATGTAACCGAACTCATACTTCCAACACGAGGATAAAGGTCTAAGACTTTTGGAACTGTGGTATAACTTGGCATAGAATTTAGTTTATCACAAGTTTTTATTTATACCAATCAATGAGGTTTGAAAATTTTGAGCAGTTTAGGAAATGACATACTCAGGTCATTAATTTTTTTTATTCTTCAGGATGATTAGCAACTTCAAACCATTGTCCATCTCTTTGCACTTGTGAAATATCTGAAGCATAAACACTTCCTGCTTCATCAAAGAATCCACATTCTGACCCTTTGGTATCTATAAGCAAAACAGATTTAAGTCCTCTACCTTGTTTTGGACTTTCTAGTAAAATGGAAGTTACTTCTGTGCCACCAATCTCAACTAGCTGTGTAGTTTTAAGTTTATCTCCCTTCTTTAAATCTTTGTAATCTATTGACATTAAATTTCTCCTTCCAGCTTTTTGATGAGAAGCTGGAAACTCTTTTTTTATATTGTCTTATGCCTATGAAATTTCATTATTATTCTTCTTCTTGTTCCTCTATGTCTTCAGGTATATCATCTATGGTCAAACTACCTTTAAATCCAACCTTAGAGCTAACTTCAAAGTCATAGTTTTTGTTCCTCACTTGCTCCAAGAAATCTCTAAAACAAACAAACACAAAATTGACCTTATCTTCAAAGTCGTCAAGCCAGTTTTGCGTTCTCATTTCAGCAGGAATTCCTCTAAATTCCTCATTATAAATCTTTTCAAATTCTTTGTAACTAGCAGTCATATCAGCAGTAGAGAAATGAGGAGAGTAAAGTCCAAGCAATTCTCCAAAGAGACCATTATCTTCAAAAAACTCCTTCGCCTTTTTCTCCATTTCTTTTTTCTCCTTTCTTAACTTCATATTATAATTATATACTATGTAGTAACTCTGTCAACTATAAATATTAAAGATATTAGATTGTCTAGTGTTTACAAGGGTTTTATGAAGTATTTTTTTTAAGCAAAATCGCCAGTATATGCTTCGGAGAATACTTTTATTTTAGTTGAAATATACTTGGAAAATTCTTCGTCATCTTTAAATCTTCCAATCGTATCAGTTCTTTGTGGCATTGTTTTTTCTAATCCTGCATTAATGTTAAATCTATATTCTAATCCTTGTCCTAAGATTGTTAATGCTTCGGAATAAAACATTAGTGCTTCATCTTTATATAAATTGTTATCCTCTAAAAATTCTTTTCTAAACATTTCTGTTGCTTGTTCACAACATTTAATTGCTACCTCTGTTGGCATACCTCTGTTGTTTTCTATTTCATATCTGGCTATGTGTACCCAATCTCTTATAATTAAAAATTTACCTAATAGGCGATTTGGATTTTTTTCTCTGTCTATTAACATCAAATCAATATTTCTTTTAAATCTATCTCGTCTTATATCTTCTGTGAGGTATCCATCATGTGCAATATCTACATCTGAAAGAATTGTTGATGCTCCTACTCCTTCGTTAATTCCAACCTCTGGATGTTCGTGAACATGACCTAAGAATTTAACACCTCTGTTATTTCTAAATAATCTAACTGGCATATCTATTTTCATTGCTCCAGCATCCGTAGAAAAGTGGTGTTGCTTTATTGAATACCCTTTATAGTAATTATTTCTAAGATATTTTCTTATATTTGAAGATTTTAATAGCTCCTCATCTGAATCTATCCACAATATCCATTCTGATTTTGCATCTGCTATTGATATATTTCTTGCTGAATCAAAACCTATCTCTGTTGCTTTTTTACATTCAATTATTTTCGCATTATATTGTTTTGCAATTTCTAAAGTAGAATCTGTGCTTCCGTTATCTGCAATTATTATTTCATCTACTATTGGTTGTACTGATTTCAAACATCTGTGCAATTGTGATTCAGCATTAAGTGTAATCAAACAAGCTGAAACTGATTGCTTTGGCGATTGTATATTAATCTTCCTTTCCAAATCTATTGGCTTACAAGGGTTGCCATTCTTTTTATAGGTAACAATCCACCATCCTAATACTTCTTTCTTTTCATTATTCATGCCACCAGAGAGCATCTTAATAGTCATTTCTTTTTTCTCACTTAAAAGTGAAACGAAATCCATTCTTTCAAAATTCCAAAGATGTGCTTTTCTTATATCATCCCACATTCCATAAGGAACTGTGATGACGATTAAGCCATCATCCCTAACATTCTGTTCCATCTTATCTAAAAACTTATCTGGATAAGGTTGATGTTCTAATATTTCTCCTAAGAATAGAATGTCATAATCTTTGTCTAACTTATCTCCACTATCTGCTTCAATTACAGATATATCTGTGTCCTTTCCATATTTGCTAATCATCTTATGGACTAATTCATTTTCTTCTGGAGATATATTTACAGCAGTTACTTTTGCATTAAACGACTTTGCCATGATAATTGCTTCGTTACCTATCCCTGAAGCAAAATCTAGGACTTTTGGTACTTTAATTTGATTCTGAGCTATCCAATTTTGTATTTCTGAGAAAGCTACATCTAATCTTCCATAGTTTCTTAATTCAAAATTAGTTTCTTTTTCAGCATACTCTTTTCCTAATTGTTGATATTTCTTTCTATACTTCTGTCGGTTTTCAATATAAGGATATTCCGTATGGATTTTATTACTCCATTCTGTATCCACATCAACAGAATCCACTAGATGTCTAAGAGTCATTATGTCCTCTTTTTCATAAAGATGTTTATATAATGATTGCCTATTGGCAGTTTTATTTTTAAATTCTTGGAAGAAATAATCATTCCATTGTTGAGCTACATTATCCCAATCATATTGTTTTGCATTTGATATTCCAGCTTGTTGCATTGCTTCATATCTTTTGTCATTTTCTAATAGTTCAAAGATAGCTTTCACAAATTTATCTTGATAGCTTCGGCTCTTTGCATCTCCCTTAATCATAATCCCAGCATTTTGATGTAGGGTTTCTGGTAGGGCAGCGAGATGTGATGTAATCATTGGCAATCCACACATCTGTGTTTCCATTGCTGTAATGCAACTTATCTCCCAAAACTTAGTTGGATAAACAAAGAGCTTTGCAGTCTTATATAACTCATATAAATCCGTTTTATTTAATGCTCCAACATGGTTAATTTTAAATCCTTTTTTTTGGTATTCTATAATCTTGGAAGTCAATTTATCATAAAATGGCTTCATCTGTTCAGTCGTATTGTCGTACCCTGCAATAACAATTTCTATATCTTTATCTCTAGCCCATATTTTAGGACAAATGTCAAATAACAATGTGTCCATACCTCTTTCTGGTCGGTTAGTAAAGACTAATTGTTTTGGATTCCTCTCTCTTGTTAATACATCATCTGTTGGCAATTTAATTCCATTTGTTGTTTTAAGAAATAAATCATCTTCATCAATATTCATAATATCTTTATATTGATTAATCTGCCATTGGCTCATACAAAAGACTTTGTCTATTTGCCACAATGCTCCATGAAAATCTGTCCGACCTCTTTTTAAAGCTACATCATGTTGCCAAAGAATATTCAATTTTGAGTTAATCCTTTTGTGCAATACCTCTGGTATTCTCTGAACAATATGGACATCATGAGGACAATTAATTACATATCCATCATAAAATTCCAATGGCATATATTTTACACCTTCAATTTCTGTTGGGTCTTTAGTATTACAAAAGAGGATAACTTTATGTCCAAGTTTGGCTAGAGCATGAGCCATGCTAATTCCAGCAGTTTCACTACCACCTAATGATTTAGTTTTAATTGTGTTTGGGTCTATTTCCATGCCACCACAGAAGATGGCTATATCTAAGTTGCAACTCATGGCTATCTGTTTTTTTATTGTACTTAATTTAATTATTAATGCAACAGGGTAGTGCTAATCTCTTAGCTTTCTCCGTCAGATAAATTAAATTATCTCCCTGTAAATATAACTACCATTAATTATATTTTATGGTAGTAAAAAAAGAGAGGACAAATTACTCCATCCTCTCTCTTATTGATTTAGCTGTTAAGCTACACAATCTGTCCACAAATAACCAAGTTCTGATGCAGCTATTTTCTCGTCTTGATAATAGCCAACTCGAACATTGGTAAATGCAGAATGGTCAGGGTCATCCCAAACTTCAGCACTAAATGGTGTGCCGAACATTGGGTTAGTCCATCTGAAGCCATACATTAAGCTAGGGTCACGTCCATCTGTATTAGGTGGAGCAAACTTTCCAACGATTGTATTCTTACCCCAGATATCGCTAAACGAATCTGATTGTCCTTCTTCGGCTGTATTTTTAATTGCGTTACCAATTAAGACAACTTCCACATCAAATAATGATGCGAGTAAATCTCTAGTAACGACTCCTTTTTGGACATATTTGATTCGGTCTATAATATCTGCATGGTTGATTAGCGAATTGTAAACTGTTCGACCAAATATGATGTAATTTGGGTCATATCCAGTCGTACTTCTTACTGCTTCTTTAGCTGTTTCAATATCGCCAAACGGGTCGCTATTTCCAGCAGTTCCATCTGACCATAATGAAGATACAGCAGCATAAGAGCCAAGATTACTTCCACTTGTTATCTGATTAGCTACACGATTCTCCATGTCCAACATAAGTAAGTTGTGGACAAATCGAGCAGATTTCTCTTTGATTGCAAGTGGCTTATCTTCATTGGCTAATGTTTCATAACTAATCTCATCTACTAATGCGTAATTATTTGCATAATAGGATTCGCTTGATACATTAAAGTTAACAACTCTGCCTTTAGTCTTTGGCGCTCTAGCAGTTGTGCTAGGGATTCTAAAAAAGTTTCCTTTATCATATTTGAAATAAAGGTCGCTTTGTTTTTTTACATCAACTATAGGCAAAAAATCTTGTACAATCGTACTGTGTGGCTCGAAACCCAATACTAGATTGGATAATGGTCTATCTATGTGTACATCTCTTGCTGTTATTCCCATTGAATTTTACCTTCCTTGTTTAAATTTTTATTATGGTTTATAGCCACCACTTTCAACTAACAATTGGAATAAACTTCCACTTGCAACACCTGTTATGGCTTTGCCTACGATATAATCGCTACTTGTTGCAGCGACAGCAGTTCCAGATGCAGTTACAGTTATCCAACTTCCAGCAGTAATTGTTGCTCCTGCTGAACATCTGGACAAACCATTCCAAACTATTGTTGCGTGTTCGCCACTTTGAGGTTTGTTTTGTACTATCCCCAAAAGTCCAGCTCCAGCAGCAACTCTAAGCTTGACTCCATTATCGCCATCTACATATACCATTTTATATTGGCTTGTTGATAAGTCTTCATTGGCTATCATTGTTATATATTGTCTTTGTGCCATTGTTTTATACTCTCCTTTTATTGATTTTCATAATACTCATCTCTTAGCTGTTTATCTTCTTTCAAGACTAACTCTAATGCCTCTGAGTATTTTTTAGCTTTACCTTTTGATATAAAAAGTTTGGCTCGTCTGTCAATCTCATCTCCAGCTTTTGTATAAGGTTGTCTATCAACCACATAATCGCCTTCAGTTGAAATTTCTTCAAATTCCACCATCTTAGGAAATGATTTGACTATCTTTTCTACTAATTCAAATTGGGATAATTCAACAGTTTTTTCTTCCTCAGTATAACTATAGACCTTTTTCTCGGTAGCAGATTGCATCAAGACTTCAAGTTCTTTCTCGAATACAGGGAGAATCTTACCCGATTCCTTGTTTTCTTGAATGAACTTACTTATCTCTGCAGCTTTTTGTTCTTTCTTAGATTCTTCAAGTTGTTCAATCGCTTTAGTTTTGTCGGCTTCTAAAGTTTTTAATTTGTCTTGAAGGTCTTGGTATTCTTTAAAGGATATACCTTTTCCTTGTTCGCTTTCTATCATAAGCTCACTCTCCTTTTCTTGATAGTGTTTCTTGACAATGCCTTCTCCCGTTGCTTTAACATATAAACCTTCAATTGCTTCAAGATTTGTTATCGCTGGGATTTCTGTGCCAAGTAATGCAACTGCCTTCAGGACTCTATCGAGAACTTGGTTATTGCTTTTGTAGTTCCAATAAATCTCAGAACTAACTCTTTTATAATTACCTCGCTTAATAGCTTCATAGACTTTCTTTGGAAGCTCTTTGAAGTTAGCGAGTAATTTACTTCCTGTTTGATATATCTTATCAACATAACCAAGAGATGGCTCTCCATCTTTCATTTCTGGTTGTTCCTCGTTATGTCCTAATTTAAGTGGTGGTTGGAATCCTGTTTTATCAAAGTTAGAAACCATAGCTTCTAGGTCTTTGGTTGTATATTTATCTCCATTCCATACACCAGTTGAAAAGATTTCTATTCCATCAAGGTTAAATGTTTGACTGATTGCGTTTTCCTTTATCTTAACTTTATCTTCTACTTCGACTTCTTGTTCTGGCTCTTTCTCCATTTCAGCTTTAATTTTTTCTTTTGCTGTTAGATATTCTTCATGAGTATCAAATGGCATAAATCTTGTTTCTTCTTTTTCTTCCACTTTGATTGTCATTTCGTGATGTCCTTTGCCACCCATTTCTTTGGCTCGGACTTCAGCTTCTTCGGATGTTTCAAATACATCTTCAGCTTCATATCCCTGCTCATCTTCTTGAGGTGTTGCTTCTAATGCGTCCTCATCTATCTTCTTATCTTCTGCCATATCACTCTCCTTCTCTTGTATTAGCTCCATCATTGGAGCAGATGCTTCTAAGATTTCTGTATCCTTATTCTGTCCTGCTCTTGACCTTATTGCTCGGATTGCTGAAGCATAAACCCTTCCATCTTTACCAAATGGAAATGCGTAATATGCTTTAGTATCTGGCTCTGCATCTGAGTTAATACCTAAATGATATTTAGAATATTCATCCCAGTTGTCGCCATCAGCTCCTAGCATTTTATTGCCATCTCCAGCATCAAAAGACCAATCTGATTTATAATCAATCTCGCCAGATTTAAGTAAGCTCATAGCAAATTTTAAACCAGCAGAATTTACTTTATCAGCATAAGTTTTTTCTTCGTTTATCTTAGACATATCTATCCTATTTTTATGGAGTTTCTTGAACTTCGGCATGGACTTGCCTAGAAATTATTTATGTTCCCACAACGAGGACATTTAATCTCACAAGCGAGTAGTCCATTACTGTTAAATTTAGCTAATAATTTGCTACAAGTCAAACACCTAGCTTCGGTTTTTATCATTGTTGCAAAAAAGTTTTTGGCTTGTTCTAGTGTGGAGATTGATTGAACGATTGTCATTCTGTCATTCCACTCATGTCAATAATCTCTGAAAGTATTGCATCACTTGACCATTGTATCGGTTGGTCATCTTTTGTGAGGAATACAAGGATTGACCTGCAGTTGAAATGTAGCGGTGGTGTTAATTCATTTATCATTCCAATATTTTCTACTTTAATTGTTGGCTCATATTCTGCAACCAACTCACATACTTCTGTTGTTCGTTCATCTAATATAGAAGAAACTTGATACCCAATCATAAAGTCTTTTACATCTTTATCTTCTCCAATTTCCCTTCTACCATAGTTGTAAGCTCCAAGGGTTGCTGTTCTTACCAGAGTTGTAGCTCTGTAATCTGTAACCAATTTGGCTTTTCCCGTTCTTGTAACTTCTATCTCAGAGCCATCTGCAACATAAGGATTAAATGCTCCCTGTATTTGTAGTGTGGTTTGTGGAATAGAATGACCTTTAACAATGCTATCAAGCAATGTAGTCATTAAATTATTATTAAGGGTTGCTGATATTCTCTTTACATCCAACCTAGCTTTAGACTTAAAAAATCTCTCAAATCCCGTAGCTCTTATTCCTTCTCCAATCTTAGTTTTAAGAAATCTTTTAGGCAAAGAATCCTTTGCTTGTTCTTTGCCAACATCAAAAGCATCCTGATATCCTTTCTCAAATACTTTAGATAAATCTCCTTTATATTTAAGGTCTAGGTTTTCAATCGCTGTAAAGTCAAACTTATCTTGATTCATCTTATTGGTAATATAAGTAATAACTGATTCCATTTGTTTGTTCATTACTGTTCTAATATTATCTAAGAATTGTATCTCTAACTTGTCTATTGCATTGTTAACAGCTTTAAAGTCCACCCTTTTTTCTGCTCTATTCTTTGGTCGTCTTGGTACTTTAGTCTTATTCTTATCAAATGGGTCAGCAAATGGATTATCCTTTTCTAATTCTTCATTCTTTAATTTTTCAAATTTCTTATTCTCAGCAACTTCTTCCACAACATCAATATCTACTTCTTCTGTGATTTCTTCTTCTGGTTTATCTGGAGATAAATCTTTAGCTGGAAAACTAAGATGCTCTCTCAGGATGTTTTCATCTTCAAGAGTTGGAACGATAACACCTTTCTCGACTGCTGTAATAAACATTGTATTGAGAGCTTGTTTCTGGTCATCAGTCATTGGATTAAAAGTAAACTTTGGAAGCTCTGTCACATTTGAATAATTATAAGCAACCAATCTTTTAATCAATTGTTCATTCATTACTGTATCTGCAATATCTTGTCTTAGCTTTTGGATTACCCATAAGAACACATCAAAGTGAATCTTGGCTTGTGAATAAGCTCCAGTATCTCCTGCTGCCATCAATCTATCAGGAATTAAGATTGACCTAGCGATAGCTTTATTATTAAAATCCAACGCATCCTTAAAATCTCCTGTTGCGTTTCTTGTGGACTCTAAGAACTGGATATCAAACTCATCTAATCTATGAGTTATGGAAGTCTTAGCTGTTAGATTGTCTAGGATACTTCTGAGATTAGTTCTGGATGTTGGGTCATTTGATTTATATTTACCAATAACTGTTGGATTAGCAAATCGTTCTAAATAGATATTCCACATCTTTATTAGCACATCCTTAGACCAGTAACCTCGATATGCTGGTCTTAAATCTGAAGTTCCATACCAATTGCTGAACTCCTTTTGATAGCTAAATATTAAAAACTTACTGATTGGATAACTTGTTTCTACCGACCCAAGAGTAGAGATGATTCCCTTTTTTGTTAAATTGCCAAATTTGTCCACTTCAAAACTATAATAATGTGGTTGCTTTGTTTTAAGATTCTTTAGTCCTATCTTACCTTTGTGTACTCCTGCTTGAAATGTTTTGTAATTAATCTCTGTGATTGAGAATCCATAATCTAGTGCTGTAAGGATTTCTAATAGAGCATCTATAATGTTGCCATCAATCTTGTCCATGCAGTATCGAACATAATCTGCTACTTCTTCGTCTTGCTCGTCATTGGATACTGGAATTATCTGGTAGCTTGGAGCTAATGTAGCAAACTTCTTTAATGTTAAACATGCTTTGACTTGGTCATCAATTCTCATCTGGTCATAAATATCAAATCCTTTTCGACCAATTAAGCTGTCTGGATTGTATGACATTATCTTGCCTGAGCCATAAAGGTCATATCCAGCACTAGCCAGTTCTCCCATATCTGGTTTTAATTCGGAATTATTTGTTTGGTATTGTTTACCAGTCGAATCTATGATAGCCATTTAAAAGATTATATATCACAATATATTTTTTAACAATAGAAAAAAGGATAGGAAAGTTGGAGAAACAATTTTTTATCAAAAGAGTTACTTCCCTACCCAAGTTGCTTAGAAGTGTTATTGAAACTTTAACATATCCGATTTAGATAGTCGAATGGTGTCAAGTTTTGTCAAGTTAGCCCACCTGCATTTCTTTGATAACTACATCTACATGATGTAAGAATCTATCGACCATAGCTTCTTCAAATGGTTTTCCATCTTGACCAAAAATTACATTTTTGTGTATTCTTCTAAGAGCCATGATTGAAGTTGCTCTTTGAACAGCAGAAACTCCTGCCTTGTCAAGTCTTTCCATTTGTTCTTGAATATCTTCAGAGTTAAAATGCTCTCTAAATTTTTTTTCTTGTTTAGTCATAATATTCTCCTTGAACAGTTTTATGACTTGTTCAGGTCATATAATTTTAACTTTTCACAAACACATAAACAGAATTTTGAAAATCTTCTTCGAATAAACCAAGAGCGACTTCATCAAATCCATTTAGTACAAGTGCTTTTTCTTTTACCTTTTCAATATTAAAATCAAACTCGGATATACATAAATCGTAGCCAAGTGGGATTTCATTATCAGTAGGTTTTACTAAAATTACTTCTTCTTTCATAATATTCTCCTTGCTGGTTTTTTTTGTTAATGAGATACCAGCAAACTCAAAATTTTTCAGACTTATGGCAAAGGATTTGTAACACGCAACTTTATAACTTGCATAAGAAAACTCATATCAAGTTCAAATTGCTCATGTGAATCAGGTTTATCACAACAAACAATGTGGTCTATTTCTTGAGCCACTTTCATTATCTGCTCTTGAACAATTGCCTTATCTTCTGCGTTGTCCATCTTGATTGTATTGTTTGAGATTTTTATACTCATTTGTTTCTCCTAGATGATATTTGCAACAAGGTTGTAAATTTGATTCATAAAAATCAGTCCTTGTTGTGCGTCAATTAAAACTAAATTTAACTTAAATATCATCATAAGTATATTATGTAACTATATATAACTTTGTCAACATAATAATTGCTACTATTTTGGCAATATTCATATTAGGCAATGTTTATAAGGATTTTATGTTAAAAGTTTTTTTAAAAAAATCTTTAAAATTGTTGTTGAATTGTATCTCTATCTCCAAACATCTGTACCTCTCCTGCTGCTTCTTCTTTTATATATAAAGGTCTTTCCATTATTCCATATCTTAATGCGTCAACTGCGTGGTCAAACCCTGAAGTGTCGTATGCTTCTGGGTTTCTTCTATCAACTGCAACTGCTTGAAGTGTTTGATAAGTTATCGGACAATCTTTTGTTATAAATAATCGTGGTTTCTGTATTGTGTCATCAATGTTTAATCTCATGTGCAATTGTTGTGTTCCTGAAATCCTGTCATTGTTTGCTTTGTGCATCAATAATTCACCCTCGAATATCTGTCCTATTGAATCCCCTGTATTTTGTCTACCCCACATAGAGGGGTCGCTTGGAGCATAAGTTGGGTCAATGTTGTGGGTTTTTTCTATCTCTTTTATAGTCTTTGCTACGACATTTGCTGACATCATCAATCCTTTATTTGTGCCGTCCTTTGTTCCAATCCATTCTTTAAATACTATTAAGTCTTTTGTTGCAGAGTTCTCTGCAATCCAGATGGTTGCAAATGGAGCTGTAAATCCCCAATCAAAAGCTCGGATAATAATATCGGAAGATGATGGAACATAAGATTCTATCAAATGATGTTCGCCTAATTGTGAAAACATATTGCCTTCGATTTGTGTCCAATCTCCGAATCGTAATGCTTGATACAATTTGTTGCCTTGCGTTTTTAATCGTGCTTCATAGTTTGGGTCATATTTGAGCAAATAAGGATTATCTTCTAAGGTCGCTGGGATAAATAATCGTTTCAGTTTTGATTCTTTATCTTCAATGATGTTGTAAGCTCCGTTATTAATAAATCTTTGTCTTACCCAATCAATGTATTGTCCGATTGGAGAGCCAGAACATCTTATGCGAGGAATTAGTTTTGGATTGGTTGTTCGACATCTGGAATGTAAATACAAATACATATCTTCTTGAAAATGAGTTATTTCATCAAAGTAAACTCCCGAAGTAATCTCAACTCCATCCCATTTCCATTTGTCTTTGTTTTGTTCCATGTGAGAAAAATATATCTTTCCACCATTCGGGAATTGCCAATAACTTCCCTGCACTTTAAATTCAGCTCCTAGGGGTCTATATAATTTATAACTGTAATCAATTAGCTGTTTTAGTTCTGGACTTGTTCTTCTGAAAATTACTGCTGTGGCATCTTTATATTTCATTTGCCTACAAGCATCAATAAGCAAGACTGTAGATTTACCTGACCCTGCTCCACCAAGATAGGCTACTTCGAATAATGCTCCAGCTTTTAGGAACTCTAATTGTCTTTTAGTGGGTCTCCAAATAACATTAGTGTTTTTCTTGGATATCTTCAATGGTTGGCTCATAGGCACTCAATTCTGGAACTTCAATTATATTTATTGTTTTATTCGTATTTTCTATTTCTTGTTTCTCTATGTATCCACGACTCTTTCCTAAGGTTTTAAGTAAAAAGAAAATAGCATTTTTTTCTCCAGCTTTTACAAGTTCGACTAATTTTTGTTCACAGAAATCTATTATTTCTTCTCTTGCATCTGCTAATGCTTGTTGTAATTCTTCACTTTTATGAAGTCTTTGATAAAATGCTTGTCTTGAAATTTTAGTGGCTTCACATATATTCCTGACAATTCCACCGGTTTGTTTAATGATTTTTAGTAATTGTTCGTGAGATACTTTCATAAGCTATTTATTATACCATTGTTCATAAATTAATTCACTTAAACTTTTGAGCATAAAAGGTGGCACTGACATTCCTAGAACATATTGAAATGAAACATTTTCAAAATCATAATCTAAAGGAAAACTTTGTATAATACACATTTCATCTTTGCTTAGTAATCGAGGAGAATCCCAATGACAAAATTTGGCACCAGCTGACGCTGTTATTGTGGGAGAATAACGATGTGGAGATAATTTTGAGGAATTGAAAAAATTGCCTTTTATATGATATTTAGAAAAACTATATCCCGGTAATGTTTGATTCCATAATGAATATGCCAAAGAATCTTTATTTAATAATTTGGCATTTTTATTTGATATATCTTTTAAGGCTTCACCTAATATATTTGCTTTGTGATTTAATTTTAAAATTAAGGGTTTAAATTTTTGATTATTAGCAATAAAGAAAACTCTTTTTCGGGTTTGTGGTACATTACAATCAATGGCATTTATTAAAAATATTTGGCAATCATATCCTTCTTTTTTAAATCTTTCTAAAATAAGTTTAACAAAACCTTGTGCTTTTCCTAATAATAGACCTTCTACATTTTCTGCAATAACAATTTTAGGTTGTAATTTTCGAACTGTATCAATAAATTTAAAAAATAGGTCATCTAAATATTGAGCTACTTGACCTTCATTAAATTTCTTTTTAATTCCCCAAGTTTCTTCTCTTTTACCAGAAATTGAAAAACTAGAACATGGTGGAGAGCCATCTAAAATATCTAAATTAAACAATTCTTGTGGTAACTTTTTATTTGAAATCTTATTAAAATCTTCTACTCCCATTAAATATGTAAACTGAGATTTTATATTTTTTTTATATAAATTCATCATTTTACTATCTATTTCAACTCCACCCAAAACATTATATCCTGCTAATTTATAACCTAAAGATGAGCCTCCTCCTGCAGAGAAACAACTAAAAACATTTAAATTGTTTTTTTTTATATCTTTAAGTTCTTTAAGAAACCATTTATTATTCATTAAATTCAAACTTACATTTTGGACATTGATGTTTAAATTTTTCAAAGGTACTTGTATCTAGTTCTTTGGATTCTTTAGATTGACCACTATAAGTTAAATAACTTTCTAATTCATTTTTATCAAATCCTAAAAGTTCTAAGTCATAATTCATATCCAATAAATCTCCAAATTCTAAATTTAATAAGGGATAATCCCATTGACTTTCTTCTGCTACTTTATTATCAGCAATTCTATATGCTTGTATTTGAACTGGTGTTAATTCTTTTGCTATATGAATTGGAACTTTTTTAAGACCTAATTTTTTACTTGCTTCGTATCTTGTATGACCAGCTATAATCGTGAGTCTTTTATCAACCACAATCGGTTGTCTAAATCCAAATTCTCTTATCGAGGCTGCAACTTTGTCTATTGCTTGGTTTTTTCTAGGATTCCTAGCATAAGGAATCAGCTTGTCTATATCTTCTAGTATGATATCCATTTATTTGCTCCTTTGTGTTAATTTTTAAATACAAATCTAAATAAGAATACAAATGCTGTATATAAAAAAATATTCATTATTCCTATTTCAGTTATTATACCCATATCATACTCCATATATAGCCTTTAAATTGATTTTAAGCTATATATAGGCTCTTTTAATATCTTTCTAATGGTTTTATACCTTATCATCATATTCTTCAATATTTGGCTTTATTTCAGCTTTGTCCATTTTTATTAGTAACCATTTAGCAACATAATAATATGCCTCTTTCCATAATTGGATATTGTGTTTTTCTTGAAATTTATGCAGTCCTATTTGGTGTACTTCTATGTGTAAATCTCTACAAAGTGGAATCGCTGAGAAATGTCTTTGGTTTGGCTCTTTCCTTCCTCCCCTCGTTCCAATCGCCTCTAGGTGATGCACGTCAGGCATTTGTTGTCCAGTTACACAACAGTTTTGTTTCCTAACATAATCCAAATAATCCAAAGAATAGGATTTTATATAATCTTCATTTGGTAAATACATATATCTTCTTTTTTTGTTGAAGCAACTTCTTCAATCTAATTGCCAACATATCTGCTTTTTGTTCTTCTGATTTATACACAGTCATATCTCCAATCAGAACATGACTTATTTCATGGAGAAGAACATCCAAAGTGGGAATATTTGGATAATTATTTGATAGATATATCTTGTTTTCTTCGGCAATATAAAGTCCACAGAACTCTTTTTTGTTTTTTGTGTCTTTTGTTTGTAGTTCTTCGTGGTCGATTAGTTCGCAATCTATTGGACTAATCATATCTCCGAGAAACAACTTCATAATATTAGTTAATTTCTAGCAAATCACATATCATTGTTACATGATTTCCTGATTTTATTTTCCCTTTTTCAATACCACAAATATATTGCTTTGAAGTTCCAAGTTGTTCTGCAATTTTTTCTTGGGATAGGCCGACCAACTTTCTTTTCATCTTGATTTTTTTGTGGAGTTCCATTCCTTCTTTATTCAATATTGGATAAAGTTTGTTTGCAGTTTGTCTAAACTCTCTTTTGTTTCTATTTACAAATGCGTGAACTGCTTGTTTTGATACTCCATACAAATCTCCAATCTCTCGATAAGATTTATCTTCAATAAAATAATCATTAACAATTTTATCTATTTCCATTTTTCTATTCTACTCCCTCGCAGATATATCTGCAAACTAATCTTTCTTTCGGAATTCATTACAATGCAAACATTTTTCATAAATTACTATTTTTTCAAAATGCCTATCGCAAGTGTCAGTCGCAACCATTCCTTTTAATTCTCGAATGTTGTTATCGAAATCTGCTCGATTACTTCTAACTGCCATATCAATTAATTCTGTTTTCATTTGTGGCTCTTGTTTTGCTATTGGCAGCAGTCTTACCAATCTTTCATAGGAACATTGCTCTAGCCATTCTAATTTTCCTAAAAGATAAAAACTGAATTGGTCATAGATTTCCATGTCTTGTCTAGCAGTTTCTCGGTTGACATTAATTGCCTCTAAAAAGGAGTTCCATGTATCACAATATGAATCATAACCAACATAGGATTTATTTTCCTTTATCCTCTTTAAGATATTTCCTCTTTCTAATCTGTCTTTTAATATAGAGATATTTATAGTTTTAAGTTGCTCCACATATTGATGAATCGTTAAAATTAATTTATTTGTTTCTGCCATTATTTTTCTCCTTTAAAGCTATAAATAAGATTATTTTTAAGTAATCTTTTAGACACAGATTTGTTTTGTTTATCGACTAAAATGTTTAACCTTTCATAACATCTTGGATAGTCGCTTTTGAATTTTTGCATATCTTGTAAGAGGGTTTTTAATCCTTTAGCTTTAAGATGTGCGTCCATATCTAAAATATTCAAATTTTCTATTTGACTAAATGTCATCTTAGCTCCTGTGCTTTTTCAAATTCTTCTTTAGAAATAATATAACCTTCGTTATCTCTAAAAACTGGTTGTGTTCCAAAATGATTAGAATGTGTATGTTCTTCATCATTCCATCTTTCATCCCTCAACCATCTTTCAGGATGTGGAACAAATTTTAAATCTTTTGTATTATCAATTAAGGCATTATATTTTTGAGCTAATTGTAAATCATCTAAATTAGTTTCAATTTTACAATAATAATTCCATGCTCTTTTCTTGTTGATTTTTCTACCCTTAATGTTTTTCCAAAAAATCTCAAATTGTTCTTTCACACGAGTATTATTATTATTTATAGTATTATTATTTATAGTATTATCTTTGCCTTTTTCGTCAATACCCCTGTTGATATTTTCGTCAATACCCCTAATGACTTTTTTATCAATAGGGTTGATATTGATAATTCGTTTTTTTATTTCTTTGCCTTCATATTCAAAGTTAACTGTAATATATCCAGCTTCCTGTAAAGCCGATACTGCTCTGCTCACAGTCTCTTTGGTTATGTCATAGCATTTTGCAAAATAAGAATTAGTAGCCCAACAATGCCCTTCTTTGTTAGACAAAGCTACAACTTCGGCAAACAATAACTTACTAAAATGCGAGATAGACTTGTCGTACCTAACCTTTGCTGGTAAAACTGCATAATAATTCGGTTTTTCTTCCATTTATGCCCTCCTTTGCACAATAAGATATAAAACCATTACTTTGTCCTTAAAGTGCCCAAATGATGCCTTAAAACGCCTCTGGGAGCATTAAAAGGGTATATCATCTTTAAACTTCTCTGGTCTGAAGATGTCTTTTTCAATAAAATGAGCAACTTCTCGAATATGGTCTAGGTCTTTCATTTTATTTCCATTAGCATAAGCAATCGCCCTATCCCAAGATGATTGCCTTACAATAAGGATTTGTCTATCTGGAAACTCTGATTCAGCTCCAATAGTTCCTTCAATGGATTTTACGCTGCCATTGAGATGTGTAATTTCTTTAATGTTAAAGTAAGTTTTATCCCCAGTATTTCTTTCCTGAATATCTACTTTAACCTTATCGCCCTCTTTCCAATCCTTACTTCCTTCATAAAACTTTCCATAATTCAACCATTTGTCTTGGTCGGAAATTTCTTCTAATTGAAATCCATAAGGACTTGTTTTGGAAATCGTGCCTTCATAAACATGGTTAGATGTTTGTGCTTTTTCTGGCATAGTTTCTCTCCTCGAGTAGTTTTAAGACTTACTCAGGTCATTGTTTTTTTATTTTAGATTATTTTGTCAATATTGTAAAGCAATATTAACGAATTGAAAAGCCACCACAATCACGAAGAAATAATATAAACTCTTTTATATATGCTTCGCTAAATGGATATTTAGGGAGATTATTCTCTAAGTTTTGAGTTTTATCCCATAGCTCTCTATGATGTTTATTGTAATCAACTGGAGCTACATTTTCTTTACCGGCTTCTTTGTTTGCATACTCTCTAAGTAAACTTTGTAAAGCGTAAATATGATTGTTCCAGATATCAGCTTTTGCTTTTTCCTCTAAATATCTTTCTTCATAAGCCTTACAATGTCCTGAATCAATATGCTCTTGTAGGATATTGGCTAACTTGTCGCACTCCTCTTGTGTTTCAAGTCCTGCTCCATCATTACAATGTCCATGTTTCCTAAGTGTTTCATCAAGTTTTCCAATATCACAGGCATAATTCCAAAGAGGTCGCCATCCCCAAACACTTTGTCGAAGATACTCGCCATTTTTACTTGTTGGATTTTTACCATATACATCCATACCCATATCGTTGTCCTCCTAGCGTTTAGTCGCCACCTGTTTTGTCTTTTTTTGTAAAATTTAACATTAATATACAACTCGTAATGGACAATCTGATTCTCTAAATCCATTATCAAGATTGATTTTTGCCTGATTAAAGCTCGGCTTAAATTTATCTAGCCAATATTTGACAATCTCTAATTGAAAATCATAATCATCTGGAAAAAAATCGGGATTTTGTTCCATTAAAAATTTATGATTCTGTAGGATTTCTTTTAATCCCACCAGCTCTACATTGTCTATAACTATATGTTGCCTATTTTTGTTAATAACAATTCCCATTTTGTTTCTCCTTTATTTTAGATTTTATTTTTTGAAGTTTTACCTTTTTAGGTAAATCCTTCCATGCTTGTTTTATAAATCTGGCATAATCTACTCCAAGTTTTGCAGAAAAAATATCGCAATCATCACATGGCTCTGCGTCAGCATCTTCGTCAGTAGAAAGTGAGTACCAAAATCCTGTGCCATAACACCTCTTACATTGACCTTCGATTCTTACTCCCCTTTCCTTTAAATATTGCCTAGTAAATTTTAGCTCATATTCGGTAAGACAATTATATTTGTCTATCATGCTTCTAATTATCATCATCTTCTCCTTATAATGTGTTTATTTTGTAATGTGTTTATTTTGTAATCCTTAATTGTCTTTCTATCGCTACCTTCGTTTATAGTTTGGGGTTTGATATTTATAGTAACTCCTGTTTTATATCTTCGAATATGTCCTCGTCTTAGATGTTCGGATGGTTTCTGTCTATTTGGAAATTTATATCCAGTTTTAATTGAATCTTCTTTCCATACATTTAAATCAAGTGTTTTGTAACTAATTGGTGGTAGCTTTCTTTTCTTCGTTGCTATCTTCATTTCTTTTGGAGTTGGTTGTATTGTTTTAATTTCTTGTGCCATTTTTTCATTATTCATAATAAATAAGAAATCAAATATCAAATTATATTCAAATTCTTCCCCTTCGGTCATTTCCTCATAATCTATTGGATGATATTTTTCTTCGAATGAAAGGGTTGGTGATATTGCTCTATCACTTCTATATAATTGTCCACTTTCTTCGAATCCGAGAAAATGGCTATCTATATATGCCTTGTTGGGATACCTGTTATCAAAAGCCCACCTATATGTGAATCCGAAATCATCCAGATGTTGAATTTCTGAATTCATTATTTTTTCAATTCCCGTATCTATACCATTAAAAGATACTATTTGAAATATATCCCTTACTCCAGTTTCACTTTGGAAATGAATGATAAAATCACTATATGGTAGTTGATAAGTTATATCCCTTCCTTCTTTGTTTTTTATTCTCGATTGTTGTAAATCGAATAATGTTTGAGAATGGAGATTGCCAAATGAGAAAACTGGAAATGTCATTGCAATTTTAATCATTGTCTTTTTGAATTCTAAGGATTCTGGAATTCCATCTTCCAAATGTTCAGGATTCGGTGTTACTGCTATCTCTTTTGTTTCTTGTATAAGTTTTAAAAGTTTCATTTGGTTTCTCCTTTATAGTATTTGACTTTTAACTTTTTAAGGTTTACTACTGGAACATCACAGTTCCATTTTTTTCCCCAACCACCAGATGATTCAGTTTTCTTTTTATCAATCATTGCAACATTCCATTTTCCTTTATCTTCAATGTTGCCAGAGATTGTAATTTTTTTACATTTATCTCTATTCTCTATTTCCCAATCTGATAAATATGGCCAATAAAACTTATTAGAATAATCCCAAGACGATTCTACCTTTTCAGAAGCAGATGAAAAGCTATACATAAAACCATCATCTCCCAAAAACAAATAAACATCAAAAGAGTAACCATAATCTTCAATGTGTTTTTTATTAACTACCCTGCCAGAAATATCTTTGACTGATTCTTTGTTGGAATCTTCAAAAGTTTTAAGATTAAACCATTTATTAAATCTTTCTGAATGTCTTTCTCTTTGAGATTTGGCTTTTCTAAAATTTCTTTCCCTTTTAAGTCTTTTTTTGGTTTCTTTAATTTTCTTTTCCAATATATATACTTCTCGTTTTGCTTCAGCTTTTTCTTCTCGTTTTTTTCGAGCTTTGTCAAAAGAAGCAAATTGTTTTTCAGTATAAATTCTTTCTGGGACCCATTTGTTTCCATCACAAGCAAAACAAATTCCAACTTCTTTACCATCAATCTCTGTTCCCCAATTATCAAACCATGCTTTATTATTGAGATATCCTTCTCCATAACATCTGTAACAAGTAGCTTTACGATATTTTAGTTTAGGATTTTCAGTAATATAGTCTTGTGGTTTAGTCCTATGATTAATAGGATGTTTTGGACAAGTTATGATTTCTCCTTCATGAACTTTCCCTTCTTTTGTTAAATATTTTTCCATTTTAAAACATCCCCCCGTGTTCTTTCTCTAAGACCTCAATTAGTTCCCAAGTTTCCTTTATAAGTTTTTTATATTCTCGTTTGTTTTGTTTAGCTCTTTTTCTATCTGAATCCTCTTTGGTTAACTCGATTTTTCTCCCAAATCTTGCGATTGCCCTATAAAGACTGGGGACATCTTCCCATGTATAATCTCCTTTTATTAAAATCTCATATTCTGTTAAAGTTTCCATCTTTGTTTCTCCTTGATGTTTTTTATTATTTTTAATCATATTATTAATTTATACTATATAGTAACTTTGTCAATAACAATAAGCAAAATATATTGATATTATTATTTTAACCTTTGTTTATAAGGGTTTTATAAGGAAAGTTTTTTTAAATAATATAGTCTTTTTCGTTGACTATACACTCATATCCTTTCTTTTTGTTCGGAATAAATATGTGTTGTTGCACACTAAATAGACCACCATTTTTTTCATACACAACTGTTATTCCTCTTTGCGAATTATCAAAAGCAGAATATAATCCTGTTGGCAATAAACTTAAATCACATAAACATCCATTACCCCAAGCTCCAAGTAAACTTGAATCTAATTGTGTCTTTAAAGACAAATCAAATCTATGATGGTGTCCGAATATAACAGAACGATTATAAAATTTTAATTGAAGATTACTGATATGTTCGGGCTGACCCATTGA
>NZER01000429.1 GCA_002690445.1 Candidatus Pacearchaeota archaeon
CTGAAGTTGTAAAAGGAGTGTCCGTCACGCCGCCTGTTGTTGAGACGAAACAGCCCAAAGTAGACCCCGCGACGGAGAGGATGCAGCGTAATGCATTTAGCTCAGAACAAACAGGCAAACTGAAGGAACATAAGTCAAAACTGATGGCCGCTATTGGTGGGGACGCCTATAATGGTGTCGATTTGTTTGAAGGAACAACGGCCGCCCCGGCCCAAGCGTCAGCAACTCAAATGGCATCTCCTCTTTCAGGACAGGCGCCGACGGATGCGGGGGTTGATATAACAAATTTATTTGGTTCTGTGAGTACGAATTGGAATGCTCATATGAATGTAATAAAAGAAGGAAAGTAGGCGAATTGTGGCAACAAACGTTAAGGTCGAATTACGTCGAGGGGAATCGAGCGAAAAGCTTATAAGAAGATTTATCAAAAAGTGTAAAAGAGAACGAATTGTGGAGACGTATAAGACCAGAACTGATCATCATATTAAGCCCTCTGTTAAGAAAAAACTAAAGAGGCAGAAAGCAATTCGTGAAAGACAAAAACTGCAAAGAAAGAAACATGATAAAATGTTTAGATAAAACACTTCATTGTAGGCTATTTAATAAACGAAGAAGCGCCCTTCTGGGCTAAGGAGATTATCGAGTGGCCAAACAGTATACAGGCTGGGCATATGTAACCGGTTCCGGCCCCGATGTTAATGCGGATGGTCCCGTGGGGGCCGTTCAATATCATGCGGATGGATCTGGATCCATCAGCGGTTCTAAAGAATTACTATTTGTAACGTCCTCTTCCCCTTATCAATTACGTCTTACGGGCTCGCTACATGTTTCGGGCACCATTACGGCTCTAAACTATGATGTTGTAAACCACACAGTTACATATTTCTCTTCTAGCGGCGATTCAAAGTTCGGGGATTCCACAGATGATCTTCATGAATTTACTGGTTCTATTTCCGCTTGTCTCGGAACAGCTTCTTTTACCCACCTTAGCGGCTGTTCGACAATACAGGTGCATGCGCCTATGTCTTCTTCTACTTGGATTTCGGCTTCTAATTTTGTTGGGACCCATGGAGGAACGTTTTCTGGCTCAACTGGCATCTTTACCACCATTAGCGTTAATAATATTGTTGGTAATTCACCTCTATCAATTTCTGCATCGAACACTACTGTTACCGGCTCTTTAACTGTTACCGGCTCTTTAACTGTTACCGGGAGTCTTATAGTCTCAGGAAGTAATACGATTACCAACTACGGCGCGTTTACGTCTAATGAATCCGGCGGAGGCTATGATTTCCGTGTCGAATCAAACAGTAACCAATATATGTTGTTTGTTTCTGGGGGCGGCGAAAGGGTGGGAATTGGCACAGGCGCGCCCGATTACGCTCTTGATGTTGCGGGAGACGCCGGATTTGACGAGTACCTCTATCACAATGGAGATGACGACACTTACATCAGATATCAAACTGATCAGATAAACATTGTCGCCGGCGCTGCGCAGATGATCTACATCAACGAAGGTGGTGGAGGCGCTCAAGCAGACAAAGTTGCAATTAATAATGATGAGGCGGATGTCGACTTTCAAGTTAAAGGCTTAAGTAAAGAAAACCTTTTCAGAACAGATGCTGCAAATAATAGGGTGGGAGTTGGCATGCAAACCCCCTCCGCCTCCTTCCATGTTTCGTCTTCTGGCGACGCCGCGCTCTTCCGGGTTGATGGGCTTTCTAAGGGGACTATATTCGACATTACTGGTTCTGGCCTTGTTACAGTTACTGGCGATCTTAGCGTCTGCGCAGGCACAGCCTCAATCTCCAATCTTAGCGGCTGTTCGGACATCAACGTTTATTCGCCAATAGTAAGCTCAAATGGCACATTAACTCTTAACAATGAGACATCACCGGTTGGATTACCGAAAGGTTCCGTCGCTGCTCTCTATCTTTCTGGATCCCAAAGCGGATCAGATGGTTCAGGAAACCACCTTTTCAGTGCTGTTCTTTTTGGGGATTCCGACGACTTCCCCGCACAAATGACAGTTTCCTATGACAGCGATGAAGAGATGTCGTTGTTTCAAATTAAAGCTAGCGGATCCACTGCAGCCGGTACCGGTGTCGCCGGCATTTTCCTAACCGCCGAAGGCGATAACGGAGAGGGCGGAGTAGACGTTACCGATCGGTCCATTGGGCTTCTCGGTGCTCAAATTCAAATCGAGGGCCCTGAAGAGGTCGATACTCAAGTGTTTGTCGTGGATCAAGATGGTGATACAAAATTCCATATTAGTGCCAGCAATGGGGATGCCTATAGTGCTGGTAACATTACTATCGGTGGCCTGACAAGTGGTCGAATACCTCTCATTAGTACGAATGGCCTATTAGCTGATAGCGCCGATATAGGCTGGTCCACCAACCGCGGCGATCTGGGGGGGTACGAGAATATTCACGTCAGCAGCAGTGCGAGTGGTTCTGCTTATCTGGGGGATGGTCTTCTATTTGTTGCGGATCAGAACGGAGATGATGTCTTCGTCGCGACGATGGACTCGATTGACTTCTTAGATGTCGCATCAATCTCAACCGCCGGCCAGTTTACTGGCGCTTCTATCGACGTTACCGGTAAAGTTGACGGTGCAACCGGTTTTGATGTTGGCGGTACGAATATTGTTGATTCAAGTCGAAATATTTCAAACATCGCCAACCTTACGGTTGGTGGTTTCAATGTAGTTGGTGGCAATGCCACTATTGGTGATGGTACAGGGGATAGTGTTACGTGGGTAGGCAATAACTGTGACTTCACGAACAGTAACAAGGTTTGGAAGCTTGCTGATAATTCCGACGGCTTTGGCAGCAACGGACCACTTTTAATTTTCACCGGCTCTGGTGGTGATCTCCTTAAGTTTAGCACCAGCGGCTCCCGCAAAGGCGTTGTTTTCCCCACAACATTCTATCCCAGTAGTAATGATTCTGTTAATATTGGTGATTCGACATATCAATTTAAGCATCTATTCTTATCTAAGACAGCTACAGTTACGGACGTTTCCGCTTCTGCCAATGTTTCGGCCTCGTACTTCTACGGCGACGGTTCTAACTTAACTAATGTTGCCGGTGGAGGCGGCGGCGGCGGTATCTTTACGGACAGCGGCGGAACTAAAGCGTACACAACTAGTAGCGTGATGATAGGAACCGGGAGCGTTCCTAAGGTTACATTAGATGTTCATTATACTGGAACCCTAAACCCAGTAAAGCTTTCGATTGGTACTGGAGGAGGTGAAGTTATCTATTTCGGGACTGGCTCTTTAACAAATATAGGCGCTGTTCACTACTTGAATGAGCAAGGGGGATGGGTACCTGTTAATGCTGCTGCCACCGGAAGCGATCCGACCACCGGCGGAGGCCATAACCAGCTACTAGGCATAGCTTTAGGTCAGTACGTTACCTCAAGCGGGATGCTTATTAAGGGTTATTTCAATATAAGTGGCGCCACTGAATACTATGTAGATGATTTTATAAAGGGCGGCCCAGTTTATATCTATCCCTCCTCCGATCCGGGCATGGGCAAAGTAACTGGGTCGGTACCTACGGGCTCTAACGAATATGTGAGGATTGTTGGATATGGAACTGATACGGCAAACGTGATTTACTTTAATCCGGATAGTACTTATGTAGAGATTGGATAAAGATGTCTAATCCTATTTCTTATATTGGTGGTGTCAATATAGCCGACATTAAAACCATCAACGACATCGAGTACACCGGTTGGGAAGAAGTATACTCCATAGACTTTAGTGAGGCCGGCAATAGTGGCGCCATGGCCACTGGTGACACTCATGATATAGATGGAGTAACGTGGACCGCCTTCGTCGATTCCGGTGGTACCACCTACGGCACCGCAGAGGTTAAGAACGGGGCAGGACTGATTCTCGTCCCGGCAGACAGTGCCACTGATCTTTGGAGTGGAAAAACCGAAGTTCCTATGCTAACTGCATCAGTGTCCACAATAATTCCGGACCTTAATCAAAATGATGTTTTGTGTCTACAGACGGTGCTTTCCTGGTCGGCGGATTCGGGGAATCCGTGGCCGATGAACAGCTATGAAGCTGCTGGTTGTTTCTTCTGGAATGGGGTTCACGGCAGTAGCCAGCGTTTTGTGGGGGGCGATAATCTAGGAACCGGTAATGCGAATTGGCGTGCTTTTTTAGGTTCGAGCACGGGGACCTATACTAGTGTTGCCGCATCCTCGAGCCCAACTTACTTTACTTGGGAGACGGTATTATATGTAAATGGCCAAGCCGCCATTGTATCTACGGGACCCTCAGGCTCAACCACCTTAGAGCCCCCTCTAGAAATGAGTGGTACTTTCCCCGATGGAACGCGTACGCGACGTCATATGTATGCTCCCTCTGGGTACACGACTGCCGGCAGCTGGAGGACCACTGCATCGGATATAGCCAATAGTCTTACCCCCTCCAATCTAGAAATATTCATATGGGCTATGAAAGTGGCTAGCCCTCGGGAAGTCAAGGCTACATTTAAACAACTTAGATTATTTAGGTCGAGAAAAAAATGACCAGTTTTAGAAGCATTGCCGGAGTAAACTATAGTAACTGGGAGGAAGTCTATTCTATAGATTTTAGTGACCATGATAGCGGCGGCGCAATGAGTGATAGCGATACTATTGAAATTAAGGGTGTTACTTGGACGGCTGCATCGAGTTCTCTGGGAGGCTCTGAAATTGTTGCTGGAACTGGTCTTATTCTGTCTCCGCAACTTAATAGTATTATGTGGAACGAAGCGCTTACGAAGGCACCTTTTGTTTTTGCGGATATGGAGGACATTGTTCCCAATTTAAGTATGAAGGATGTTATTTGCATGCAGTGGGTTCATGATTATTCGGCATCTTCTGGAGATCAGTTTCCCAATGACGAATTTGAAACGGTGGGCGGCCAAATATGGAATTCTGATGCAGGATCGGGCTGGTATGGAATAGGAGTAAAGGGGTTCGCTTTCCAGGATGATTTAACTTGGGCGCCGTGGCGAGGGCCCGACGGTGCAGGCGCAGGCGAAGATAATAGCGACACTGATGAAACCAAGTTTCGTTCATTTGAGGTGGTATGGAGTTTTACCGGACAAACAGTAATTATTTCTTCGCCATCTGGATCTACTACCGTTTTGGCAGACCCTCTCGTGGCTGATTATAAGCGCGTTTACGCAACGGGGGTGTATGGAACCGTCAACACCTGGACCGCTGACGCCGCTATAGAATCGAACACCATAAGTAACACGAATGCCCGCGCCATGTTATATGCATATACGCAAGCTGCGACAGTACGTGGCTTTAAAGGAATTTTTACAAAATTTAGAGTATTTAGATCTCCAACATCGTAAAATACTTATTTTTTTCTAATTAAAACAACTACTATGCTTGGTACTGCACAATGTTTTGAAGCAATAGAAAGGGGAGCCGCCGAATTGGGGCTCGAACCTGCTGATTATGTGCGCGTTGATTCCTCCGTGGAAGAAGAAGGGACCCTAACCATTTCTTTTTACAGCAGTTCCGACACTTTTATAGCGACCATAGGGGTTCCTCTAGAAGATGCGCCCGAATAAATGCCTAAAATTGTCTTTTCTTTGTCTTTACCACTAATTACCTTTGATAAGATATAGTTTTAGGAGTATTTTATGTCTTCACTGTTAGAAGAAGCTATTGTTGACGCGAAAGCGCTCAAGGATGTTGCATTGAAAAATGCTGAAAATGTTGTGTTGGAGAAGTATTCCACCGAGGTTAAAAGTGCCCTTTCCACTTTACTAGAACAAGATGAATTTGGTTTAGAGGAAGAGGCGCCTCAAATGGACACTTCTTTTACCGATGACATTCCGTTTGCTTTTCAAAACGAAGAGTTGGACGCTCCAGCAGAAGATGAATTAATTGAAATCGATTTCGATCAGTTGAAAGCCCGTATTGCAGAAGAAGAGGCACAGGGAATAGAGGCACAGCCAGAAGAAATGCTGTCTGCCGCCGAGATTGCGCCCGAGATTGCGCCCGAGATTGCAGCTACGGAACTTGGAGAACAAGTTACGGATAAAGAACTCGGCGATGATGCCGGCGAAGATGAGGCTTCCCTCGCGGGCGCAAGCGCACGCGTCAATCTAGATGAAGATGAAGATGAAGAGATTAACCTTACAGAAGAAATGCTTTCTGAACTTATTGAAGAGTTAGTTGTAGATATAAAACCTGTTCCGCAGGGATGGTCTTCGATTAATTCTGCTGATAACGGCGTCGAGCAGGCCAATAACGATGCAATGGCCGCGGCCCAAGATGCTCACCTTGAAGAAGTCGAAGAACTTGAAGAGGAAGAGGAAACGGCCCCCGACGTCACTCATATGGTTTATGAAACCAAAATTAAAAAACTTACAGAATCTACAAAGGAGCTTTATGCTCTTTTGATGAAAGCCAAGGGACAGCTCACACAGCTGAACTTGGAAAATGCCAAGCTTGTTTATCAAAACAAGGCACTAAACAGCACCTCCTTGAATGAGCGACAAAAAAGTAAAATTGTCGAAGCTGTTCAATCTGCCAATTCTGTTGAAGAAGCGAATATGATTTTTGA
>NZER01000430.1 GCA_002690445.1 Candidatus Pacearchaeota archaeon
AAATTATCAAGACGGCGGCGACGTTGAGCCTATGATAGGTTTTCCTGAAGGATCTGAACCAACCAAAGATTGGGCAATTCCTAGAGGATTATATGATCTTATAGGCAGACCAGTGGGTAGACATGTAAGTAATATAGCTACTATGTTTGGTGATTTCTATGACCCTACTGGAATACACAAACCATTTAAAAGAATGGTTAAACCAAAAGAAGTAACAGATGCATTAGAAAAAGAAATTAAACTACAACAAGAGGGAAGTTTTCAAAGCAAATATCGTTATGGAGATTTAATAAATGATGCTAATGCCATATCAAATTTTCAAAACAATGTACCAACAGAAATTGTTTTAAGAAAAACAAAAGAAAAAAATCAAAAAGATATGGAAAGAGGATTGAACTATCTTAAAGAAGGGATACAAGAGTATTTTCCTGGCACGGCAAGAAATAAACAAAGAATTTTACAGAAAATAATAAAAGATCCTTCAACACCAGAAAATATTAAACAACAATCAATAGCACAGTTAAATAAAATAAATCAACAAATATCTAATGCTTATTTAAGACAACAAAACTTACCCACAAGTGATGTGGCGGTAACAGATGATGTAACAATAGGTACTCAACCACAAATGGAGAAACCTGTAATTCCAGTAATTCCAGTAATGGATGATCCAGGTTTTCAAACACAATTAAATAATCTAGGTGATGTAACTGTGCAGGCAGAATCTGGAGGATACGGAAATTATCAGGAAGCGGCAGAGGACTACGATCCAGACAGAGGATACGGAACTAGAGGCGCTATTATAGGAGCGGCAGATGAAAGAGGTCCTTTCCAATTTAAGCCTACTAATGCATCACAAAACTATGGTTATGGAGCATTTAGTGGTAAAACATTAAGAGATGTTTTAGGCTTATCTGAAGATGCATCACAATTTGAAGTGGACAAAGCAATGCAGGATCCTGAAACAGGAAAAGCTGTACACGACGAAATAACAAAAGCAAACTTGTTAGCACTTGCAAAGCTAGATACCAAGGAAACAGATCCAACAAAAATTCTGCAAGAAGGAATTAACAGCTCAAAAACTAGAGCATTATCGCAAATGGCTTACAACAGAGGAATTGGTGGCACTAGAAACTGGATAGATGCTGGAATGAATATAGATGCTTTAACCGAAGAACAAAAAACAAGAATGAAAAGAGCGGCAGGAGTTACAACTGATGATGCCTTGAAATTAGCCCTATCAGGAGAAGTGCCTGTGGAAGATAAAAAAGAAATTAAAGTAGTTTCAGTAGACGAAACAGAAGCTTATGGAACCAAGGACAACGAAGCAAAAGTTCCAGATAGCAGAAAAGATGTTCCAAAAGAAAATATTAAGGAAAAAGTTATAGATGCAAACGGTGATACACTTATAGTTACAAAAGATAACGAAGTTGTTAAACCAGATGTTCTAAAGGACAAACTACCTGATGTAAGCAAGGAAGAAGCAAAAGTTTTAAGTAAAAAAGAAAACAAAGTAATAAACATTTTACAAAAACAAGGGGTTAATATATCTAAGGAAGACTTATTAGAATTTGGTGAGTTATTTGGATCACTTGCAGGTATTGAAGAATTAAAAGGAGCAAGACGAAGAGACTTTGCATTAACTCTTGCAGCAGGTCTTTTATCACACAGAAGTTATGATAGTGGAATATCAGGATTTTTAGATATTTTTGGTAAATCACTAGCTCCTGCAGTAGATGCTTCAAAATACTATAATGAAGCAATTATGTCTGTTAATGCTGCTGGTGGAAATTTACTTGCTGATTTAGCATCTGAAGCTTTTAAAGCAAACATAAAAAGAACAACTCCTTTATCAAAGCCTGTGCCTGTTTTTGCAGTTCGTTATGATGTAGACGGAAACCCTATCGGTCAAATACCAGTAGGACAAGTGTTAGATCAAGGAAAACTTGAGATTCTGTCATCAGACAATATTACATATAATACTACTCCTCATTCACCAGAAATTACAGAATTTATAAACTCTATAGATACTTCAAGAGGAACTAATGGTGGTTACATTGATGGAAAAATAATAACTAACTCAAATCTCCATGGTAAGCCTCTTTTTGTGATAGGAGATGCTGCAAGTGGAATGTACATAGAATTTGATGCACTTTACAATATGAATGAAGCAGGAAGAAATGCAGTTTTAAAAGAAGTCAGACCAGAAATAGTAAATTCTCAAAAAGGAATAAGAACAGTTGGAGATACACACGCTATTTATGAATTAGCTAGAGATGGAGTAATACCAAATCCTTTCGGTGCATCCGGTATGATAAATAATTTTCTTGGAAAAACAATATTAACCGCAAGTGATATAACAGATCTTCTTACAAAATTTAAACCTGGATCAAAATATTCGGAAAAGAAGATTAATAGCATATTAGAAGTTCTTAATGATGAAGAAACTACAAAAAAAGACAAAGAAGCAGTTTTTGAAAATATGTACCTTGAGCAGAATGCTCAAGCAATTGTCGATAAACATATAGAACTAAAAGTCTTACCAGAAGGTTCTACATGGGAAGATTATCAACGTTATGTAACATCCAGAACAAATGCAATTGTCAATGAATATATACAAGCAGATATAAAATTAATAGGCACGCCGGTTGCAGGTAAAACATATACAGAAGACGATCATAAAAAAAGAATGAAAGAACTGAATGATATAATACCTGAAATGGCTTCTGGAAAAACAAGAGACGAAAGAAATTGGGTTGACAAACTACTTTTAAAGAACCCTAAGTTAGAAAGTATGGTTAGGACACCTTACAGAGATGTTGTAAGAATGCTAGAATTTAACATGCACATGAGATATGCAAGAACTGCTCAAGAAAACAACCGTTTGTTGAAAGACACCATTGAAGAATCAAAAGGCAGAATTGGTGTAACAAACTTCTGGCTCCCACTTAAAGACATAGAAGGAAGATTAAAAACTGCCTATGTAATATTTTCAGGTCAGTATGATTCTGCTCTTGAAAAACTGTACTTGCCAGAAACATTAGCTAAAAGAGGTTATAAACTGAAAGATGGAGGAAGTGGACCACCACAGTTTAGAGTAAGGAATCCTTTTGCTGATGCTGATGAAGAAGGAATAAAAACACTAGAGCCTGTTAAAAAAGGAGAGGAGCAAAAAGCAGGAAAATTGGAGAGCTATATGGATTTTATAGAATTAGATCAAGGGTATATAAACAAGGTCTTGAAACAAAAAGAAGAAGAACCGGATTTGGAGAAAGGTTACTAATATGCCAGCAGAACCAACAATAATTAATTATGACGATTCTAGTATAACACTAGAAGAATTACTGGAATCAATTGTCAAAAGCAAACGTTTTGATGTCGTAGAAAAAAATCTTCCTGAAGTACAAAATTTTAAAGAAGGTGGCGAGGCACTGTCTAAAGAAGAATATGAGGAAAAAGGTCTAGGAGAAATAAAATTAGGTCCTTTTAAATTCAAAACAATGACAAAAAAAGCCATAGAATATGCCACACCGATTGAAAAAGGATTAGTAGAGGATATAAAAGATGTAAAAAAAGCAGTAAAACAAATAATACTTAAAAGTATAGACAAAGGAGTGGATCCAGAAACTGCTATAAATATGTCAGAGGAGTATATAAGAAAGCGTGGTTACACTGCAGAAGATTTAAAATTACGAAAGATAGATCCATCCGACATTGAAGATCCACACGGAATAAACACATCTATGCCTAACTATGCACCTGGTCTTAGACTTTCATCTATCATAGGTGGTGGTGTAGGAGGTACTGTTTTTGGTGCTCGAGTTGCAAGATCAGCATTAAAAGGTGCTATGACCGGAACCAAATGGGGATCAAGATTAGGTTATTTAGGAGCACTAGGAGGCGCTATTGCAGGTGGTGCTGTGGGTGCTGGAATGTCTGTTTTAGGTTATGAAGCCTACGGAGATTATTTAAATGAAAAAGGTCTTTTATATACACCAACCTTTGGTGAATACGGTGAATTAATGAAATTAGAACAAGGAATCAACAGACCAAGCAAACAGGAAAGATTAGACGAAGCAAAAAGAGAAGCTATATTAGATGCAAAATTTGGAACAGCCTTTATTATGGCAAGACCGGCAATAGCATCTTTAAGACCAATGTGGAGAAGAGTTTGGGTCGGTGGGGGTAAAAATGCTTATGCGAACTCCATACAAAAGGTAAAAGATGCAAATTCAATAGGTGTTGATGTTAATATAAGCGATGCTTCTAATTGGGCTTTAATCACAGGTTTAAAAAAGGCGATAGGTAGACTTCCTGTTATAGGAGGTGCCTTTAGAAAAGCAGAACAAAAAAAAGCTATGCAAGTATACCATGCAGCAGGTAAAACATTTGGATTAGATCCTAAACACTCTGTTGTTTCACTAGGCCATGATATAGGAAAAGTTGTAGAATCTTCTAATGCTGCAATGAGAAAAGAAGTAACTAATGCTTACAGTGCAGTTAGAAAACTAGCAGACGAAAAAAAATTATCAGTATCATTACAAGGTTTAGACAATATTTTTAACAATACCGTAAGAAAAACTTTAACTCCGACATCACTTGAGATATTAGGAAAAACAAATCCTAAATTTGCTAGATTTGTACAACAATTAGAAGCCTTTAGTAGCGAGAGATTAAAAGGAACTGCTAATTTTGCAGAATGGGATGATATTGCAAAAAATTTAGATGATTTAATATTTGATGCACAAAAACTTGGAACAGCAAATGGAAAACATGCCGCCCTCTTATTAAATAAATTTGGAATAGAGTTAGAAAAAACACTAGGCACTTCCCTGAATGGACTAGGTGATGCAGGGAAACAAGTTGCAAAAAAATTAAACGAAGCGGATAAATTATATGCTGATATGATCACACTATTTACAACACCAGAAGCAAGAAGATTTGTTCAGCACGGCATAAAAGGATTCTCTTACGAACAAAAATTAGCACATGTTAATAGCAAAGAAACAAGCCGACTTTTAGAAAAAGCATTTGATCTGGGCTCACCAGAAGCCGTAGAAAATCTTTATCGAATATTTACTAAAGGAGGAACAGGGATGGATAGAGTTATCGGAGAAACAAGTGAGGCATTAGGTCAAAAGCTAACAGGTGCACAACTATTTGACAAAGCTGTTCGAATTAAACTTATGCAAAAATTTGATGAAGCACTGGGCTTTAAAAAAACAGGTGGTTTTAGTTTTAGTGATATAAACACACCTAAAGATGGGGTTATCGCAGATATAATGGGTCGTGTTGAAAGAAAAAGATTTAATGGTGTTCTCTTTAAAAGAGAATTAAGTTTAGATAATTTAAACAGTGCAAAGGGACAAGCACTAATTGCTGCTTTAAAAAAAACATCTATTAAACCGGACCAATTAATTAAATTTGCTGATGCAGCAGAAAATGCTTTCATAGAAGACATAGGCTCTATGTCTGTCTTCTTGGCTAGAAGAGCAAGTATTGGTGGTGCAGGCTCTTTAATGAGAGCAATCATTCCAGGTGCAGCACTTAGTCAAGCAGCAGGGGTTGGAATGGCAAAAGGATTAGGTTTAGTATTGCTTGCAAGAGAATCAACTAAAATATTCGCTAATCCAATACTGTTAAATGCCTTTAATGATGCTCTACAAGCTAATCTAAAAAAATCAGCAAACAGAGGTCAATTATGGTCAAGAGCAGTCAGAGAATTAGTAAGACAATATCCAGATGTAGTAGCGGATTTAGATAATGAACTAGACTCTATTCAAGAAAGAGCACAACAAACAAAAGATGACTTTAGTTTAAATCTTATGTCTGATGGAGTAAAAGAATATATAAAAGAAAAACAAGTAAGAACACCGGAGAGAGAACAACCAATTGAACCAACGATAACACCTGAAGTAGAAGAAGTAGAACCTGAAGTAGAAGAAGTAGAACCTGAAGTAGAACCTGATACTATTCCTATTCCACCTAACTTGGCAGAAAAACCACCTATTACACCATTAGCGAATGTTGTACAGCCAATAGGAGGAATGAGAGGACCTGGAACTCAACCGCCAAGAGCGATGAGAGGACCAGTGACACAACAAAGAGGTCAAGCTTTATTTGGAGCTACGGATCCTGTTTTTGGCGGCGTGTTTGCAAAAAAAGGGGGACTAGTTAACCTAGTAAATAGCTATGGCAAGAAATAAAGGTATTGGTGGAAGAATTGACCCAGTAGAAAGGCTCTCGATCCACGAAGCAGAATGTAAACTGCGTTGGGAACAAACTGAAAAACAAATGAGAATGATTGAACGAGCAGTACACACAAATACAAAAGCAATGCAGGAATTAAAAATAACAATTGCATCAAGTAAAAATGGTTTAAAATTTTTAGGTGCTATGCTAGCTATAGGCGGC
>NZER01000431.1 GCA_002690445.1 Candidatus Pacearchaeota archaeon
AAAAATGAGAAATAGGACTAAATCTTCTTTTTAGGTCATCATATACTTAGAGGAGGAGTTGGGTGATTATTCCAAGCAGGAAAATTATTGAGATAATGATGATGATTGGCCAGTTGATAGGAATTTGGAATTCTGGTTTTCTGGTGCTTTTTTGTTTTGATTTGTAATTCATTACTAGGATGAGCATTCCGGTGATTCCACCTGATATGACTCCGCCAATTCCGAGAACTCCGACAAATCCTGCGATGTTAAAAATTGTGATTGCGAGGTAGAGAATGAGGGGGAATATTGAGACCCAGAAGAAAATTGATTTTTTGGATAGTCTTAGGTCGTATCTGAGGAAGTCTCTTAGGATGAATGAGTGGACAAAGTAGCTTGAGAACATTGTGAATATTCCGAGGATAAGGGCGGCGGAGCCGAGGGAGAGGGTTGCGACTTCCTGCACACTTTTGCCGAGAACTCCGACAACTGTGAAAGAGAATAAGATATATAAGATAAGCGGGATTGTTGCGCCGATAATAATTGCTTTTTTTAATTCTTTTTCATTGCCTTCTATTTCCCGTCTTAATTCTGGGATAGCTGTGAATCCGAGTAGTGCAAACATTACAACTCCAATTGGCATGAATACAAATGAGGGATTTATTTCTGTTATTTGGGGAGTTTGGATGGCAGGGAAAAACCAGATGAAGATTCCGATGATGATTCCGATGATTGCGAGGACACCCCAGGTTTCGATTTTTCTTAGTCCGCGCAGGCCTTTTCTTAGCAGGACTGTTAGTGCGAGCCAGAATAGGATTCCGAATAGGAGTGAGTAGGATGTTGTGCCTGTGATAATTCTTGAGATTGATTGGCCTTCTCCGATTAGGTAGGCGAGGAGTGCTGAGTAAATTCCGAAGACAATTGCGAGGAACATTATTTTGCTTCCTTTTTCCCCGAGGTATTTTTTTGCGTAGCCCTTGAGTTGGTGAGTGCCTTTTGTTCTGAGAGTGACTTCTCCGAGGTAGAGATTTACAAGGATTAGGATTAGGCCGAGGAAGATTAGCCATGCTAATCCGATGAAAAATCCGGCTTTTGCAAAGACATATGGCAGTCCTAGTATTCCTGCACCTATGATTGAGCCAGAGAGCGTGAATGCTGCAGACCAGAATTTTTTATTTACCATGTTTTAATTATAATTGAAAGAGTTCTTATATATGTTTCGAGGGGCTTTGTTGAGAATTTTTGTTTTGATTTTAAAATTTTCTTCTAAAATTTCAAGCCAGGAGGTTTAGGATCCCAACTCGCGATTTGCATTTGTTAGTTAAGGAGAAGATAGAGCAAAAGCGAATCGCTCGCCCACCCAATTCATGATTCACTCTCGGAGGTGGAGAAAAATTTGTCGAGAGCAAATCGCTCACCTTCGGCGGAGCCGAATAAATTAGGTAAAAACAAATTGTTCCTTCGTACTTCTGCTTTTGTTTTATCAGAAGTTAGTTAAAATCAAAACCTATCTTGCTTTTTCAACAAAGATGTTTCTAGGAGAAGTTTTTTAAAGGGAGTTGTTTAATTTTGATTATGGTTTTGGAATTTTTAACTCAGCCGTGGAGGTCTATTGTAGTTGTGGCTGTGATTTTTGTGGTTTATTTTGTAATTAAGGCGTTTTTGAAAAAGGCGTTGATTAAGCAGGTTAGGACGAAAAAGATGAAGCACAATATTACGATTTTTACAAATGTTTTGACATATGTTTTTGTTTTGATTGTAGCTGTGATGATTGTTATTTATTTTTCTGGGGATAAGATTAGTTTGGGAATTACTGCAGGTTTGCTGACAGCAGCGTTGGGATGGGCGTTGCAGAGGCCGATTACTGGGATTGCGGCTTGGATAATGGTGGTTGTTGCGAAGCCGTTTTCAATTGGGGATAGGATAATTGTAGGGGCGACGCAGGGAGATGTTGCTAATATTACCTTGAGTCATATTTATTTAAAGGAATTTGGGGGGACGACTGGTGGGGAGGAGACTTCGGGGCGGATAATTATGATTCCTAATTCAGTTTTGTTTGAAAAGGATGTAGTTAATTATACTTTGCAAGATGATTATATTTTGGATGAGGTTGTTGTAGCAGTTACTTTTAGCAGTGATATGGATTTGGCAAAGAAAATTTGTTTAGATGTTGCTAAGAAGGTGACAAAAGATTTTTCAGATAAAGTGCCGGGCGAGCCTTATTTGAGATTGAATTTTCAGCAGTCTGGTATGGATTTACGGGTTCGATTTTATGCTCCTGCTGATAAGAGGCAATTGTATCATTCTGATATTAGCGAGGAAATTTTGAAGAGAATTTCTGCAGAGAGAAAGGTGGAGATTGCATATCCGCATAGTGAGATTCTTTATAGAAAGAAATAGTTTTTAAATAGGTTTTAATTATGTTTATTGAGTTTGAGTGAGCTAATGGGCTCGTAGTTTAATGGATAGAATTTCCGGTTTCGGCCCGGTAGATGGGGGTTCGATTCCTCCCGAGCCCATGACCCGCCCCTAGGAATCGAACGATTCCTCCAACTCGCGATTTACTCCCTCTTTTGTGGAGGAACGTAATCGGGAGTGAATCGCTCGGAGCCCATGATGCCCCAATTGAATAAGGAAGAATCTTGAAATATCAGAAAGATTTATAACTTTGGATGTTGTTTGTTTTGTATGAAATCTTTGAGAGTGGTAGTGGCAGGATTGGTGATTGCTGCAAGTTTGGGTCTTTCTGGTTGTGCATCTCGGCAAGTAGAAGTTTCTCAGAAATATTCTTGTCCAAATCCTGAGTGTTCTAAACATGATGATTATAGGGGAAAATGTGTTTTGTATTCAGAAGAGGAGGGTTTGGGCGGGCCGAGGGTGTGGTTGTGGGGCGGGAATTAGTTAGAGATTAGCTGGAAGAGGCTCCATCCCATATTGATTATTTTACTTTGTTTTCTTTTATCCCGCCCGCCCTCCCAATTAGGCACGACTTCGTCGTGCTCATCTATTAAGAAAACAAAGGAATCTTATTTGGGATGGAGCCGCAGAAAGAAAGTTTTTTAAATAGGGATTTGATTTATTTTTTGGAAAAGAGTTCTGTGATTAAATATGAATACACCAGAAGAAGTTGAGCAAAGAGTAAGTGATAATGGAGGATTAGTTGGTGCTGTTTTGAGGAGATCTAAATTTGGGATTGCTAGGAAAGATATAGAAGATATTAAGGCGGCGGGGGTGTTTGGGCTTTTTATGGCAGCGAGAGGTTATGATCTAAATCATCTTTCGCATGCAAGGTTTTCTACTTATGCGTGGAGGTTTATTCTTGGAGAGGTTTATGTGGAGAAAGCAAGAGTGTTGGGTTTGTCGATTAGAGCTGCATATAGTAAAGATAAGGGTTCTGTTTTTCCATTAGAATTTATGGAGCATTATTCTTCAAATGATATTAATAGATGGGTGCACGGGAAAGATTATGTTTATTCTCGTAGTTCTCGTGAAGTTGATCCGAGCCAGGAAGCAGAGCAGAGAGAAGTTTATGCCATTTTAGAAGAGGAGTTGGGCAATCTTCATCCTGTAGAAAGAGAAATTCTTGAAAGATATTTTTGTGAAGGAGAGTCTTATAAGAAAATTGGTAAAACAGTTATTGGTAAACACGGTCATTCGGTGAGTGGGACGAGGGTTAAGCAAATAATTCGTAAAGTTATTCCGAAACTTCGGAAGAGGTTGGAGGGGCGCGGAGTTGGTGTTTGAAATTAGGGCTTTGGTGAAACCTGATTATTTTTGAGATTTTTTTCTGAAATATCCCAATTCTCAATTTGTTTTTGTAGATCCCTCCCACCCACCTTCGGCGGAGCCGAATTAATTAGTCAAAAACAAATCGTTTTATTTACTTTTACAAAGTGGTCGTTAGTTAGTTTATAAAAAATCATGATTCATTGGAATTTCACTAAAGCCAAAATTAGTAGGATTTTTAAATAAGGATTGTATCTTAGATATAATGAAAAAGGAGAGCGAGGAGAAAAAAGTTACGTTTGATTTTTCGAAAGAGAGGGATTTTTCTAATTGGTATAGCGAGATTGTGAAGGCGGCGGAGTTGGGGGATTTGCGGTATAATGTTAAGGGATTTATTGTTTTTCAGCCGTGGAGTGTTTTGTGCATGGAGAGAATGTATGAGCATTTGGAGGGGGTGCTGCGAGTGAAGGGGCATAAGCCGTATTGGTTTCCGACTGTGATTCCTGAAAGTAATTTTAAGTTGGAGGGGGAGCATGTTGCGGGGTTTACGCCGGAGGTGTTTTGGGTGACTCATGGAGGGGAGAAAAAGTTTGAAGAGAGACTTGCGCTGAGGCCGACGAGCGAGACTGCGTTTTATCAGATGTTTGCTCTTTGGATTAGGAGTTATAAGGATTTGCCGTTTAAGACTTATCAGAGGGCGAATGTTTTTCGGTATGAGACAAAAGCTACTAGACCATTTTTGAGGAGCAGAGAGTTTCACTGGATTGAGGCGCATTGTGCTCATCAGAATGAGAAAGATGCTATGGCTCAGGTGCATGAAGATATGGAAACAACTAGAGAAGTTTTGCATGATATTTTTGGTTTGCCGTTTATATTTTTCGAAAGGCCGGCGTGGGATAAATTTCCTGGTGCTTCTAGAACTTTTGCTGCGGATGTTTTGAATCCAGATGGCAGGGTTGTGCAGCAGCCGTCTACTCATTTGCTTAATCAGGATTTTGCTAAGGCGTTTAATGTGAAGTTTGAGGATAAAGATGGGAAAGAGAAGTTGGCGTATATTACTTGCTATGGTCCGGCGCCTTCGCGGATTTTTGCTTCGGTAGTTGCGGTTCATGGGGATGATAAGGGGCTGCGGTTTCCATGGAAGATTGCTCCGCTGCAGGTTGTGATTGTGCCGATTGGGATTGGCAGTAAAGTTTTGCAAGAGGCGAAGAAAATTCAGGAGGAACTGCGGGGGGGCGGGGTGAGCTGTGAGATTGATGATTCTGATTTAAGACCGGGGGAGAAATTTTATTTTTGGGAAATGAAGGGTGTGCCTTTGAGAATTGAGCTTGGGAAAAAGGAGATTTCGAAAAGTGAGTTGACGATTTTTCGGAGGGATAATGGGAAGAAGCAGAAAATTAAGAAAAAAGAGCTGATGAGTTTTGTTGATAAAACTTCTAAGGATATTGATAAGAATTTGATTAGTCAGGCAGATAAGATTTTTGATGATTGTGTTGTGAATGCTAAGACAAAGAAAGAGATTTTGGAAGTGATTGAAGCTGGGAAGATTGCGAGGTGTGGTTTTTGTTCTGTTGAGCGGGCTGGAGGAAAATGTGCTGTAATTATTGAAAAGGAAATTGGGGCAAGTGTTCGAGGGACTAAATTGAAAAAGGAAAAGGCGGGCGGGAAGTGCGTGATTTGTGGGAAGAAGGCTGGTGAGGTGGTTTATGTTGCTAAGAGTTACTAAAGATTTAAAAATGTGAAATTTTGATTTAATATATGGTAAAAGTAAAACAATCGAAACCAGTAGCTGAACTTAAGAAAGGCGATAAGATAAAAGTGAATGGGCGGGAGTTTGAAGTTGATGCAAGTGTAGTTTTGATTGAGCATGATAAGGAGACTAAGGAGATGGCGCTGGAAATTTTTGATGAAGGAAAAGATGAGGATTTTCAGCTGAGGTATTTTACTAATAATGTGGAGAATAGTTTTGAATTTTATGAGTTGAAGGGTGATTTTATTTATTCTAAGGTTCGGGATGAGTTGGAGAGTGTTGAGTGGTGATTATGTTTGCGAAGATTAGGGGCATTGCAATTGTTGCGTCGCAGTTGACATCTATATAATCTGCGTCTTTTTTGAGTTTGCCCCATGATTTTCCTTCTTCGAGCGGTGCTCCTGATGAGCCGCCGCCGGCTGGGGTGTCGGTTGTGATTTGAATTCCGTAATTTGCTCCTGAGGAAAACTGGAGTGATTGCTGGATAAAGTTTTTTGGTGTTCCACCGCCAATATAAATTACTCCTTTTGTTTTTGCAGTCCATGCTGTGTCAATTATTTCTTTCATGTCATCAAAGGCATCTATATTAATTTCTTTTCCTTTGGCCAGGCGTCCCCATATCATTAGGCCGATTCCGGAGTCAGCTATTGCAGGGCAGTAGATTGGAATTTTATTTTCATAGCAAGTTCTTAAGATGCTGTTGTTTTTTTCTGGCAGGATTGAGCCTATTTTTTTTATAAGCTGCCGGATGTTTTTTATCTGGGGAGTGGAGATTTCCTCCCAATTTTTTTCAAAGAAGTTTTCGAGCTTTTCGTAGACCTGGTTTTTCATTAGGACATTATAAATTCTGTCGTAGCCTTTTTTATTGAATTCTTCGTCGTTCCATGTGTCGCAGTGGAAATGTTCTTCGTCAAGAGCTTCTATTAAGTCGTGGGTTAGGTTTGCACCGGTTGTGACAAGGACGTGGATTTTCTTTTGATTAATTGAGTCAATTATTATTTGTTTCATTCCGGCTGGTACCATTGCTCCTGCTAATCCTAAAAAGATTTTGCATTCTTTTTCTGCGAACATTTTTTTCGCGATTTTATTTGCTAGGCTGATTTTTCTTGCTCCGAAGCCGGCGTGTGACATTTGGTGGACTAGGTCTGAGACTTTCATACTTTTATTGAGCTTGATATGTTTTATTGGATTCATTTTAGAAGAAGTTTCACTAGCATTAGTAAATTGGAATTGCTAGGGAATGTGTTTTCATGTTTTTTATTATTTTTTTGATTATATAAATGTTTATTAGGAGGAATGAATGGGAATCATTTATGACTTTCACTTCAAAAGAAGCTGGAATCGTAGTAATCGAGGTTGTTTTGGCAATTATTATTGGTTTTTTGTTTTATGATGGAGTAGATAAGATAATCCTTGAAATCAGGGAATATCTTCCAATGATAGCGATAATCCTTTTTCTTCTTGGAGGATTAGGGATTATTATTTACAAAAGAATTGAAGAGATTAATGAAGATTTAAGAAGAAAAGAGAATAAACAGAAGGATTTAGAAAATGCAATTAAAAGGGCAGAGGATTTAGTAGATATAAAGGCTGAGATTAAATATATAAATGATAGAATCTTAGTTCCAGAGAAGGTGAAAAATGGTAGTGAAAAATGATCCGGTTGATATGGCATTGGATATATTAAAAATAGCTGCGATAGCAATAATTGGATACATAGTTATCAAGGCCCTTTTGGGTGTTGCCTAATTTTGGTTTAAAAGTGTTTTGTTTGATGTATATATCTGAGTACCGATTTATTTATTAAGGGTATTTAGTGTGGTTGGTTATGGCAGAGTCAGGGAGAACGCAGGTCAGAATTGGGTTTGATGGGAATGCGTTTCATATTAAATATTCTTCTGGCTCGTATGTTATTGGTGAGAATCCTGATTGGATTGAATTTAGTAAAGGTGCGAATAGGGAAAATTTTTATGAGTGTTTATTATTAATTGCAGATAGGTTTTCGAATGAGGGGTTAGGTAGAATTGATGTGGAGAGGATTATACAGCCGGGAAGTTCGAGGGGAGGTATTTCTCAAGAAGATGCAGAATTTTTGGGAAGATTGACACATTGTCTTTATGCTTATAAGAAGGAAAGAGTTAAACAAGCTTTTTAAGTATCTCTTTGAAATCTTCCCATTTATCTGAGGGGATTTGGGCGCCGGTTGCTACTTCGTGTCCTCCGCCTCTTGCACCCTCAATTTGATTTACTGCTTTTTCTGTTATTTTTTTTGCGTTTTGGCCTCTGATTGAGATATTGATTTTTTCAGGGCGTTTGTATGCTACGACAATAAATTTATTTTTGTTTCTGAAAAAAAGCTCGTTTGCGATTTCTGCGCTAATTGATGTTTCTCCTGCGTATGTAAAGAAGATTATTTTTTCGTCTTTTTTTATTTGAGCTTTTGCTTTGCTGAGTAGTTGTTGGTAAGTTTTGTTGATTTCGTTGAATCTTTTGTGAAGGGGGCGGGTGTGGTAATTTTCTTCTAAGATGTCGTGCGGGGATTTGGCTTTGATAAGGAGTTTGATTAGTCTTAAGACGTTCGTTGTTGTGTCTTTGAGTCCGAAGTTTAGCATTTGGATTATTTTGCCGAGTTCTGTTGTGTAGATGGAATCAAAGGCAGGGGTTTGGGGGTTTGGAAAAAGTTCAGGGTTTTGTTTTGAGAATTGTTCTCCAAAATCTGGCATGTAAACATCTCCGATGCAGCCGATCATTGCTAACCATAGGTCTTGTTCGCGGTTAAAAACTTTTTGAGATAGGTAGGTAACTGGTTCTGAAGTTGGGAACGAATTGTAATAAGAAATTTTTTCTAATAATTTTTTTGGTATTTTGACTTCGTGGTGATCTATCCAGATGAGCGGGAGATTTTTTTCTTCTACTCCTTCTATAAAGTCTGCTCCGACTTGGGGTTTGTCTAGGATGAATACAGCGTCGGGGTTTAGTTCGTTGATCTTTCTTAGATATTGTGCATTTAATTCAGGGAAAGATTTTACAGCTACGCCTTTGCCTCTTCCGAGTGCTCTTTGGAGGATTAGGAAGGAGCATAATCCGTCTACATCGTTGTCAAAAAAGAAGAGTGGGTTTTGCGATTGTTCGAGTGCTTCTCTGATTTGCGTGAGTTCTGTTTGGGTTAGCATACAACCTTCCCAGCCAAAATCTGCTCTCTTAGGTTGCAGACATCTTCTTTAATTTTTTCAGCGCGGTTTTTTAGTAGTGATTCAAATTCTATTGAGTCTACTGAGAAGATTTTGTTTAAGGTGCCGAATTGTTTTACTAGTTGCGGGATTTCTTTTTCTGTGAGTGTGAGGTGTGCGAAAAATCTGTATCCTTGCGGGGCGATGTTTTCTTCGGGTTTTTTTTCTATGATTAATCTTGCTATTGATTCTAAATCGAGCAAGCCGTCAATGCTAAAGTTGTCTAAAATTGTTTTGGCTTTTTTTAGCGGGAGGGGGGAATAATCTCGGAGCATTGCGTTTTCTTTTTTTTCTATGTCTTTTAGCAATTCTTTGTGGCGCATGTTCATGATGTTGCCTTCTTTTCCAAGTTCTATGAAAGTTGTTTTGATAGATTCTGAAATTTTGAGAATCATTTCTAAACGTTGAATTGTTTTGCAGACGTCGCTGACTGAGACAAGTTCGGACATTTCTAGGATGTTTAGTTTACTGATTAGGTTGTCTAGGATTTCTCTTTGTTTTTCTAGGATCTGAAGTTTGGATGTTAGATTTCTTAGAACTTCTTCTGATGAACGAAGGGAATATCGGGATCCTGAAAAAAATAATGTTGTTTTTTTCCGTCTTTCTGAGACAGCAATGACAAATGTGTCTGTTTGTTTTGCAGTTCTTTCTGCAGCCTTGTGTCTTGTGCCGGTTTCGTTTGAAGGGATTGTTGTATCTGGATTAAGAATGGTATTTGCGTAGAGTATTTTTCTTAGGTCTGTTGATATTATTATTGCGCCGTCCATTTTGCAGAGTTCGAAAAGTTTTTGAGTTGTGAATCTGCAGTTTACCTTGAAGCCGCTTTCGATGATATTTGATTCTTGGAATTTTAGCGAGTCAAAAACAATTAGTGCTCCGAGCCCAGCTTTTTGCAAGTCGTCTATGACATTTCTGAGGGAATTTCCAGGGGATATTTTTTTGATATAATCAGCCATTGTTTCTTTTTGTTCTTCCATGTTTTTTGAAAAGAGGTGAAGTATTTATTGTTTGCGGTGATTTTAGGTTTTTAATAAAATTATGATAATAATTAGGACAATAGTAATAATTTTTTCTAATCTTGACCATATTGGCAGAGAACCTTTGAATTTTATTTTTAAGGGATATAAAAAGTATTTTTCATCTATATCTATCCAGTCAATTAAAAGATGCAGGAAGTAAGCTAGTCCAAAATAAATGGCTCCCTTGGGATAAAGAATAAAAATGAGAAATGAAAACAAAATTAATCCTAGGACAGAGTGAAATAGTTTTGTTTTGTATCTTATTCCAAATTTTTTTTCAAATTTAATAGATTCTTTGATTTTGCGGATATTCCATAATTTATTTTTTATTATTATGTATATGTGGTCAATGTCTGGGAAAAGAGAACCTAATATGAAAAAGAAAAGATTTCCAAATGATATTCCTAAAATTATCCCAACTAGCAGATGGATAAAGATCATGTTAATTAGATATAAGGAGACTTTATAAATAATTTTTATTTGCTTAATTTATGAAATACATAATCGGAATAGAGAGCACGGCGCACACTTTTGGGGTGGCTGTTTTGGATGAGGATGGGCAGATTTTAGCAAATGAAAAAGATAGTTATACAACTGAGGCGGGTGGGATGGTGCCGCCTGAAGTTGCGCAGCATCATGTTGAGGTTTGTGACGGGGTTTATGAGGCGGCTTTGGAAAAAGGAGGGATAGATGAGGAGGAGATTTTTGCTGTTGCGTTTTCAAATGCTCCTGGGTTAGCTCCTTGCTTAATTGAGGGGATGAAGTTTTCTAAGAAAATTGCAAGGAAGTTGGATGTTCCTTTGATTCCTGTGAATCATTGTATTGCGCATCTTGAGATTGGTGAGATTACTGGTGCTGAGGATCCGGTGCTGCTTTATGCTTCTGGTGCAAATACTCAGATAATTGCTTATGAAGCTGGGAAGTATCGGATTTTTGGGGAGACCCTGGATATGGGTGTTGGAAATTTTATTGATACTTTTGCAAGATATGCAGGGATTGGGTTTCCGGGTGGTCCGGCAATTCAGAAGCTGGCAGAGGCGAGTAAGAATAAGGAGGAATTGATTGAGCTTCCTTATTCAATTAAGGGGATGGATGTTGCGTTTTCTGGTATTTTGACTAATCTTAGAAATATGATTGAAACTGGGAAGTATGAGATTGAGGATTTGGCTTATTCAATGCAGGAGGTTGTTTTTGCAATGCTGGTAGAAGCTGCTGAGAGGGCGTTGGCTCATACTGGGAAAAAGGAGCTGCTGTTGGGGGGCGGGGTGGCTTGTAATTCTCGGCTGCAGGAAATGTGCAAGATTATGTGCAAGGAGAGGGGGGCGAAATTTTTTTGCCCTGATTTTTCTTTGTTAGTTGATAACCCTGCTATGATTGGTTATCTTGGTTTGAAAATGCTGAAAGCAGGTATGGGAGAAACTGGGGAGGAGATTGATAAGGTTGATATTGCTCCGAGGGAGAGGACTGACGGGGTGGCGGTGGGGTGGCGGTAGGTGTATCTTAACTCGCGATTTGTTTTTGTAGATAATATGTGCCCACCCGCCCACCCTTTGCGATGCGACGAATTTTATTAATCAAAAATCCAAAATTTTCTATCTATTGGAGATACTGTGAGTATATAAATTTTTAAAAACTCTTGAAACTATGGATTATTATGTTTCGACAGAATGTTGGTCTTAAAGATATTGAAATTCCGAAAAGTGTTGATGATTCTACTCATGAATATGATTGGTGTTTTTTAGAAGCTGTTCTTCCAAAATTGGAGATGAGAGATCCTTTCTTGGGGAAGAGGGCTTTGCTGCTTTTAGAAAATTTTGCAGATTTACATTCTAAAGCAATGATTTATGGGGCGTTTGAAGGGAAATGGGGGATTAGTAATTATGCTTATGAGAATCTGAGATTTTTATCAGAAAATGGGGCATTGCGAGGAAATTGTTATCATGTAACTGGAAATGCTGCATTTCCACCTGATGGTGATCATGGGGATATTTTTGTTTTTGATCAGAATCGGAGTACTGGTGTATATCCCATGTGGCTTTCTCGAAATCATCTTAAGGGAATTGTGATTGCGCAGGAGTTGAGAAATATTAAGGGACATTATTTAGTTAGCTTATTGGTTGGGGATAAGTTTCCAAGTAGTAGGGAAATTGAAATGCCGCGGTTTCGGGGGCGGGGGCGGGGGATACCGCAGTTTTTTTTAGGGCGGGGGAGGAGGGGTGAGAGGGTGGTTAGGAGTGGGGAGGGGCGGGTTGGTGGTGGGTGAGATCTCTGAGATCTGAGGGTTCCAGAACCTTTATAAACCTAAATTTAGATTAGATTATACCGATGAAGGATTAGCCTGAGGTTAATTCTGGAAAATAAAATGGCAAGTGTATATGATGTTGTTGAGAAAGCTGCGAAGACAGGTAAGATAGATAGGGGTGTGAACGAAGTTACGAAGGCAGTGGAGAGAGGAATTGCGAAACTTGTTGCTGTGGCAAAAGATGTTGATCCAAAGGAACTTACGCAGCATTTGCCGATTTTATGCAAGGAAAAAGAGATAAAATTTGTTGAGGCTGATTCTAAACAAAAGCTTGGGATTTCTGCAGGAATTAATGTGTCTTGTGCTGCTGTTGCAGTTACAGAGGTTGGAGAGGCAGAATTAGATTCAATTAAATAATTTATGAGCAATGGCAAAAGAACAACGAATTAAGGAAGAGAAGGCAACTGCTACTAAAGGGAGCGAGAAGTTGACTGATGAGGGTGCTGTGCCAGCAGTTGTAGAGGGAGTTATTGGGCGGACTGGGACAAAGGGGGAGATTACTCAGGTTTTTTGCAGAATTTTACAGGGAAGAAATAGAGGAAAGCAGATGAGGCGAAATGTGCGAGGGCCTGTGACAAGACGAGATATTTTGATATTAAGAGAAACTGAAATTGAGGCGAGGAGAATGCAGAAGAGGATAAATAAGGGGGCGCAGAGTTAAGATGCCGGCTTGTTCATTTTGTAAAAACGATTATCAATTTCCGCGGGGAGTGACAGTTGTGCAGAAGGATGGGAATCCGAGGCATTTTTGTTCTTCAAAGTGCAGGAAAAATTCTGAAATGGGACGGGATAATCGGCGGGTGGGGTGGGTACGGAAGGTGCGGAAGGTTGGGGAGAAAAATAATAGTGGTTAGGAAATTAGATGGTAAAAGTAAGGACAAGATATCAAAGGCAACGGGAAGAAAGAAGATTAAAGGAAGATGTTTATTCTAGATTTTGTGAACTTTTGAAAGAGGGAAATTATGTAGGAGCTGCGAGGAGATTGGCAGATAGTCAAGGTTTGGATGAGAGGCTTACAAAGGGAATGTTGGTAACTCTTCTTATTGGTTTGTTGAATGATCAAGTTGAATAATTTTTAAGATTTTAGATTAGTTCAATTTTTTCTAAAAATAATTTATCCTAGAGCACGAGTAAAGTCAATATCTCTCCTTGTAACAGAATATCCCTTGTCTTTCATAGCTTTTAAGATGCTTTCATAATCTTGGGGGTTTTTGGGAGTTCTTAAATGGTCTTGTAATACTTTTAGAGTTTCTTGTGATAGTTTTGAAGGTTTTGCTCTTGAATTTTTTTTAGCTTCATCTAGGTAACTTGCAATAGGTGGGGAGATTGTCTGAACTTGATGCATACCTCCGTCCATGTTCATGCCCATGATTTGGTAAAGTCCTTCTGCCATTTTATTTATATATTAAACATTTATGTTTGGTTTTTAAATTTTTGCTTATTTAATAAATCCTTCTAAGATTTGTCTTATCCTTCTTTCTTCAAATAATCTTTTTAGTTCTCTGTGATTTAATGTGTAAAAATCTCGTAAATCTAAAATACTGGAATTTGCAAATAATTGTGAGGCAATGGCATGTAAGAATCTTGATTCTCTTGGATCTTGTTCAGAAACTTCTTGTGCTTGAGCAATTATTGCCTGAGCATAACAAGGATAAATTTCCAGGGCTTTTTTTAATTCAGTTTGATTTTTTGTGAGTAAATAATTATTTAAATAAAACAAGGAGTCGTCTCCTCCAATTTCTTGGAATCTTCTTGCTTCTTGTTCAAGTTTTTTTGTGTCTCCTTCCTGATGGGCGATTGTGGCTAGTAAATGATGGATCTGTCTGTTATCTTGCCATAGTCTTAAACCTTTTTCAGCTAGTTCTTTGGCAGTTTTAGTATCTCTTTTTTGTGCAGCATCAATGGCTTGATCTTTGTGTACACAACTTAGTGCTTGATTAAAAGACACTGCTCTTGCTGACTCGTAATCTGTTGCTTCATGTTTTTCAGAAGTTGTTTCTAAAAGAAATTTTCCATTTGTATCTAAGACAAGGTGTTCAAGGGGAACAAATCTGGAAATTGGAAAATCTTCATTAGTTGTAGCTAATCCAGGTGAGTCATAGGGCATTTCTTGATCTAGTTTTTCAAAAAGACTGCGTTCGTGATCATAAACAAAATCTTGTGGATTAACAATTAACTGGTATCTTGGATCAAAACCAAATCTGTCTATTATAGATCCGATAAGTAATGGAAATCCTAGGCAATTAGCTCTTCTTTGGGTTAAAACATCTTGAGCTCTAAATGCGGAATGATCATAAGCAAAACCCATTTCAGTTAGTGTTTCTTTTACTTTTATTGCTGCTTCAGTAGGATCTTTTGGAAGGGCAGGCATTTTAGAGACAAGTCTATTAAATTGTTTTTCAGTTTCCTGACTTCCGTGGGAAACTTCAATATATTTTTTTGCATGATCTTTCATATTAAATGCGATGAAATCAGATTTATAAATCTTCTTATTTGTTATTACTCGAGAGTTAATAAATGGTTGGTTGAAGAAATTTTTGATGATTTTATAAAAATCCTTAGAATTCTTGTGGATTTTATTTTATCGACGACAAATCGGCAGAAAGCTTTATAAAGTAAGAATGGTTTTTGGTAATGGAAGAGAAAAAATTCTCTTGAATTATTGCGCTGACTTTGGAAAGTGAGTGGAGACTGGCTGAAATGATAAAGAAAACTGAGAATGTTGGGAAAGAAAAAAGCGGATATTCTGCAAAGGATATCAAAGTTTTAGAAGGGCTTGAGGGAGTTAGACGGAGGCCTGCGATGTATATTGGGAGTACTGGGAAGGAGGGGCTGCATCATATGGTTTATGAGGTTGTTGATAATGCTGTTGATGAATGTCTTGCTGGGGTTTGCAATGCTATTAAAATTGTGTTGAAAAAAGATGGGTCTGTAGTTATAGAAGATAATGGTAGGGGTATGCCAGTTGATGTTCATCCTGTTTATAAAAAGCCTGCTATGGAAATTATTGTGACGAGATTGCATGCGGGGGGGAAGTTTGATAAGAAAGCGTATGCTGTGTCAGGGGGCTTGCACGGGGTTGGTATTTCAGTTGTTGCTGCTTTGTCTAAGAAGATGGTAGTGGAGGTGAAGAAAAATGAAAAGATTTATAGTCAGAGTTATAAGATTGGGAAGCCGTTGCATGATGTGAAGTCTTCTGGCAAGTGCAATAAGGGTGAGACAGGGACAAAGGTGACTTTTTGGCCGGACGATAGTGTTTTTTCTACAACTCAATTTGATTTTAATACATTGGCTACACGATTTAGAGAGATTTGTTTTTTAAATGCTGGTTTGCGGATTATTTTTGTAGATGAAATTTCTGGGAAAAAAGAAGATTTTCATTATGCGGGCGGGTTGGTTGAGTTTGTGAAGTGGTTGAATAAGACGCGGGCTGCGCTGCATAAGCCGATTTATTTTAAAAAGGAGCAGGAGGGGACTGTGATTGAGATTTCTATTCAGTATACTGACGGGTATAATGAGAATATTCACGGGTTTGTTAATACAATTAATACAATTGAGGGCGGGACTCATGTTGCTGGTTTTAAGACTGCTTTGACGAGAGTGATTAATGATTATGCTACTGCTAAGGGGGTTTTGAAAAAAGGTGAGAAACTTCAGGGGGATGATGTGCGGGAGGGTGTGACTGCTGTTATTTCGTTGAGACTGGCTGAGCCGCAGTTTGAAGGTCAGACGAAGACGAAGCTGGGTAATTCAGAAGTTAAAGGGGTTTTGGATTCAATTACTATGTCTGCTTTAGCTGAGTTTTTTGAAGAGAACCCGGCAATTGGGAGGAAAATTGCGCAGAAATCTTCGGCTGCTTTGAAAGCGAGACAGGCAGCTAAGAAAGCTAGGGAGCTTGTTCGGAGGAAAAATGTTTTGGGCGGGTCTGGGCTGCCTGGGAAGTTGGCAGATTGTTCTTCAAAGAAAAGAGAGAAAACAGAATTGTATATTGTTGAGGGACAGTCAGCTGGCGGAACTGCTAAGGGGGCGCGAGATAAGGAGTTTCAGGCGATTTTGCCGTTGAAAGGTAAGATTTTGAATGTTGAGAAATCTAATCCGAGCAAGGCGCTGTCTTCTGAAGAAATTTCTAATTTGATTACAGCTATGGGGGCGGGGGTGGGGGATGGGTTTGATATTACTAAGCTGAGGTATAATAAAATTATAATTATGACAGATGCGGATGTTGATGGGCAGCATATTAAGACACTTTTGCTGACTTTGTTTTATCGTTATGTTCCGCAGTTAATTGAGGCAGGGCATATTTTTGTTGCTGTTGCTCCGTTGTATAAGATTAGGAAGGGGGGCAAGGATACTTATGTTTATAGCGACGATGAGCTGAAAAAGGTGGTTGCTAAGATTGGGGGTAATACTGAGGTTTCGCGGTTTAAGGGTTTGGGTGAGATGAATGACGGGCAGTTGTGGGATACGACTATGAATCCGAAGACAAGGATTTTGAAGCAGGTTTCTGTTGAAGATGCTGTTGAGGCTGACGAGACATTTTCTGTTTTAATGGGAGATGTTGTTGAGCCAAGGAGAAAGTTTATTGAAGAAAATGCTGAATATGCAGAGGTAGATTTGTGATGGAAGAAGAATTACTTGAAGGTGTTTATCGCGGGACAGCAAATGGAGAGCCAATTATAGTTAGGCGGGTTTCTGAAGGAGATGAGCTTCTTGTTCGGGTGGGAATAGTAGAAACTCCAGATGGAAGCTATTCTAAGAGGACATTGAGAGTTACAACAGGCGGTTTTGGAAATTTAGCTGGGGGAAGTGGGGGGAGTTTGAAGGATATTTTCAGAGCTGTTAGAAATGCTGGAACTTCGGTGGGGGGTGAGGGATGGTAGATAAAAAGATGAAAAATAAAAAGCAGAAGAAGGAAGTTAGAGCAAAATCTGGAAGATTTTTTATTAACTCACCTAAGAAAAGGCAAGTTAAAGTATATTTTTGCCCGAAGTGCAAGAACATGGATGTGGGTTTTATATTTGGGGTTAGAAATTTGATGGGGATTTTGCCTAAGATAAAATGCAAGGGGTGCGGGTTTGAGGCGGGTATGTTTCCGTTAGCTGTGATTGAGAAGGGGAAGCTTGAGAAGATGAATGAGGAAGTGAGGGGGAAGTTAAATGGGGAGGAATTGGGGGTTGGAAAATGACGCCAGAAGAAGAACTTAAGCGAGCTGCAGAACTTGCGCAGAAGAAAGAAGAAATGAAAAGTAATATTGAGGCAAGGGAGCTAGTTGATACTGAGATTTCTGGTGAGATGAGGAAGGCGTATATTGATTATGCTATGAGTGTGATTGTGGCGCGGGCGCTGCCTTCTGCTGAAGATGGGTTGAAGCCGGTTCATCGTCGGATACTTTGGGCAATGCATCAGATGGGGCTTCAGTCAAATAAGCAGACTAAGAAGTCGGCGAGAATTGTTGGTGATACAATGGGTAAGTTTCATCCGCATGGTGATATGGCTATTTATGATACTATGGTTAGGATGGCGCAGAAATTTTCGCTGCGGTATCCGTTGGTGAGGGGGCAAGGGAATTTTGGTAGTTTGGACGGGGACCCTCCAGCTGCTATGAGGTATACAGAGGCGAAGATGGAAAAGATTTCTTCAGAATTGCTTCAGGACATTGAAAAGAAAACTGTGAAGATGCTGCCTAATTTTGATAATTCTCTTGAAGAGCCGGTGATTTTGCCTGGGAAGTTGCCTAATCTTTTGCTGAATGGGGCGAGCGGGATTGCTGTTGGTATGACTACTAATCTGCCGCCGCATAATTTGATTGATACTTGTGACGCGATTATTGCTTGTATTGATAATCCGAAAATTGAGATTCCTGATTTGATAAAGATTATTAAGGCGCCGGACTTTCCGACAGGCGGTTATGTTTCTGGGGAGTTTGATAAGATTTATGGGGAAGGGCGGGGACGATTGGTTTTGCGGGGGAAGACAAAGATTGAGAGTCCGAAGAAGGCAAGCGGCAAGGTTAAGATTGTGATTGTTGAGATTCCTTATCAGGTTAATAAGGCAAGTTTGGTTGAACAGATTGCGCAGTTAGTTAAGGACAAGAAGTTGCCTGATGTAACTGATATTCGGGATGAGTCAGCTAAGGGTAATGTTAGAGTTGTGATTGAATTGAGAAAAGGTGCGAGCGAGAGATTTACACTTAATAGATTGTTTAAATATACAAGGCTGCAGACGCGGTTTGATGCGATTATGCTGGCTCTTGTTGATGGAAAGCCGAAGCAGTTGAATCTTAAGCAGATTATTGAAACTTATATTAATCATCGAAGGAAAATTATTAGGAAAAGGACAGAGTTTGATTTGGATAAGGCTGAAAAGAGACTGCATATTGTTCTTGGGCTTTTGATTGCTCAGAAAAATATTGATGAGGTTGTTAGATTAATTAGAAGGTCTAAGTCAGTTGTGGAAGCGTCCAGCGGGCTGCAGGCTAAGTTTAAGCTGTCGCAGAAACAGGCGCAGGCGATTTTGGAAATGAGGTTGTCTTCTTTGACTTCACTTGAATTAGATAAGCTTAAAAAAGAAGAAAAGGATTTGAAGCAGTTGATTAGTGATTTGAAGAAGATTCTTGGAGATGAGAAAGAAATTTTGAAGATTATTAAAATTGATTTGAAGGAACTGAAAAAGAATTATGGCGACGAGAGAAGGACTACTGTTCTTGGGAATGTGAAGGAGTTTGAGGAAAAGGATTTGGTTGATAAGAAGGATGTGGTTGTGACAATTACTGATAAGGGTTATATTAAACGGATTGACTTGAAGCAGTATCGGGAGCAGAAGCGGGGCGGGCGGGGTGTGATTGGAAGTGATTTGGCAACTGGAGACTTTGTTAAGAAATTGATGACGTGTTCTACTCATGATTATCTGCTGTTTTTTGCTGACAATGGGAAAGTTTATTGGTTGAAAGGTTATGAAATTCCTGAGATTGCGAAGTATGGGAAGGGGAAGGCGCTGATTAATTTGCTTGAGTTGAAGGATGCAAATGTTTCGTCTGTTATTGCTGTTAAGAAGTTTGAAGATTATTTGTTGATGGCTACTAAGAACGGGATTGTGAAGAAGATTGAATTGGGAGCGTTTAGTTCTCCGAGGAAGGGAGGCATTAAGGCGATTAATCTTGAGGGCAAGGATGATTTGTTGATTGGTGTTGAACCGATTAAGGCTGGGCAGGAGCTGCTGCTTGTGACAAAGAAAGGGCAGGCGATTAGGTTTAATTCAGATGGTGTGCGGGCGATTGGGCGAGCTGGTTATGGTGTGACTGGGATTAAGTTGGGGCGGGGGGATGAAGTTGTTTCTTTAGAAGTTTTGCCTGAGAAATCTCAACAAGATAAATTTTCTATTTTGACAATTACTGAGAAAGGTTATGGAAAGCGGAGCAAGATTGATGATTATCGGTTAATTGGGCGGGCAGGGAAAGGTGTGATTAATATTAAGATTTCTGAGAAAAATGGGAATGTGATTACTTCGCAATCTGTTACAAATAGGGATAGTATTATTGTGACAACTGCGAAGGGGATTGTGATTAGGTCGCCGACAAAAGGGATAAGAGTTATGGGAAGAGCAACAGTTGGTGTGAGAATTATTAAGCTTCAGCAGGGCGATAAGGTGACAGACTTAACAAGGGTGCCAGTAGTTGAAGAGATTGAGGAAGAGGCGGCGGGCGGGGGTGATTAGGATATGATTGCAGATTTAGAGAAAAGACCAGGTAGAAAAGATTATAAAAAAAATGTATTGACAAAGGAAGAAGAAGTAGCTTATTTTAAGGCAGTAGAGAGGGGGATAGTGTATGAAGGAGTGATGACTTCTAATGGCAAGGTAAGTAAGAGAATTGTTTCGCAGACAGAAGAAGCAAGGGAAGCAAGATGGGAATTAATAGAGCGTAATAGGGGGCTTGTTTTTAAGGCAGTTCGGGATAGCTATGGAGGACAAATTCCTGATTTTAAAGATCCTGATTTTAAAGATTTAGTAGGCGAGGGGATTTTAGCTTTGATTGAGTCAGTTGATGGTTTTGATTATAAAAGAGGATTTAGGTTGTCTACATATGCATTTGGATCTATAGTGAAGAGGATAAAGAGGGCTCTTAGAAAAAGAAGAGAACAAGTGGGGGGTTCATTAGAAGATTTTTCTTTAGGAGAAGATGATCAGGAGGGATTTGTGAGTACATTACCTGACTTAAATGTTCAACAGCCAGGTGAGAGATTGGAAAGAGAAGGGTTAGCAGATTCTTTATTGAATTTAGTTTCAAGACTTAAGGGTGATAGGGGGGCAATGCTTATTCAAAGACATTGTGTTGGAGATACTTTAGAAAAGATGAGTCAGGATTACGGGGTTAGTAAGCAAGCGATAAGTAAAGCTCTAGTTAGAGCTAAGAAGAAGGCGAGGGAAGAAGCAGAGGATTGCGGCGGAGATTTATTATTGGAGGGTGTTGAAGGTGCAAGATAGATTTTTATACTCTTTTTGATTTTTATTTAAATGGTGGGGAAGAAGTTTGGATTAGACAAAAAATTAATAGTGGTAATTTTAGTTTTATTGGTTTTGGCTGCTGCGGTTTCTTGGCGTTTTACTGGAGAAGGCATTAAGAGTTTTTTTGGGTTGGAAGAGGAAGCTTCGGGGGTGGTGGTGCAGGGGGTTGTGGTGAATAAGCAGAACTTGCCAGTGTTTTTGCAGAATGTGAATTTTGTAGATGAGCTGCCTAAGAATGCTGAGATTGAATTAAAGCTTTATAATTTTGATAGTGGCAGTCGGCAGTGGGAAGAAAGTTATGTGATTCAGAAAGGAAAAGTTCATCAGGGAGGTGCGGTGGATCCAGATGTTGTGGCTGTTATTGATTCTGATTATCTTAGTGAGCTGGCTAATTTTTGTCCTACGATTCAGAAAGCTAAGGTTGCAGGGGATTTTGGGATTGAATATAAGAAAAGTAAGACAGGTTTGTTATGGAAATATAAGGGGATGTTGAAGTATAAGAAGTGTTTTGGGTTTTGACAGTATCTCCGCATAGGTGTAAATTAGGCATTTTTGATTCAAAGTTCCTGCCAAACTCGCGATTTGCTCTTGACTATTCATGTAATTTTCGGGTCTGAAGATGCCCGCCCAAAACTGTGCCTTTGGCACAGGTCCCACCCTCGG
>NZER01000432.1 GCA_002690445.1 Candidatus Pacearchaeota archaeon
CGTATCGATTCGGGTGCTCTCTCCTGGCAAGACGCTATCCTTCAGGTCATCGAGGAGCAGCAGTCAGCCCTTGCTGAAAGCTCTGCTGGGGAACGCGGAGGGCAGATGTTGCTTGAAGAGGCGAAGGAGGCTCAGGACATATTCAAGGCCAAACAGGATGAGCTTTTCCTCGAGGGCTTTAGCGCTGCCAGGAGTATTCAGCTTCTCCAGGCTGCTACTGATTTTCTTGGTCTCGATATGGCCGATCTGTTGAGGGAACAGGAGAGGTTTGCTGGTGAGGCTGGGGTTAGTCTCACTACTGAGGAGTTGACCCGTAAGGCGTTAGAGGGACTAGAGAAGAAGCTAACGCCAGAGCAGAGGAAGCGTTTCGTTGTTGATATACCAGAGGGAGCATTGGAGGAGGAGCAGAAGATAGAGCTGGGACAAGCGGCCCAGGTAGCGGCAGTTTCGCCCCCAACGCCGGTGTCGATAGAGCAAATGGGTCAGGCCAAGCAATTTGAGAGCGTTCTGGCAAGCCTTCGTGAGCACCAGGGCCAGGACCCGAGCACACTAATCCTTGGTGGAACAGTAAAGATAGGCGAGGCGTTGCCATTCCAGCTATCTCAGGAAGCTCGGAGAGTAACTGAGAGCTTTATCGAGCAGCAACTTGAGGAAGGCGGCGGGCAGCAGGCAGCGTTTGGGCAGAGAACCGCCGCTCTTCGCGAGCAGCAACGGCCCAGAACGACTCGGTTCCCTGCTCCTGGTAGGGTGCGGAGGTTTTCACCATGACGAACGGGAGTGGTCGGCTGACACTTAGGGAGAAATTGGCCCAGGCCCAGGAAGCGTCCCGCACAGGCCGAGAGGCCCGCGGGGGGGCGCCTGTGACTTCGGTTGCGGCTCCGTCTCCTGTCAGTGAGCCCAAAGATGAAGGGCCTGGGTTCTTCAGTAGGCTTGGAGGGGGGATTAAGTCAGGGGTAAGCACGGGTCTTCGTGGGATGATGAAGGGGTTTGACTTCATCACGACCCCTGGTCAGCTTGGAAGCCTCTACCTTACCACCTATCTGCGACGAATGGGTGTTGGGTCTCATGCGAACCGTTTGCGCCAGGACAAGATGCTCCGCGAGGCACAATCCTTGGGAGGCTTCCGGGTTATCGGTGCCTTGAAGCAGGTGCAGCGTGAGCGAGAAGCGTTCTTCTTTGGCGAGAAAATCCTCACCGAGGTTGTCACTGACCCCCTGTCTCTTGTAGGGTTCGGCTTCCTGGGCAAGATACCACTTGCCGGCCGAGCCCTTGGGCCAATGGAGCATGCTTACATACGTGGTGTAGGAGCTACCTTTGCGGCACCATTTAGGGGGATTGCGGCTGTCTCCAGGCGTTTGCCACAACCCGCGGTGTTTCGCACCACCGCACTCAACCAAGAGACGATCAACATGGGAAAGAACGCCTTTGAGGAGTTCGGGAACGACCAGATCAAGAACATGTTAGACCCGGCTGTTACCGATGATTTCATAAACGTGATGCTTACAACGCCGGAGAAAGACCTCCCGGATAGTATGAGAAACGTACTGAATGTAGTGCGGCGTGACACCATTCTCCCTGATGAGCTGCGAGAGCTTGCGCAGTTAGCTGGTATGAAACTGACTAAAAAGCAGTTAGCTGATCTAAGTGGTGAGGTTGCAGAGGCTGCTACAACGGGTTTGAAGAAAGGAATGTTGCGCCGAATTAAGAAGAGCAAGGGCGCGCTTGAAGGCGATGATATGACAGCCGAAACACTCAGCGGCTTGGAGGACATGGTAGAGAAGGCGTTGGAGGGTCAGATAGACCGCAAGGTAGCCGAGGCTCATGTAATTAAGGCCCTTGGCATGTCGCAGCTTGACGAAGCGGGCACAGAGCTAGTGGAAACGATTATGAATGGGGCCATGGGCCGAGTTAGCGGTATTGTTAGAAGCCTGCGGAGCGAGATTCCCGAAGTCGCTGTGCGGCGCATCGCACGGCGAAATGCCAATATCGAGGAGAAACTCATCAAGCAAGAGATTGCCACCGTGCGTATGAACCATGGTGTTGTGAGCAAGGCGCTGGATAATATCCTCGACCCAGCCTATAACGCTGTTTGGCGCGGTAGGTTGGAAGTGCTTTCTGGAGCATTTGCCGAGTCGGTGCTGACCTTTGCTAACTTCGGCTTCTTCAACTACTTGGAGAACGCCTTCATGGTGTTGTCGGGAGGGTCAAAGCTCCACCACCTCGATGCATTTGACTATGCGGATGTGTTCCGGGGCGAGGACGTGATTACCGACCTCTTAACGACTGGCTCGGGGAAGCGGGCCGCGGAGGCCACAACCACAGCAGCGGGGGTATTGGGCAAGCCCCGCCCAGGACAGATGCATTTCCCTCTTATGGAAGACGAGCAGATGCTCGGGAAGCTGAGGACGATGTTTGCGGGTAGGTCCGCAGACCTCAAGCGGGGGACTCACTGGAACAGCTATAGCAAGAACCTCAAAAAGATTCTGGGGGAGATGTCCCCTGAGGACACCGGCGCTTTGCTGACTAGGGTGGAGGACCTGTCTAAAAACATTCCCAATCCGTGGCGGGATCATGTCTTGAATGCGACTCGCAAGGCCGCTGCGTCGGGAGACCCTGAAGAGGTCATGGGGGTCATGAAGCTCTTCACCGCTCGGCGTGTCACGCAGAAAGAGGTTGCTCACGCCGTGTCCAAGGCTGATATGTTGCCGCCTTGGGACAGGCAACAGTATCTTAACGTGAGAACTGAGGAACAGCTAGTCCAGGTAGAGAAGGCCACCGCAGCACGGTTCGAGAAGGGGCTTCAGGAAGGTCCTGCGTACATGAGTGCCAGGGTTGATCGGTTTACCCAGAGCTTGCGTAATACGCCGCTCGAAACCGCAGAAGATGTCGCTGCTGCCCACAATCACTTTATGAATATGGCTGAGCAGGTCCCTATCACCATCCAGTCTATGAAACAGGCTGCTCGTGCAGGACGTAGGGACTTGATGGAGCAGGGGGTGCGCCTTGGAGTCGCAGGGCGTAAGGTATTTGCCAATCTCTATGAGGAGTTGGGGGATATTCCAAACATTATCGACAAGCAACTTGGGGATGCTCTCACCGAACTACACGCTGCTGCTGCTAGGGTTGGGGTGCCGCCACAGAGATTGAAGTCGCATTTTGGCGCTGTTAGGGCCAAGCAGGTAGCGTGGGCTGACTGGCACAGAACGGACAAGGCTGCCCATGACCTTCACTTCCAGCTTCACGGCAGGAACCCTAGAGCAGCAGAGATGTGGGTTGAGCAAAGCGAGGCAGCGTACAACGCCTTTATTCCGCGTATCAACGAGCTGAACAAGGCTTTCCAAACGGAGAATGCCGACTTTGCTGCCCTCATCTTCTCCCGCGGGTCTCTTCCGATTGACGACTTCACCAGTGTGACCAGGGAGATGATGGAGCGGTACAACGACCCTCCCGGCGGCGTGCTGCGGGACCCACGGTTTGATGATCAGTGGAACAAGTTTCGTAACCAGCAGTCCCAGATAGGACATGAGATACGGCAGGTGTTCAAGGACGCCCCTTTCTCCACACCCGAGCAGCAGGCAGGTCTGAGAACGTACCTGGAGGGCGTGGCAGAGGAGGCCCGCCGTGCCCCGAAGGATAGGATGCGTGTCGCGAAAGACAGGGCCCTAAAACTAGCCAACGCCGAGGTGGACAGGGCTTTCATCAACTACAACGACATGACCACCTTTGACTATGTGGCGCGGCACATCTACCCGTTCTTCATGTATGAGTCAAGGGTCTGGGAACGGCTTGCGAGGCTCGGTTTCCAGCACCCCGTTGCCATGGCCACTTTTGGCCCAGAGGGGACCTACTGGCGAGAGAGTGACGATGGCTACTTCCCCTTTCCTGGGATGCCCATACAGGTAATGCCTACCCGTGGCACCATGATAGGCCGCCTACGGAGAGCATACCGACGCAATTATCCCAACTACGAAGAGGGGGCTTACGGGAAGCTCCTGGACTTCAACGACACCTTGGAGCGGTACGGGTTCTATGCTGGGCTTCACATCACTGCCCCCGCTACTCTGACAGCACGTACACTTGTTGACCAGGAGGACCTGCGCCTTGGGGAGTTCATGCCCCCTGCATACGAGACGGCGGTAAATGTCTTGATAGCTGGCGGCGCTGCCGCGGACGTCCCTGGGATTGAAAACCTCAATCGCTTCTTTGGCAGCAGTCGGTTCAAGGACAGAGAGGTCAATCTGTTCTTGTGGAACAAGGGCATTATCCCCTCGGAGGCCGATGAGGGGCAGCGCCGTGACGCACTGAAATGGATGTCCCTTTTTAAGGCTGCTGAGGCGCAGATGTCTCTTACGAGATACCGCCCCGAATCATGGGAAGACTATATTCAGGCCAAGAAGGAAGCGGACGCTTTGGTGCGGGGCATGACCATGGAGGAGGTAGAGGCAATCTTCGAGCGAGGGCAGAGCTTAAACGAAGTGAAGCCCCTTACCCCACAGATGCGTCAGATGCGGCGGAGGTTTATTGAAGAGAACCTTGCCGCAACCTACGACCCGGAGCGGATAGACCAGTTCATGGATGGATATGAGCAGGTGAACCGCCCACTTCGGAATAAAGAGGAGCGGGAGAAGGCCCGTCGATTGCAACTGTTCTGGAACGAGTGGGGAGATATGCGGGAGGGGCAGATTGCATCACAGGGAACCGAGGATGCGCGGAGACTCCAGGGGGGCACTACGGGCTTTACTTGGCGTAAACGCCGTGGGTTACACTCTGCTGCTCGAACCGCCGTATTCCCTGCTGCGTTGGCCTCCGCGGGGTTGACGGAAGAGGATATTCGTGAAGACAACCCCTCGGGTGTTGACCTGGCTATGCGTGACTTCTTTGGAGTCGATATAGCGGAGTTTACGGATGAGGCCACAGGCGATATCGACTGGAAGAACTTCTTTGCCGCACAGGAGCGCACACTAAGTGGCTATGACCGTATCACACGGGCCGAGACAAGGGAGTGGTTGGGGCATAACCTAACAGAGTTCGAGCAACTGTATCGCAGGGGCTACGACAAGGGTTATGGGGACTGGTTCGATAAACGTGCGGCGGCGGAGTGGCATATTGGGAGAGTCGGGCGGCGTGACATCATTGAACGGGCGCTGGCGAGGGTAGAAAGCTCTGCCAAAGAAGAGGCCGAGTTGATGGCACGCAAAGCGAAAGGGTTGCCTGTGTCCAGTCTCCAGTTAGCCCTTGCTTCCAAGCGCACCTCGGCCCATCGCTTCATAGAACGGATGCAGAAGTCGTATCGTAAGGACTTGCTACAGAATAGCCCGGACTTGGAAGAGTGGCTGTTCTGGTTCTTTGATAGGGACATGAAGTAATGGTGACGAAGACGGTTCAGCTAAAGCTTGTCCTTACCGAGGCGATCAATGGGCTTAGGGCCATTCTTGCACAGACCGGCCATGGCGAGGTGGTCATAAGGGTGTTCCAGGGAACTGAGTTTCAGGTAGATGTGCTTGTGAAAACCCGTATTGCCAGCAATGGGGGCTTGACAAAACCGCAAGAATAGTTTTATGTTTATGTTTTAAGCCTCAGCCAAGTAGCGGAGGGGCCAGAGATCTCTGGCCCCTCTTTCTTTTGTGGAGGAAGAATTAAACATGACGACACCTAAGCCGGAAGACAAGACGGCTGAAGAGACTCTGACACAGGCTGGCGAGGGAGAGGATAAGAAGTTCGTCACGGCAGAAGAGTTTAGCCAGATGAACACGGCTTGGGAGAACAGGGTCAAGAGACTGGAGGGGCTTGTCAAGACCGCAGGTAGCCCACAGATGGTTGCTGACATGGAGCTTGAGGATGCTAAGGAGCGTGTGGTTGCTTTGGAGCAAGAGAACGCCACACTCAAGCTCGGTGATCGAAGAACCAAACTTGCCGACCAGCTAGGGATCAAGCTCACGGATCTCGATGGTATCACCAGTGAGGAGGGCCTCCGGGTGCTCGAGGTCCAGGCACAGGTGAATGGCGATGCTAAGAGCACGCCGACGGGTTCCGAAAGCTCCTCTTCCACGGACGCTGCCAGTGGCCGGGGGACACGCTCTGCCAAGGCGGAGCTTGAGGCGAAAGACTTCATAAAGGCTTATGCCGACGGAGAGGTAGACGATACCAAGCGAGCTCTTGAAATTGCGGCCTCATGGGGCGCGCACAGCTAAACACAGCAGATAACAAAGGAGGTTGACATGCCCGGCGAAACTACCACAGCAGCACTCGCAGACTCTTTGCCAACTATGCGTATGGGCGCACGGTTGGTGAGGGAGCAGAAGGGGAGGATTAGGGATACGGTAGACCGCGTAACTCTCCCCAAAAACCAGGGGAATGTCTGGTCCGAGGTGGACTTCGCGCAGCTCACGGCTTCCTCGGTCTCTGAGACCACGGATAACATCGACAGCCCTGAGCAGCTTTCGGACTCTCTCATTTCCATCACTCCCACGGATAGCGGTATCCATATCCTCTACACAGACCGCACCGCCGATAGGGTCATCGCACAGTCGGCGGCCATTGTCCGAAGTGGTGTGTTGGGGATGAACGCCATCTTGCGGAAGGAAGACATCGACGGTATTACGCAGGGACGCACAGCGACTACCGACTTGGGTACGGCGGGGAATCCCCTCACGTCGAGCCTTGTGCGCCACGCAAAGTACCGCATCAGCTCCAATACCACCGAGCAGAACGAGGGACCGTATCACATGCAGCACCACGGCTTCTGCCTCGCTGATATTGACGATGAGATGGGCGCGCCGCTGGGGACATACGAGATCACCGGCGGGGTCACTGCTGATGTCTTGGCAAACTCCTACACCAACGCCCCGAGGATGCTGGGAGCGGTGCTGATCCACGAGAACGGCCACATGTCCATCGACTCCAGCACCGACTCCGAGGGGTTTGTCTATGCTCGTGACGGCCTGATCCTGGTGGAGGGCCGCGGGGTGCGGACAGAGGTGTTGCGGAGGCCAAACATCGGTGGTGGGAGCACCAGTGTCTTCATGTACTACGAGTATGCGTGGGGCTTCCGAAGCTCAGGAAATTGGCTCTTCTCAATTACAGCCGATGCTACAGCACCTGCATAAGGCGTAGGGGCCAGCTAAACTAGGGATTTACCTATCCGGCTAACCCCCGGAAGGACACGGTTAGAAGGAGGAAGATATGACTAGAGGAACATTCGGCGAGACCAGGGTGTGGGACGACTTCTTGGGTCCAGACAACGACCTGACGTGGGGTGCGGGTACGATCAAGATCGGCAACTTTGGTTTCGTCTCCGTCAACGAAGGGACGTATGAGTGGACCATCGACGAGCCAGGCGGGATCGTTGCCTTTACCACCGACACGGGCGATAACGATAACTGTGCCCTGTTTGCGGGTACTTTCCAGCCTTCGCTGGGAGGGTGCGAGACCGAGTGGCGGGTAAAGTTCAACTCGGCAACCCTTGGGGCCGTGTACATTGGGTTTTCCGAGACACTGGCCCTGGCTACCCCAGTGATGCCTGCGGAGTTCGATACCGTTACCATGACCTACAACGGGTCTGGCGGCATGATGGGTGCAAACCTCGATACCGACGCTACTACCAACGACTTTCGCATGGTGGGCGGCGACGGCGGGGCCGTCTCGGGTAACGCTGACGCCAACGGTACTCGTGCCAACGAGACGATCACCGCAGACGAGTGGTACATCGTGCGGACCGAGATCAACCCGGATGGTGGCGGACAGGTTTATGTCGGCCACAAGGGAGACCAGCTCGACCTGATTACTACGAGCGATGCGGTGCATGGGACCTCGTTTGCAGGGGCCATCGTGACCGCTACCGACCAACAGTACGCGGTCTGCATGTTTGAAAACCGATCTGCCGCTGCTCGTGTGTTCGAAGTGGACTATGGGTTCGCGAGAGGGTGGAGGGATTGGACGAACACCTAACCTAAGCAGGTAAATGAGGAGGGGCAGGCACCCCTTTCCCTTCCCCTCCTCATCGCCCTAACAGCCTTTCTCAACTGGGTAGCTATACCCGAAAGGAGCAGGATCAATGCCGGCCTTCGCAAGCTCTTCAACACGTAACGGATGGAACTGGAACCTCGCTAGTAGCCGTCTCGAGTTCGGTTATCGCGGGACCCTCATCGGCCATGTCAACGCCTCTGGCCTTACGGTAGCCGCCGGAGGGTTTACGGTTGATACGGGCGGGCTCACTGTAACAGCCGGGGGTGTGACCGTAACGGCTGGGGGTCTATACCTGGCTGCTGGGCGCATCACTGAGACCCTGACAGTGGTAGATGACGATAGCCAGAACTTCACCCTGGCTGCCGCCGACATCTTGGCGGGCATCAATGTGCATACATCGGCTACAGGAGGCGGGACTGCGACCACTGACACGGCCGCCAACATTGTAGCTGGCGTTCCGCTAACCGCCGACGACCAATGCGTGATTAGCTACTATGTCAATGACGGGAACCAGACAGTTACCTTCGCAGGGGGTACCAACGTCACCGTAGCTGACACTGGCAGCACCATCCTGACTAATGAAGCGGCGGTATTGCTGTGGCGCAGGGTCTCTGCAACGGCGGTTACTCTCTACATCCTGCACTAAGCCGATGGAAGTATCAGTAGAGTACCTCCTGCAACTCCTGGGCGAGGCGCAGGTGAAAGTGTCGCTGCTGGAGTCTGAGGTGAGGCGGCTTGAGGAGTTTGTGCCCCAAAAGAATGGGAAAACGCTGGTGCGGCCTCCCATGAAAAACAAGCGAGGGTAAAAGGAGAGCACAATGGGAGCAGCTTACCTATCACCCTTCGTAGATGTGACCGTTGATACTGACATCATGGCCTCTGGCGACGCGCTTGGGGCCAAGAACTCTTTTGTTGTGCCTAGGTTCGGCACTATCCACAGCATTGTGGTACGTGACGCAGCGAAACAGAGTGCCAACCTAGATGTGGTGTTCTTCGCTGAAGATATTACGGGTACCGCTACTAATGCCGCCTTCGACCCGACGGATGCGGAGCTACTGACTTGCATCGGGGCTGTCCTGGTGGACACCTGGAAGGCGTTTAACGACAACTCGCTGGGGTCTGTGGACAATGTAGGCCTCCCCTTCTATGCCCCAGCAAGCAGAATCTATTTCCAGTGCGTGACACGGGGGACACCGACCTACGTTGCGGCTACTGACATACAGGTACGAATAGGGGTTATACCATGACAGAACTTTCCGCTACTGAACGAGTCCAGAGGGTCGTTGGCGAGCGCATGGAGCTCCTGCTGCGCCTCAAGGAGAAAAGGGCTGTCCAGCAGCAGTTGGCTGGAGAGCGGAGTTCTGCTCTTTCCAACACGACTCGGCGTGAGGCTGATATCGCGAAGGCTGAGGTGGCCCTGCAAGGAAACCGTGCCAGTAGCCAAGAGGCATTTGACCGTGTCACCAAGGAGGCGGCGGAGGCTCTAGCGGTGGCAAAAAAGGAACACGAGTCGGTGGTCCGGGATGCTACCGAGGCTAAGGCATTGCGGGATAAGAAGGCCGAGGAGACGAGTGAAGCTGCGGTAGCGGCTGCGCACAAGAAGCATGATGCGGAGACTGCCAACGCCACGGCAGCGGCTCACGTTGCGGAGCAGGCGGTGCTCAATCTGGAGCAGGAGATCGAGGCCCAACGGGGACGTGTGCAGACCGCGTTGGGGATAGACCTCAAAAACCTTGTCGATGAAGTCTAGGAAGCACACGAGTCGCAAGATAATCATACCTCTGTCCAGTGAAGAGGGCGTGCCAGTTGGGGCGCTCTTGGACGAAAACAGCGATGAGTTGCTGGACGAAAACAGCAACACCCTTTTAGATGAAACGGGGTAGCACATGGCTGGAGTCAAGCTATCGGCAAAGTCCGTTGCTACCCCTACCACTTCCGATCATGTAGCAGGTATTGACGCTGGTGACAGCGGCGTTGACCTGTACCTCGTCTCCACTCTGCTAGGCCTCTACGATAGCGTCACGGCAACCATGACCAACAAGACCCTGACGACTCCCACTATCTCTTCTACCGGCTGGTCCAACGCTGTCCATGCCCATGCTGCAAACAACTCTGGCGGCACGCTCAACGCTTCTGCGATAGCGGCTGGCACACTCGCACATGAGCGAGGAGGTATTGAGGCCGACATCTCGGCCATTACCACTGGTGGTTTGCTTGTTGGAACAAGCTCAGGCGTGATGGGCATCCTCACCGTTGGTGCTGACGGTCTAGTTCTAACGGCCCAAGCCGATGGGACAGCAGCGTGGGAGTCCAACCCGGCCGCTGCTGTTACTGCTCTTAATAACGCTGCGGAAAGCCGTCTCGTTACTATTGGCAACACGACCACTGAGCTGGATGGCGAGGCCAACCTCACTTTCGATGGATCTACTCTTACCGTAAACGCCGACCTTGCGTTTACTGGGCCACAGACTATTTCCACCTCCTCTGGTGCGCTCACCGTCACTCCTACCACGGATACGCTATTCTCAAACGGCACAGGGGTGGTCATCGGGCATACCGCTCAAGTCTCCGGGAGCACTCTTGCCGAGCTTCAGGTTTTGGGAACGGGAGTCCCAGACACGACCATACAAATAGGTCGATGGAGTGCTAACACCTCTCCTGGCAATATCGACTTCGTCAAGAGCCGCCACGCTACCATCGGGTCCAACACCATAGTCAATGACAATGACCTTGTGGGTAGGTTCCGCTTCCTACCCGCCGATGGTGTGGACTTCGCCACCATTGCGGCCACGTACTATGCAGAGGTAGATGACGCTTCTCCTGCCGCTGGTGACGTTGGCATGGCCTTTGTGTGGGAACAGATGCCAGGTGCCGCAGGAGCCCTAGCCGAAACGATGCGACTCGATGCCGCTGGACACCTTCGCTTGGCTACCGGGGCATCGCTGTTCTTGAAGGAAAAGGCCGATGCTGCTGCCGACGTTGCAGGATACGGACAGCTCTGGGTCGATACCGCCACACCGAATGTCTTGTATTTTACCGATGACGCTGGTACCGACTTCCTGATCGCGCACAATGCTACGACGACCCTTTCCTCTCTGGTGACGGTGGGAGCGCTTAACAGTGGTTCCATAGCTACGGGCTTCGGGAACATTGACAACGGCACATCCAACATCACGACGGGTGGGACCCTGACAATCGATGTGGACGGTAGCGCCCAAGGCGCGGCGGGTTCGCTTACGCTAGGTGCTGGCACTGACGCTGCTATCTACTGGGACGGGACGCAGCTTGTTATCGACAGCGACGCTGACATTGATATAGAGATTGCTACGGCGTTGGATTTCACCTTCGCTGCTAATAACTTCAACGTCCTTGTGGGCTCCGAGATCAACATCGAGGGGGACGGCTCGGGTATCGGTGCTGCGAACTCGATAACGTGGGGAGTTGGTGAAGACGGAGCGATCTACTCCGATGGAACCAACCTTCTGATTGATGCGGCGGCGGCGCTTGACTTCCGTATTGGTGGCGCAACGATAGGCGACTGGGACACGGGCGGACTGAACCTAGTCACCGGCGACACGTTCCAGATTAACAACACAGCCGTTCTCTCTGGGTCCACCCTGGGTTCGGGGGTTACCGCCTCATCCCTGACCTCTGTAGGGACTATAGCCACAGGGGTATGGAACGGCACTGCGGTAACGGTCACCTATGGCGGGACTGGCGCTACAACCCTCACTGATGGCGGGATTCTGCTTGGCTCTGGCACGGGGGCTATCACGGCGATGTCGGTGCTGGCTGACGGGGAGATAGTCGTCGGTGACGGCACAGCCGACCCCGTGGCTCTGGCGGCCTTTACGAACAGCACAGGCGTATTGAAGCACGAAAGTGGCGGCATCGAGCTTGATATTTCAGCTATTACCACGGGCGGCTTGCTAAGGGGTACTGGCTCCGGGACGATGGGGATTCTTACCATCGGCACGGACGGCCAGGTCCTCACGGCCCAGGCCGACGGTACGGTAGCCTGGGAGAATGCGGGCGGCGGGGGCGTTTCTCCTGCGGCAGAATTTCTCCAGCCTCACCTTGCGGAGGGTGGCTCTGCTAATTTGACCTATCTGGTAGGGGAGTACGCCGTTGCTCAATTTCCAGACAGTGGCGCAGTACAACGGGCCGTATCTACCATCCGTATCCCGGCAGGGTTTTCTAGTATCTCATCTGCCTTAATAATTTGCTGGTCCCAAACGACCAACGACCTAGTTTGGCGAGTACAGACAAAATGGGCAGCAGATGGCGAAGCCTATGAAGCAAACTCAGACTCCATCGCGGAGACTACTAGGGGCATGACCTCTGAGCAGCTGGATGAGATTGACGTTAGTGCTGCCCTGACAGGCATTGCTGCCGGAGACAACGTCGGGTTTGAGTTTGAGCGCGTAGGAACCTCCGGGTCGGACACTATTAGCATTCTATACGTAGTGGGCCTGCTACTGGAATACACGTAGGGGATTGAAGTGGCCGAAGAATTTGCGGACAAGGCTATAAATGAGCGGCAACTAAACGGTGAGATCAAGGCGCTTAACCTACCTGGGTTCATTGGCGTAGGGAGAAGGGCGAGGCGTGCTAATAGTGAGGGTAAAATGGTTAGCTCTGACCGACACATTAGGGTTAATGTTGGTGAGCTTTCGGAGGGCGAACGCGCAGACTTGGCAAAGGTGGTCGTCGACCACGTACCGATTGCTATCCAACCAAGCGCATCAGTGGTGCGCCAGAGGCGTATACAGGACTTGATGGCCACAGGTGTCGACGCAATGAGCCAGCAAGAGAAGGACGAGGCACTCCAACTGCTCTTGGAGGAGCGGAGGTAACATGGTTCACAAACAGATCCCGGTTGCTGACATCAAATCCTTTATGGGCAGCTCATTCTACGTCAACAAGCGAGACGAGGATGGGCGGGTGCTGTTTGAGGAAGGGAAGGGGGCGAAGCTCCCCGAGCCGGTGCGGAGCCCGCAGAAGATCAAAGCAACCACCCTTCTTCTGCTCGAAGATGTGATGCTCAGCATCCCGGCAGATATTCAGGCCCCGAAGGACGGCAAGTTTGTGCCACAGGTCTGGAACGCGCTTGTGAGAGTCGAGGAGGCCATGGCGGGCTCTAACGGGCATAGCCCCGAGGTCACGATTTCGCTTCGGGAGCCTGCCTATAAGTGGCTGCACGGGTTGCTGGAGCGTAACGTGCCCTTTAACAAAGATACGATAGAGATGAACAAGACCATCCCTGACGAGAATGACAGGGTCAAGCCCTTCACTTTCGCCCGCGTCATGTGGGGGCTAAACTGGTGGACGCTAACCAGACAGCTTATGACAGACGCAGATCGAGACTCTGCGGACGCTGAAGAGGAAGAAGAAAAGGGGTAGCTATGGTACAGCTTCTAAGGAAAGCACCGCGTGACGTGGATGGCCGTGTGAGGGGCACGCCCCCTCCTCGCCTCGTCCCCAAGGTTGTGAGGCTCCTGTCTCTTCAGGAGCAGGTAGAGCTGGGAGATATTACGGAGCAGCTTAAGCGGGTCATGAAGAGGAGGATGGCGTTCTTGGCCCAATTGGGGCTAAACCCGCACAAGGCGTATCGATTTAACCGGAAGGGTGAAGTCATCGAGATTGGACGCCATGATGCAATCTATTAGGCCCGACCTCACCCTTACCGCCCATTCGGTGCGGGGAGATGAGCCGTGTCTGCGGCTATCCGAAGAGAATATCGTAGGGCTGAAGCCCGGTGGGGGTGTGCGGAGAGTCCAGATCATTCTGGTCGTCAGGAACGACAGGGTATGGGAATACCGCAAGGACATGGGGCGGGCAAACAAGTTCAGGGCGCCCGAGTTCGCCTTCCCAGGGGCCGTGCCACTAAGCAATGGCAGGTGGGACGTCATAGAAACAGTGCAGAGGCTCAAGCACGCGGCGGAGGATGTGCATGCCTATGGCATCCCCACCGAGGAGCAGGAGCCAACCGATCTGACCAAGGGATTTGAGGAATACGCCACACGGAGGCGGGATGCCCGTGTAGGCAGAAAACAGATAGCGATGCCAGGAGGGGTATCATGACGACGGAAATACTGGCGAAGATTGCTACGGGAGAGCAGGTTGACAAAGAGGACACGCTGCTCATTGAAACCTTGAAGGAGCTGGGGGAGGCCCCCGAGCCCAAGCCAGAAGGCTCAGCCGTTGTGGAGAAGGGTGATGGCGAAAGAACTCCCACCATCATGACCACCGATCTTGACGGCAAGCCCCTGGACAAGAGCGCAGGATATGTATACCTGCGGCGCAATAGTGATGGGAAGATAAAGCCCATCAACAGGAACAACCTTATTACGGTACTCAAGTGGAAGCTCGCAGATGGGAGTCCGGCGTATCTTCCCCCAAACCGCCCGTGGATCGGGAAGGTGCGGGAACCGGATAAGTTCTGTCTGCTCAGCGCCCTGCACCCCGACAGGGGCCGCATGGATGAGCTGAACCTCGAGGTGTGCGCCAAGCAAGGAAAGCTCATGGGTACAACCGGGCTTAGGCGCCACATGCTAAGGAAGCACAAGGAAGCGTGGGACACGATCCAGCAGGACCGGGTAGAGCGCAAGGAGGACGCAAGGTTTGAGCGGGAGCAACGGACCTCTGAGGCTCTCATTAAAGCCCTTGGGCAAAACGGTGGCGCTCCTATCCCCCAGCACAAAAAGGGGAAAGGCCACAAGGCTGTGGCCCAGGCTGGCCCTGTTACCAAGTTCTGCGAGGAGTGCGGCACTCCTATAACCGCAGCGGCTCCACTGGGGATACACCCCAAGATGAAAGCCCATGTAAAGCTGGCGCATAGCTAAACCAGGAGGGCGTTATCACATTCCTTGTAAGGACAACAGCGGCAGGGATTGTGCCTATAGTGGCGAGGCTGCTTGGCAGCCGTCGTGAGTCGTTTACCGCTGCCTCCGCCACTGGCACCACCGTTGTCGCTGCTGACGGTGGGGTGCGGTCTGAGACCGATGATGCCTACAACGACCTCTTTCTGTATGTCGTATCCGGCACGGGGATAGGGCAAACACGAAGGGTCAAAGATTATACTGGCTCTACCCGCACCTTCACCGTAGATACCTGGACCACGAATCCTACTAGCAGCTCGGGGGTTCTCGTCCTCAAGCACAACCCGGCAGAGATATTCGAGGCCATTGGAGATGCTATCCGTAAGCTGGCGTTGGAGCTGTACCCGCCGTTCAGCGACTCTTCGTTGAAATACGGCAACATCCTCTCCAACTCCCACTTCCAGGACTGGGACAGCAGCAGCTCCGTAGCCGCTGCCTCCTTCATCCTTACGCGCTATCTCTCCTCTGATGGGTGGAGTGTCCAAGGCACGGGCGCAACGGGGCAGCAAGAGACAACCTTCGCTCGTAACCTCACGGGCCTAGATACCTATTCGGGAGAGATCGTTTCTGACGGCACTAATGAGGGCTACTTCCAGCAGCTTATCCTCGACTGGGGCAAGTATGCCAACGAGACGGTTGACTTCGAGTTATGGGCCTATGCTTCTGCTGCGACACGCGCACGGGGCCGCTTGGTAACTGGCACTCAAACTCTACTCACTACTGTTGGTGGTTCTTCGGGGGACCACACTGGGACCGCTGGATGGGAACGCCTGGAGCGCTTAGGCGTGCAGGTGGACGACCAGCTTACGCAGATGGCTTTCCAGGCGTATGTTCTCTCGGGGAATGCCCAAACCGTGCGATTCGATGATGCGGGGTTGTTCCCGCACTCTCGGCCTGAGCTGTACCGCATCCCCCACTGGGTTACTCACCTTACTGACATCTACGTGGAGAAGAGCCGAGGGACGATAGGGAGCGATGGGCTGCCCGATCACCAGAGCTCGGGAGTGGGTCGGTACTATCCAGAGCCTCTTAGCCGTGACTACTGGCGGCTTGTGCGGGAGCAGACGAATGGCACCCCGCTTCTGTGGATAGCCCAGGGGTCGGGGGCTATCTGGAAGCACCACCTGATGCTGACAGGCCATGGGTATCGCACCGACACCATTGCTGCGGCGACCAACGTGGAGTTTGACGCCCAGCTTGTAGCACTCCGGGCAGTGCTGGAGATTTACAATACCGATGGCTCCATAGCGGACAGGATGAAGGTCTCGGACTGGCGAGAGGAAGCAGAGCGACGTCTCCTGAGCAGCCCATGGCGACACGTAACCCCGGGTAGCCGTAGGGTTCGATAATGGGCCGCTTCAGTCTTGACGGGTCATCCTACGTCACGAAGGGCCTGATAGAACACGGGGTTCTTCCCGTCGAAGGGTTTCCTGACACTGCCCCTGAGTCCGGGAAGCCCAACCTAGACAACCTCATGTCCCATAGGCGCGAAGTCTGGGCGCCACCCTGGGGTATCGGCTACCAGCGGTTCCACAAACGGGGGTTCATCTGGGATGAGGAGAATGTCAACTCACTCTTCCCCAACCTCCTGACCCTCGGACCTCTCAAGAACACCATGACCATCCCTGCGGGAACCATCCAGTACAACCGCCTCCAGGAGGCCCGCGGCGAGCTGTTTGCCATGGCGCAAGACAAGTTCGCCACCATCTCGAGCACTACGACCACGAGGTTCTACCTCCACGTAGCAACAGATGATCGTGGGGTGGCGGGAAGCGCCTTCCCTAATGGATACGATAGCGGCGGCACCTCGGCGGCTCAAACCATGAACACCACCGCTGGGGCCACCCAGATCCCCATTGGGGCGGTATCGCTGAACAACGCCAACACTATGCTGTTACGGTGTGCGTCCCCGTCCCTCGCCGCTCAGACCATCGGTGCTCAGAACTGGAAGCTCAACATAGCTCGAGAGGTGGACGACATCGTCACCGCCGCAACGCAGTGGGGGCTCAGGCTTTATGTCTTCAGGCCCTCCAGCCTTACGGTTGTCGGGTATATCGTCGGGAGTGCAACGGCATACGTCGCCTACACTGGCGGCTCGGAGAACACCTCGATCAATACAGAGCAGAGCTTTGGAGATACCGCCTTCTCGGGTTCGGCAGTTACCACGCAGGATGGGGACTGGCTTGTGTGTGAAGTGGCTGCGGAGGAGACGAGCGGGAACGCTTCAAACGTCAAGCTCTACCACGACGGCACTACGGTTACCGAATCTGACGATACCACTGTCACTAATCACGCCTCCTTTATCGAGTCCACAAGCAACCTGACCTTCAGTGGGGCTCAGCCCGCTAAGGTGGCCGGGAAGCTGGTGGTGTTCGACCAGCCGTCCACATGGACCGATACCACGGCGGATACGGACACCAACATCAACGGTTGTCAGGCTGTGTTGGAGACCGAGTACCGGGTCGTGGCACTGAGCCAGTACCCCTTCGACCAGTCGGGCGGGCAGAATGGACGGATCTTCGCCGTGAGCCAGGACAACGCTGTGTGGGAGGTGGTTGGCCCGCAGGTCCACAATAACTTCATGTACATCGACGCGGCTATCGTGGCCGGGACGCTCAATATTCTCTACGTTGATGACCATACCTATACGACGAGATGGTTCAGGGGTACGATCTCAGACATTGACTCTACCAGTGCGCCAACGATAGCCGATACGGTGGCTTCGCGGGAGCTGCCGCGGGGTATCATCGCCTACCCCAACTCGAGCGGCACCGAGTCTGCCTGGATAAGTGCCTATGACGGGCTATACCTAGAGAATGATCGCATGGTCGCCTATCTGAATCCTACCAGTGTGTTCACCGGGAAGGTGAAGCGTGGCTATGTGAACGGCGCGGACTCACTGGCCTGGTCCGATGGCCCGAACGTCTATCAGGGGTTCTGGTCAGAGGCGGGGATCTTCAACGTCATCAACCTTGGGCCGCAGAGTGTGGGTGATGGACTCCCTACGGCGAAGCAGGGCGATGTGACGGACCTCTACGTGAGTAACGAAAGGCCATGGGTGTTTGCTGCCGTGGGGGGAGCGGATGGTAGCCACAATGGGCATGTGATGATTCTTCGCACCGACCCATTGCAACCAAAGCTCACTGACCACGAGTGGCATCGTCCTTACTACAACAGCACCGCCGATAGGCAGATCCGGGCCATTGCAGTGAGCCGGGAGGATGACGGGACGAACCGGCTTCACATGATGGAGGACACCAGCACGTCGGATGATGTGGACGGTTTCTACTTCCTTAATATTCTCGACAACCCCACGCAAATATCCGGCTACACCTATGCGGCCAGCGGACTTATCCGCACCTCCCGGTTCGGTGGCTACTCCGAGGTGTTGCTGAACGGGTTCTTTACCATCCAGGTCATCGGTGATGACTTCTCTTCTGATGAAGACATCGCCCTGGTTTTCTTTACGAACGGTGGCAACCAAGTCACGAACACGTCGAAGATCGAGGCGAGGGGTCAGTACCGTTGGGTGGACCAGACTGATACCACCGCTGGGGTAGGCACTGAGGCATACGATCTTGACTTCCAGGCTACACTCGCACGCGCTGCGGGGACGGACACCAATGCTCCGAAGGTGAGGGCGTTGAGCCTCAGTTACAAGCCCAACCCCCTGACTGCTGCCGGGCTCAAGCCGCGCTGGTGGCGCATGAGGGTGAGTCGTGACCCTGATGACTATGAGGCGTCGGACGAGTCGCTGCGGCCAGAGCTGGTGATGTCCCAGCTCGAGACGAGCATCGCTAAGGGCGTACTCGTTGCCTTCTCATTTGACGAAGGCCCGTCTAATGCCGTGAGTGCCAACGTCGAGATCCAGCCGTACTTCGTGGAGCAGGAGGCTTCCGAACGAGGGGACATTGAGAAGCCCGAGAGCATGAGGCCAGTCGTGGTTGAATTGAGAGAAGTGGTTTGAAAAGGGAGCGTCGGCGTTGATCCCTAAAACGAGAACATGCTCGGCAATAACGAATCCCTTTTCGGTCGCGCCAAATATTCTCTTCAATATATGGGTAGCCACGAAGGCAATGTGTTTTGGTATGGCTAATAGACAATCGTGTCTTATCCTGCCGCTCACCATTCACTTTTTTAGTTACTGGCTCAAGATGTTTAGGGTTTACACAAGAACGGTTATGGCAAAGGTGGTCAATTTCCAGACCGAAAGGAATAGTCCCTACAAAGTGTGTGTAAGAGAAACGACTGGCCTGAAGTATCTTTCGGCCAACCTTAAAGCAACCATAACCATCCCTACTCTTAGAAGCCGTCCAATCCCAGCACTCAGTTGTCGGGTCAAGCTTAATCTTTGGCCAAAAGCGTGTGATCGGTGGCTTATAGACCCATTCAGAACGCTGTTTTACCCTGAACGGAGAGCCATAGTTGCGCCAGCGGGTGTAATGCATAGAGCAATAGCCATACCCGCGGGGTTTCTTTTCACAATGCGGAACAGAACAGAGTGGTTTTGTGTTAATCTGTGGATGCATTGGAAGACTTCTCCTTTCAGTGCTATGCAGCCGGACGTTCCTGCGTCACGGCTGCTTCCCATTGTACCACAGGAGGTCGTCTAATGGAGTTCGGGGCAAGAAACGCTACTATGCAGGGGAACGTGTTGTCCTTTGAGCTAACCCTTCTCAAGGGGACAACGGTTATGCAGACGGTGCCGATAAGCGTTGACTTCACAGGGATCCAGCCTTCGCAGCTTTTGGCTGTGGCAAAGAAGGCTGCGGTCAAGGCACTGAAGAATAACCCTCACATGGCGGCGCAGCTTGTCGCAGAGATTCTGAATAGGCAGACGTAGGGAAAAGGATCAATGGTAAGTGAGCGCCAGCTAGAGACAATACAGAAATCCTTGTCCGATCACGGCGGGAAGCTCTTGGTTCACTTGACACGGCTAGAAGCACTGGAGGATCACCAGGCATCGGTTAACGGAGACCTCAAGGATATAAAAGGCGCCCTGAGTGAAATCAAGGGCGGGCTCTCTGTCATGAAGTGGGCAGTGCCTATAGCGATAAGCGGGACTATCGCACTGCTAGGTCTCGTGGGATGGATTCTGAGGATACTGGAGGTATAGGATGGAAAGTATGGCACGTTTAGTTCTTCGTTATGGCGTCATCTTCGCGATGCTGGCTCTTGATGCCATCATGTTCGTCTACCTGATCGATAACGCTGATGATCTGAACAGTTCAACGGCTGCTCTGCTGGGAGGCGTTATTGGTGCGATAACAACAGGGCTCACTCTAGCGGTCAAGTCTATCTTTGATATAGAGAGGTAGCATGAAACTGCTACTGAAGATACTCGTCCATAGGAAAGCCATCGGTGCGGCGCTAGACCTACTAGATGTGGTAGAGCACTCTAGCAAGGACGGCAAGATTACCGATAAGGAACGCAGCGAGTTAATGTCCGCGATGTGGCGAGTCATCGATGCCTACAAGGCAGCCAAGTAGTTGTGCGAGTGCCGGCTCGTCGTGGGCTTCGGGGAGTGGGCTGGCATCTTTGGCGGGTTCATGGTTGCCTTTTTGGCTGGCCTCCACATCTATAGCTGGTTTAGGAGGGACTGATGTACAAGGACACGCTCAAGTTTCTCGGCATCTTCGTGGCTGTCATCCTGTTTGGGTGGGTAGTCACGCCAATCCATGAAGGGATTCACTTTCTGTGGGCCAAGACTGCCGGGGTCGAAACGGTTATCCGTCTCACCTGGGCAGGCGCTGGGAGCGTCACCTACGTTGGAGAGGTGCCGACGGGCGCCACTCGCTTCTTCATTGGCCTCTCGGGAGGGATGGGAACCGCCCTCATCTTCGGAATCCTCTGGCTCCTCTCCCGCCTCCAGCTCCGCTACTCGGTGTGGGAACTGGACAACACCACCGTCTTCTTCTTCTTTGTGCTGATGCAGTTCATCTACGCCTGGTTCGACGCAACCAATGTGGTCAGCACATCGACTGCGACGGGGATCTCACTGATCGTGGCCCTTGTCGGGACCTCGGCGGTCTATGGGAAGCGACTCATCGAGTGGATCTACGGGGCGAGGATACACTAAACAGCGGTTATCGTGTAGTTGAACTGCTCGAACCCCGCTGCCCGTAGTGTCTTCTCCAAAGAAGTTGCATCGGTGGGGCAAAGAGTGATTTTAAGTCCTTCATGATGCAGATCTATGCTCACGAATCCCATAGACGATCCGCTGGGAGTCCTTCGCTCTACTTGTACGGTATAGAAAGTAGAACACTCACCACACAATTCTTTCTTGCACGTAGAACAGGCCTCGAACTGATAGCCTTGCTCTCGCCCGCATGAATCACAGACCCAAACCTCGATCTCTTTGGTTTTCTTCATCGCAACCTCCCCCAAAAGCCCTTCGTTTCTCCCCTCGACCCTATCAGAGTACCATGAGCGGCGTTAAGGGGCCTTCTCGTTAACGCCAGGGGCCTCCTGGTTATGGCTGCGCAGGTATTTAATGGTGTAGAGCAAGAGCCGCAGCATCGGCAGCGGAATTGCTTCATTCATTTCCCCTTTCCATCCGATAGTCCCCCGAGGTAATGGTGACCCGGCGGATCTCGCCCAGGGAAGGGTTGGTCTGGTAAAGCCGCGAGGCTAGGCGGTCCCCTAATCGGGAGGCCATCTCTTCATGTGTGAGATTCGTCGCAATGGCCAGGGATGTTCCCCTCCTTAACCGATCATCCACCAGGGAGGTTAGCCGCTCCACCACAAACTCGCTCGGCTTCTCCGCCCCTATATCGTCCAGCAACAGGACCTCGCGACGCTGATACCAGTTCCATAGCTCTGCCATATCGAGGTCAGAGCTAGAGCTGGCCGCCTCGCGTAGGCGGTTGAGTAGGCCCGATGAGGTCTCGTACCGCACGTCAATATCCTTCCTGCTCTCCAGCACGTGGCGCCCGATGGCCTCCAGTAGGTGGGACTTCCCAGTGCCGGTACTCCCCACTAGGAACAACACCCCACCCTTCCCCGAGGCCATGTCCCAGGCCTCTGCTAACGCTTCCTTAGTGCCCTCGCGAAGGTTGAAGGTGTCGAATGTTCTGCGGGTGATCCCGAGCGGAAGGTTGGACTGAATCCACCGCATCTCCTCGTTCCGCCTTGCCCTGTCCTCTTCGTTCTGACACCGACAGCGGGCCATATCGAGCAGCCGCCCGGAAGGGTCTCTTCCCAACAGCTCCCGCTTGAGGTCAGGGTGTCCTACGTCGAAGTAGGTGCATACTGGGCACTGCGCCTCATTCGGCAGTGGTTGGCTTACGTGGGGGAGTGTCGGACTGTTGGGCGATTCGGTACTTGTCGGCGGAGTTGTCGAAGCCTTGGATTCGGTTGATGTTCCGCTTATCCCCAAGGAACGGATCGCCCCGCCAATTGGTTGTAGGCTGTCCATGGTTAACTCCTATATCTGGGCGCAACACCCACTTCTTGAATGTGAGCAATGGGTTGGCGTACTCATACTTTCGCTTGGTCCACCACTTTTCTCTTAGTGACAGAGCCTCGCGCTCGGCATAATTGTCGGAGACCTCTTTCCTTAGAAGCCAGTTAATTAATTCTTGCTCTTTGTCTGCGGTGACCTTTGACCATTCAGGGATTTCTCTGAGGGTTTCTAAGAAGTCGGGGACGCTCTTCTCTTCTTCTATTCTCTTCTCTTCTATTCTCTTCTCTTCTATTCTAGGAGTACTCCTGACCTTCTCTTGAACTACCCGTGAAGTTCTCTCCTCGTTCACAGGGTAGAGGTTTGCTCTTCCCGCGTACTTCCCGCTGGTAGGAACTCCGTTTAGAGACTGACCATTCCTTAGAACAAACATCGTTTCCTTTGTCTCTCCAAGCCCTGCTTTCTCGATTTCTTTGAGGAGTTCTGTTGCGCGTTTAGTGTTCCAGTCTGTGGTGGCGCAGAGGGAACGGATCATCACTGGGGTCCATGGGTACTGTCCGTGGTCGTCCTGTAGGCCGAGTAGTAAGACGTAGAGCCAACGGGCCTCGAAGGATATGGAAGCTACGCGCTCGGAGTTCGAGAGCTTCTTCCCATAGAGTTTGCGCCACTCATGCATATCAGTACCAGACACACGTTGCGACTACGCCAGGCACTAAACCAATCACTGGTTGGGCCGCAAGAGAGGGGTCACTTAGCTTCATCCTGTTGTAGTCTTCGGTAGTGGAGATGTCAAGGTGCAAAACTCCATGAGCTGTTTCTTCTCCCATGAAATGGAGCCAAGGGATACCGTCGAAATTTTCTATCCAATCACCGACTACGTCGCCACTAGCTAAAAGCCTTTTAATTATTGCTACCGCTGGATCATCGTCTCTTTCCGCTGACAGATATTCGTGGCATGGCCTACAGACCCCCAAAAGGTCATACAGTTCCTCGTTCCCAATCCTCTTATAGGTCAGGTGATGCACGCTCTGTGTCGGCGCATGAGAACACCGCTCACAGAGGTTCTTGGCCCTCTCAATAACCTCTCGGCGCTTCAGCCGCCACTCACGGCTTGCGAGGTATGCCTTGTAGTCGATCTTCAGGGCCATTAGCCTTCTCCTTGCGCGGGAGGTCCCAGTACGGAGAGTGGCACTTCGGGCAAACCCGAGGCATTCGCTCAGTGCGGGGTATCCAAGGTTTATAGCAACGTAAGCAATGGAGTTGCGGGAGACGTAGTTGTGTCATGTAAGTATGTTATTAGGAGACAGGGGTGTTTGTCAAGCTTATGCCGTCGCAGTTTTCCTCAAGCTCCACACGAATATCCGCCTCGCATGGCCCTTCGGCTTGCGGGTCGGGACCATGCCCACGACCTGCCAATGGCTCGGCTTGAAGATGCTCCCGATGACGTTGCGGCTGTAGCCCCAGGCTAGCTCTCCGATCATCTCCTGCACATCGTCGGTGGTGACACTGCCATGCTCTTCCCATATCTGGTACGCAGCGGCACGGGCCAGGGCTAGCCAGTCGGCGGCGTTCTCCTCGTACCACGCAAGGGCCTGGTCGCGGTAGAGGATACCAGCTGCCAGGTCCATCTCGAGCTGTTGCATAGTTATGGCACCGCCTCAATCCTCAGCGTCATCTCCGGCGCTCGGAGCTTGTCTACTTTAATATCTAGTGCGGGTACTCCGATGATATACTCGGTAGAATCGTCTTTGATGATTCCCAAATCCACGATGGAATCTTGCCAGATTTTTAATGCGCCTCCAAGAATGCCGTCTGCGTCCCTACTGCGCTTTTGGGGGAAGGTAAGCACCCATGATAGCCTCACGCGCTCAAATCGGGGCTGGCGGCCTTGCAGGGCCTCTGTGAACAGCCAGTAGGCCCGTTCCCGCTCCACTCTCACGGCTTTGGCAAGGCCGTAAGGGTTGTGAATGAAGGCCCGCCTCCCGTTGGTGGTGAGCTTCATGTTTGGCAGCGTAGAGACGGTGAGGGTGAGTGCGTTCATTCCCCTTTGCCCCACATCCCCAGTCCCCGGTGTCGCATCCGCGGCACAAAGTCTGGCGATCCTTTGGTGCTGATTGCCTGTGTTCCCCAGGAGTCGTCGCTGAAGCTCGCCGGCAGCACGAAGTAATGTTCCTCTCCACACTTGAGGCACACGGAGGGTTTGCTGGAGATGGGGGTTACGCCGTCCTGGTCAGGCCCCTTCCAGTGGTGCGGCGTCTCAGGGTTCTCGTTGCAGTAGGAGCTATGCGTGGTCATCGCTTCATGATCCTAGCGTTGACCCCATCGGTGAGCAGCGGGACGAGGACGTTGATGCACAAGTCTCTCCATCCCCGCGGGTGGCACTCAATCATACCGAAAGCGCCCAAGTACCATAACCGGCCATATAGAGTTCGTTCATTCTTGATGTTCATCCCACGCTTAATGTCTTCCTTCGTTGGGCCGCCGTCCCACGAGTGCCCCATCTCCCACTCCGTGAGCCACGCCCACAGGTCCCTGATGCGCTGCTTCTCGGCGGGGGTCATGGGCTATACCGCTATAAATAACTGGGGAAGGGCTTTGAACTCGTTCCAGCGCTGCACTTCTTTTCCACGGAACTGTGTCTCCTGCCGGATATCTTCGTTTACTAGAGATACAAGATATTCTCGTGACCGCCCGTCGTTGTTGACCTTCTCCTTCAGGCAGTTAAAAGCGTAGCCCTTAGTAGATGGGAACCTCAGCAAACTCATAGCTTCATCGCTTATCCAAATAGATGCCACACCATGTTCGAAACGAACACGAATTCCACGGTAAGAACCCACATCCTCCTTCGGTGTCCACCCATCTAATACAGCCGCGTTAAGCCACTCCGATCCCAATATGGGTTCAACTACTCTTGTCGGGTCTAAGGGCTTGTCTTGAAGAGATCGCCTCAGTTCATCTCCTCTTTGCCAAACAACATGAAGATGAGTTTTGGAATCTTTGCACCCATCAGGGTGGTAGTTCACCACCCCCCACGGGATACCCAATAAGTCTAGCTCATCACTTAATATTCTCTCTTCCACTAACTGCCTAAATACAGCAAGTGTCACCTGCTTCCCGCTTATAGTGAGCGTTTGTATTTGAACAGTGGCTGTCTTAAGCTGGGCTTCGTTAATATCTATCCTCATTACTTCCTCGCCTCGTGTTTCTTGTACCACTCAAGCATCGCCTTGAACTCTTCGAGTGCAGCCTGGTACTGCTGCCCCTCCACTTTCTTCACCTCAAACGCATCCTCTGGCTTCGCTGGCGTGTCCTTGCTGAATCGCACGAGCCACCCTTCGGTGATCTGTTCGCCAAACATCTCGGACCAAGCGTAGCCATACGCAGCCAACTGCATGTCCATCTCTGGATAGAGGCCGTTCGAGGTCTTGAAGTCGATGATGACGGGGCGCTTGAAGGAACCTCCGCAGGTAGGGCACCCAAAACCGTGCGGAGGTGTGTCGGGGTCACACGTTTTGCACTCGGTATACCCCATCGCATCGAACGTCCCAGCGTAGAGGAGCGTGGGGCTGTAGACCATCACCTCGCCCATGCGTATGTCGAGGCCAGTGTCCGTATGCCAAGCAGAGAAATTAGTAACTACAGAATCAAATGCAGGAGGAATAGAAACTTCTGCGCCTTTTAGTATCAAATCAATGAGCGTGTGCGCTTGAGTCCCGAAGTCTGCCGCCGCATCCCGCACCTTCTCGGGCCGCTTCTTGGCCTCTTCATTAGCTCTTTCAAGCATCTCATAAGTCAATCTCTCTCCAAGATAGGGCTTTAGCTTCTCGATCATAGCCTCGCGGCCCATCTTGTTATACCATCCCCAAAGTGCGGGCTTCGGGTACATATTCAGCACCGTGGTAACGGAGGGCATCGGTTCGTCGTAGCCCTTGACTCGGTACATGCGAGAGCCACCACGAGGCGAGTCGTGGCGGGTGATGGTGGGTTGCGTCTTGGTGGTCATTAGCGGCTTACTTCTCTACGAACGCTCTCGAGCTGGAGTTTCATGGCGAGCAGGAAAGCGTCTTCGTACTTCAGGGGCTTCTCGTCGTTTTTATGGGCATCGATGAGGTCAGGGATCATGCTCAGTGCGTTAGCCGCCATCCCGCTCCACGATATATATCTATACGTCTCCCCGAAATCCTGGCCTTGCATGGGCGCACGGGGAGCTTCCTTCGGCGCGGCCTTCGGAGCTGGTTGTGCCTTGGGCTTTTCCCCTGCTACGCCATTGCCTGGGGCATTGATCGTGTGGACATTCCAGAAGAAGTCACTCTCGTACTGCCCTGACTTCTCGTTCCCGGCCCTGTCTTTCTTGAGGCTACCTCTTGTGATAGCAGCCACGATCTCCATCCCTACGGATAGCCCCTCTACTTTGTCCCAGTCCTGTCCGGTTAGGATAGTATCGAACTGGCTCCCGGGCCACTTGTGGTCCAATGTCAAGGCCCATCCCTTACCGTTACGCTGCTCCCCAAGGTTCTTGACCTTGGCGCCTAATGCAAATCCTTCTCCCGCTGTCTCTGTTGGCATGATTCCTCCTTTGCTAGTTTAAGTGGGGCCTCGCTGTGCTTTTGCATATCACGCACGTACCTGCCATTGCTTCCTTTCTTGCCTCAGCCCTGCCCCTCAGCGGGGCCGAAGCTATCTTTCGCACCGTGGACATGGCCCACGGGGGATCTCCCACTTACACTCAAGGCAGACGACGGTGTCGAGGCGCTTGATCGTCTTAGCCGTCGCTGTTCTCCTTTAGCTCCCGCTGATACATGAGCCAGAGGGTGCCGAGCTTCACTCCTATAACCTCTTCTAGCCGTACTAGGAGTGCACCGCTAGGTGAGGCTGCGCCTCCTAGTAACCCTGATAGATACGCTGGCTTAATGCGAACCTCCTCAGCTAACCACCATTGGTAATGCCCTGTTGCTTTTAGCCAATCCTTGACAGTGCTTCGCCACGTAACTTGCTTACTCATCGTAAGCTGAGTATATCATATAACGAATGGCGTTTCAAGATTGTTTCGCAAGAGTTTTCTCCAACTCCTCAACCCGTTCGTGGATAGACCTGCCTTGAGGCTGGGTCCAGCCCCGCTCCCATCGGTTAACGGTATTGAGCGAGACTCCGAGCTGATACGCCAGCAGGAACTGCGAGATGCCGAGGCCCATGCGGAGGGCCTTGATGCGGGTGGGCCAGCTATTCTGTGTCATGTAGTGCCTCCTTTGCTTTGGCGTGCCGGATTCGGTGATGTGGCTTACACAGCCATACCACCTCTAATGGCTTAGCGTAATCTGGATGGTGTGCGTCCACTGGCTGCCTCCCACAAACAACACACGGCTGTCTGTATATTCTTCCAGACTTGACTGCTCTGCTCAAAATCCACCTAGCATGGAATCTTTCTTGAAGTCTAGGTTCTTTGGAATAGCGCCGCATATAGGCGGCTCTCCTAGCCCTATTCGCTGGGTTGGCCCAGTAAGCCTTAAACCAAGCTTCCTTCTTTTTGGGGTCCCACGTCTTGCTACCACCAACTTTCAAGCCGGCTGCGAGTCTTCTCTTACGCCACTCTATCCCGTACTCTCTTAGGCAAGATGGACAAGTATAATCTCCTTTCCTTGTTTGCCAGTAACGAGGCTCAAGCTCCACTTTGCAAATCCTACACGGTTTCACTAATCACCTCCGCCTTATATTATACACTAAGGCAAAGGCGTATGGCTCATTTCGCCTCCTCTACCGTCTCTCTGCACGCTACGCACACACGCTGGAACAGCGCATTCTCCTTGCACCTACCGCAGCGGCCCTCGAACACGGACCCCGGCCAGTCGCAGCACTGACTCAGGATCTCCGTCTCCGGGTGTATGCATTCGGTTGACACGTTCACTCTGCCTCCTCTTTTGGTGGGTGGCTATCCTCCCAAAGATTCTCGTAGCACGACAAGCACAGGGCTTGTATCTCTTCCTTGCCCTTGAATCGGGCGTGTACGATCTCCTGGGTCCCGCCGCACAGCACGCACGCCACAGCGGGGAGGCCGAGCATCTTCCAGGTCTGCTCGAAGGTGGCCATCACTTACCCGCTTTACTTGCTAGGGCGTAGAGGCTCTCGGCGATCTTCTCCTGCGTCACGTTGCCGACCTCCACTGCCGCAACCAGGGCCTCCAGGCGCTCGGCTATGGCTGTAAGAAGTTGCAACTGAAACTCTTGGGCTACTTCTGGCAAGTAACTTCTCTCTGCTGCTTGAGTGAAGTTATCGAACAACGTCTGTGGTTTCAACATATACTCCATCACTCCAACTCCTTCCACATCAAATCCCAGTAGTGCAGTATCACGTAGCCGACGGCGATTGCGATGCGCCAGCGGTCCGAGAGGTCGTATGTGCCGGTCATTTCTTAGGCTCCTCTTCTAGGTCTTGTGGTGGCTGATACCGACCATGCAGCTCAGCTATTTCATCCATGTGCACTTGGCAACGGCTGGAGCTGAGATATATGTACGGTGCAGGATAGCCACAAGGAACCCACTTTTTCGGCCTCGCCATGATAGTCCAAACAATCACGCTACAATTCATAGCCTCCCCCTTTCTTTAACAGCTGCCCACCACGAGGAGCCTCAAGAAAAGCCCCCTGTATTTGACGTCCGGCGGGTAGGTGGCTACCTTCGCATGCCCCTCCTCGACAAGCCGGGCGTTGACCATCACGCCGTCCGCGTACACGTACCGCAAGAGCCGCCCGTACCTATCCCTCTCGGACACATCTTTCTCCAACTGCACCACCTTTCCGCTCACCAGTAGGCTATTCACCAGTCTTGCCTTCACTCCGCACATAGTGCCGAGCTCCGGGGTGTCGATACCGATGTAGCGGACCCGCTCCTCTTCTCCGTCCAGGAGCACGACGATGGTGTCACCGTCGATCACCCTGACCACTCGGGCGGACTCCCGGGCTGGGGCACAGCCCAGGACCAGGACGACGAGGGCCAGAAGCCCGAGCGTGCGGATCATTTCGGATCCCGGCCCTTCTCCCAGTCGTAGTTCTTGCACTTGGGGCATACCACGGGCTTCTCGTCGGTGCGCCGCGGTATCCAGGTGTGGAGGCAGCGGGTCCCATCAAGTTTCAGGTGCCGGCACTGTAGGCGCTTTGTGGCTGTCATGAGTTACCTCCTTTCTCGTGTGAGCATTGTGTGACGTCACGGGCTAGTTATGCTTACAAGGACACTTGTAGCTGTAGCTACTCTGCTTTGGTTGTGAGCCTGTCAGCTTCATGCGGTTGGTGCTCCCTTGGAACCGAGGAGTACAACCCCTGTGATTCCCCGCAAGACAGGCTTGGCATGTCCGACTGTTCGCCATGGTCTGCTCCTTTCGTTACTCATACTCCCGATCCGTGAGGCGTGTCCCCTCGTACGCCCCACGGGGCAGGGGCAGGGGCAGGAGGCTAGGCTAGTGCGCTTCGTACCTTGGCAATGGCCCCTCGTAACACAAATGCAGGGCAATCACCACTATCACATTCCATGCTACGAACATCGTTTTCGTAGGCTGTATCCCGACCACACCAAACGCAGTTGCCGTCAATGTTGAAATCGTTTTCGGTTGACACAACCTCTGTCGCTGCCTGCATCAACTCCCTGACCCCGGCTTGTGGGACTAGTCGGATCATTGCGTCACCGCCTTTCGTTAAGCTACTCGCTTCTTTCTGGGCTTATGCCCTAGCTAGCTTGCTATATCGCGCCTTTTGCCAAAACTCTTTGCACCGTGAGCCATTGATCCCATAGACGTGCTTCCCCCAATGCTTGGATATGCACATGGTATGGATTGGGTGGCCGTCGAACACTATCACGGGATTGCCACAACACCTACACTTTACCCTACTGTCAAAATTCGCCATATGATCCCCCTTTCAGTGCTCTCCGAACACTACGTTATGCTTTTTGCCCTTGAAGCAATAGCCACAAGCCAGACAGCTCTCTTTTCGGTCGGATTGCTCCGGGCAAGGGTAGCCTGACTGGTCTGGCGTACCGTCGACGTAAGCAACGCGCCACCCTATGGGCGGATTCTCGGGTGTGCTAGGGTCTACGCTTGCAAATAGTTGCATATTTGGCAGCGCTCGCACCGTCTCCAGGGAAGGCAAGAGATCAGGGACACGCCATGAGCGCGTATAGGCCCAAAATAGCACGCCAGGGTTTGCCCTTGCGTAGTCGGTCCACTCTTGGATATAGTTGACGTTGTAGAAGTCGCCGTTAGCGTGGATACGAACATATTGCACTCTTGCGTCTAGCGCCGGGATCGTGGCGCCGTAGTTGCGTGCGTAGGCTATGCGTGAATTGGTGTAAATACGCTCAATCTTTTTGGCATAGCAGTATTTTGCACACCACGCCGTAGCTCCCGGACATGTCGGGCCCGCGGGAATGTTCCAACTCGCGATTGCTGGCGACTTGCCAAGTTTCCTATTGCCCGGTGATATTTTGCCTATGGTTGCCATCACTTTCTCCTTGACTGTACTTTGTCAGCGCCCTACCCTAGGGTGCTAGGATAGGGCTAGCCAAGCGCAATCTATTTGACTTTGGCTATCACACCATTCTTTACCGTCACTTGTGCGTACCACTTGCGAACGTAGGGCGCTGGACCGACTACTGCATATACGCCGTCGCCGTGGTACTCTTCGCCAAAGAGTGAAGTTTCAACGTATCGCAGTGGTTGACCGATGTGTTCGCGCATGTTCTTCTTGGTAGGGTAGCTTGCTGCCATCATAGTTGCTTCTCTCCTCTAGTTTCCAAGCTCGATGATATGGTGTCCGTTGTTGGAGTTGTCGCCTTCGGTCTCATCCTTGCCTAGGTAGTAGTTGCCCTCTACTCGTGGCATGGCGCTTGTCAGGTAGCGAATGAAGTCGACCATGACGGTGTTGGGCTCACGCCTTGCAAGAGGCCCATGCCCTAGGATGCTTTGCGGCTGTGCTATCTTTAAGTCCTCTACGTAGCCTCTAGCTTCCTCTACGAAGCCCATACCACCCCAGTGGCTGAAAAGCGCCACGGATTCTTCATCCGCGTTCTTGAAGCTGATACTGACTCTATCGCCCATGGTGTCACCATCCTTCCCGTTTGTGCTTCCGACTGGTGGCCCCTGTCCCTTCGCAGAGGCCACCTAGCAGCGCACAAGCCTAGCTACTACGGCGCTCTTCGAAATCTTCCAGCGCCTCTTCAAGGGTTAGGCGGTAATGGCCCCAAAATGGGCGGCCTTCGGGATTCACGCGCTGGGTGTAGAAGTGATTATCGCCTGCAGCCTCTTTCCCTAAGAGCACCGCTTCGCCCCTCTTTGTAAGGTGTATGTGCCGTTTGATGATTACCGGATACTCGACGGGCCAGGGGTAGTATCTGCTTAAACACTCTTCACAATGGTTGACCCCTTCGCCCATGCAATCGTCCGCAGGAGAGCAATCTTCTTGACGGCCGCATTCCTGGCAACTATGCTGGTGTTCGCTCACTTCTTCACCTCCTGAGACAATCTTATTTGTGCTTCCGACTGGTGGCCCCTATCCCCTCACAGAGGCCACCTAGCGGCTTCACAAGCCTAGGCGTGAAAGTTTGGCCGTGTCGGCTCTTGCCGTAGGTCAAGGCACTGGATGCAGACCCCCATATAAACAAGCTCCGGCTCTTGCTCCCACCCGCAATATTCACAAATGAGCATATCTTCAATGCATCCGTTGGCGAATCTGTTCAACATGGCCGCCATTCTGTTTGATGAGGAGTAGTACCTAAGCGTGAAGCGTTTGTCGACTTCCGCCTGTCGCTCTTGAAGCTCTTGGTAGTCCATTCCTTCACCTCCTGAGACAATCTTACCACGAAGAATACGTAGTACTCAATAGATTTCCGGTGCCTTTTAGGGCCTTTTTGCTCCAATCTTAAGAGAGAAGAGAGAAGAAACCTAAGAGGAAGAAGAGAGAAGAGAGATTCTTGGCTCTAGTACCTAGTAACTAGAGGCTTGACAGTTTCTTTAGTTTCTAGTTACTCTTAAGCCTAGAGTCTGAAACGATAGGAACGTGAAACGTGGAACGTGCTACAACGGTGCCTGTAGCTACAAGAGAAGCGTTGAGCGTTGCTGGGCGGGTATTAGCTGCAGCTAGGCGCCACTCCGATGTAGCACGTCCCTGTGACGCTTGCGGCAAGGATTTCTTTCCCTTCAAGCGGACGCATCGCTTCTGCCACCCTAGATGCAAGAGGTTCTTTCACAACGGCCTTCGCCACCCGGCCGTGGGCCAGCTGCACACCGACTACAGCCCCTACTTCAGCCATGAGGCCATAGCACGCTTCATCCAAGAGGCCGCTACCCTCTACGGCGAGAGTCACCTAGACCCCACCCTTGCCGCCCGTGACTACCTGAACCAGAAGCTGGCGGAACATAGGGCCACAGAGGCACGGTATCCTGCTCAAACGAGAGCGAAGGCAACGCTACTCAAGGCCGTGGGCCTAGGGCCAGCTGGCAAGCCTGTGAAGCGGAAGCATAAGAGGAGGAAACGTGTTACATGAAACGCGTGGCATGAAACGGGAGGCCCCCGGGGTAGGGGTAGGACTTGTTTCGCGCCGATTATATATAGGGTCTTTATATCGCTCCCCGACGTCTCTCTCGTTTCTGGGATTATTCGTATCTAGGAGCTATGCAGCATGATCTTCCAGGAGAAGATGATGAGGAAGTACCAGCGATTCGGGCCATACTGCCTCGAGAAGACGAAGTGGCATGGCTACATTTTCGTCTATGAGAGGAAACAGGGACACCATTCTCAGATACAGCACGAGGGCATGCGTAGCTGGGGTGATGGGTCTATGGAACACAGGTGGGGAGATGAGCCATTCTACAGGAGATAGCCCCGATCTACGCTCCAAAAGCTGAAAAGTTCCTATCTGAGGAGGTAGCACGATGCAGCAGGAGGTGTTTCTGGTTGTGCGTGAGTGGAAGCCGACAGGGTGTCCGATGAACCATGTTACAATCCACCTGAGCGAGGAGAGCGCCAGGAGGGAGCTCCACCGGGGGCCTCTGACTGAGGGACGGAGCTACCTCTGCAAGGCCACGGTGCTAGAGGAGCGGGATGTGGACGCAGAGCCAGGGAAAGGAGGAGACTGATGGGGCCAGCGGTATGGGTGACCCCTGCGGGCCTATGCAGCTGCTACTGCGAGTGCCACGCAGGCCCCCATATCATCGAGGGTGAGATGAGCTTCGTCTGTAACTGTACGGAGCCAGAGCAGATCTGTTACTCCTGCGCCTACAGTTGTCACCACACCTGCAGGGCGTGGAAGATGGAACTGGAAGAAAAGCCGCAAGAGAGGCAGTAGGTGGATGACCTCAAGGCCGAACGCAGGGACCGGAAACGCGAGGCTAGGCGTGCCAAGGGTCGTAAACACAACGTCCGGCGCTGGCAGCAGATGTACGAGGCGCTGAGGAAGCGGATACAGGCATCAACGAATGGCGCGGAGGACTGATGGCAGTATTCAGTAGCTTCACCCCTAGAGAAGTGTCGGAAGACATCGTACTGCGCAAAGCAGGGGAGAAGCCTCTGTGCGAGGCGCACACGACGTTCGATGGGCGGACCGTGGGGTGTCGGCTACCGAAGGGGCATCGGGAGCGACACTACGCACCGACGGTGAGCGAGCTGGTGTGGGAGTATTACTGGAGCGAGGAGGGGCGATGACCTATGACGCCTACTGGGGCGCAGCGTTTACCGTCTCGTGCCGCATCCACCTGATGGCGGCGCTAAAGGAAGCGCACGACTGGCAGATAAAGACCAGGGCTGCTGAGGTTGGCGCCATGTCGGAGGAGGAGCTTAACGCTTACTGGGACTGGCGGATTGATAGGGTCACAGAGACATATCGGGACAGTTTTAGTATTATTCTTGACTATCTGCATGGAGGTACTTTCTGGCGTGGGTTGCTAGGTCCACCCACTTCTTACGACCTTCATGGAGAGGGAAAGCCACTAATCGCGAATAGCGGCACAACTTGGACTTCTGGAGAAGGATGGGCAGCAGTTAGAGGGAGTAACACCTGATGTTTGACGACCTTCCCGAGAACGCAGACCTCGTTCCTGCCACGCAGGAGGAGGAGACTGGCTGGGCCGAGTCCTCGGAGGACCTTGCGAAGCTCTACCAGGCCCTCACCCCTGTGCAGCAGCGGGTGTTGCTGATCCGAGACCCTAACGACTCGCCTACGGAGACCGCTAGGAAGGCTGGAATCGGCTACCAGCAGCTCGCCGGGTGGCTCAACAACAAAGACCCGCGGTACTACTCGTTCAAACGGCTTTGGGATAACCTCCTGTACCCCGACCAGGCGAGCATGTACCTCAAGCGCCTAGCGGGGCTGTACGCCCCGAGGAACCTTGACCGGCTCGAGAAAACCGCCAGTCTCTCGATGAGTGCTGCCGGGAAGGACAAGGCCAAGCTCATCCACGACGCCCAGAAGACGCTGGTGCATTTGCCCACCGAGCTTGAGCGGGGGCGCAAAGAGATCGAGCAGAGGATCGAGGGGCCGCAGGAGATTCTCATCAAGATCGTGCTCGAGAAGCGTGAGGAACTCAAGATTGTCGATGCCGACACTGTGGAGGTCGTCGAGTGACAACGGACCAGATCACTCTCCCCGAGAAGTATCAGAGCGTCGAGGCGTTTCTAAGGGCCTCTCAGGAGGACCCATACGTCTTCATCTCGACACTCTTCAAGATACGTCACCGGGACAGTCGGTACGGTATGGTGCCGATGATCTGGACCAAGGCCCAGGCAGACTATTGGCCCAAGAGGACTATGAGGGACCAGATACTCAAGGCTAGGCAGATCCGCATTTCCTCACAGATCAACGCCGAGTTTACCGCTGAATCAATGCTAACCCCGAACATCAATACCCTCTTCGTTTGTCAGATGCCCGAGGAAACCCACCTTCCAGAGCACCGTGACCGTGTAGGCTTGTTCGTTAACTCCGTCCACAAGGAGCTCATGCCCTGCGAGGTCACCATGGGGAACCAGCATAGGATGGAGTTCACCTTCGCAAATAAAGAGAAATCTGTCCTCCTGTTCGCTGCTTCGGGTTCTCACGACATCGGACAGGGCATGACGCTAAACCGGGTCCACATCACCGAGTGCGCGGCCTTCCAGGACTCGGACTACGAGGAGATCGAGCGTAACCTCCTGCCGGTTGACGCGACGTTCTCCAGAATCGTCAAGGAGAGCCGCCCTAGAGGCGCCAGGGGTAAGTTCTACGACGATTACCAGGGCATTGTCCAGGGAGATAGCGTTTACAAGGGCTTTCTGTACGAATGGTGGTGGGAACCGTCTTACCAGATGGACGAGTTCTACCTTGGCTCTAACCAGGAGCTTACCGAGCACGAGACCCGCCTCATGCTCGCACATGGGCTAACGAAGCGGAATATCGCTTGGCGCCGGTACAAGATCAAGGAGGTGGGGTCGGAGGACAAGTTCCTGGAGCAATTCTGTGAGGACGACGTAACGTGTTTCTTGTTCACCGGGTTCAACGTGTTCGATATCACCTACCTTACAGACCTCCTCAGCAGCGCCAGGGAGCCGGTGGATACGGAGTACAACGGTAAGGTGAGCATCTACCTTGGTCCCCAGGCCGGATCCATGTACGTCATCGGCGTTGACCCTGCGGAGGGGATGCCGCAGTCGGATGATACCACCGCTACGGTCAGGAAACTCCCGAACTGGGAGCATGCAGCTGCTGTCCAGGGCAAGATCCCGCCCCGAGAGGCCGCTGGAATCCTCGCTACCCTCGGGAGACGGTACAACAATGCCCTCATCAACGTCGAGAACAACAATGCCGCCTATGGGCTCATTGACCTTTTGCTCCGAGAAGAGCATTATCCGTACATATATATTCATCAGGTGGGTTCTGCTCCTGGTGGCGACGGCCAGTACGGGTTCCATACCGGCCCTACCACCAAACCGTGGGCGATTGGGCTGCTGAGGCAGCTCATAGCCGATAGGATGTGGAGATCGTGGCATCCAGGGACGCTGAGGCAGATGAGGGCCTACCAGGAGCTGGAGCCGGGGAAGTTTGGCGGCAAGCCAGATGACCTCGTGTCTGCGGAGCTTATAGCTATAGTGGCTAGGAACCAGGGGCTCATGATGGTGAGGAGTGTCTCGGGACGGACGAGAAGAGTCGTTCAAGGAGAGTGGTAATGAAGATTATGCCGTCTGAAGACATCATGACCATGATCTCGGAAAACGTTATCCAGATGACCCTCAAGGGAGTCGAGGTGGCAGCCCATGAGGTGCTTCTGGTATTTAGTCACCCTCACACTGGAGAAGAGAGAGGCTTGGTGTTCAAGGCTCACCCTCTGGCAAGGCTGAAGGACAGTGCAATCGTTGTGGAGGCCTTTGCGGAGATCAGTATCATCGAGAAGGGGAAAGAGGATGCATCGGGAACAGGTGACTAGCTCGTTCATCAAGGGCATCGGTTATCAGCGCGGTGTTCTTGAGGTGGAGTTTACGACTGGGGCAAAAATCCAGTACGATGATGTGACGTCACAAGAACACCAGGACTTTATGAGAGCGAGTAGCAAGGGCAGCTACTTCCATCAGAATATCCGCCCAAGGGGAGGTAGGAAGATTGACAACTGAAAAAGCAGAGCTACAGCGCATCTTGGGCGAGGCCAATGACCGAAAGGGTATCTGGGGGGCTAGGAACGCCTACATCAACGAGACCATGAGGGTCTTGGAGATGGTCAACGAGAGCAAATACAAAGAGTCCACCGTTATCGGAGACCTCCGCGCTGCCCATGCGTTTGGAGTCCACATCCTCTCCCACTCCCAACCCCGCCACCGCATGGCCCAGTCCATGTTAAAGAACATCGACCCAGAAGCTCAGGACACCTACTCCGCTGTCGAGCGCCTGCTCTATGGGGCATGGAGGTGGAATAACGCTCTGCGGTACCGCTCCAACGCGGAGTCGTACGAGCGCGACCTTGCAGGCTGGTGCCTCCTCGGGTGGTATTGCACCTACATGGAGCCGATTGTCTTGCCGAACGGTGAGATCGAGCTGTTCACCGACGTCTGGGACGTTACGGAGGTTTACCCGGAGTTCGGCGGGCGCCGCCTCGGCCTACTCGCTGTGGACAGGGAGTATACGACGACCATCGGGGAGTTCAAACGTCGGGCTATAGCGAACAACTGGGATTTCTCCAACCTGAAGGGGCCGGATACCGACGCGGTTACTATCCTCGATCACTGGGAGGTAAGGCATAACTCGGAAAAACCCGAGCGCCCAGATGTGCTCGAGTCTCTTATCCTGGTTGAGAGCGGGAAGAAAGAGGGCATCACCTCCGACCCCATGGGAGGTCACTTCGTCAAACCTCTGACAAGACAGGAGAACCTGCTCTCCATCCCGGTTCTCTACGGCCCAGTGAATGGTCTCACACTACCTGCGAGCTACTACAAAGACCCCAAACAGGCGGTTATGCACATGGGCCAAGCCATGGTTGAGACCGCCAAGACTACCTACCACGCCCTGAACAAGTTTCTCACGCTTCTCAGCCTTGACGTGGAAAACGCCGCTATGCGGAACTGGGTCGTGACGACGCTTTCTGGGGACGTGCCGTTCAACAAGGAGGACTTTGAGAAGAGGCTCAACGTCTTCGGAATCCGGCCCGGAGAAGCCATAGACCTCCAGCAACAGACCACCTCCATAGGCTCTACCATGCCGCTCCTCGACTACTTGGGGGCAATGAAGCAGCGTAACCTCCTTGCCGATACCTCATTCGGCAGCATCCCGTTCCCAGCCTCGGGAGTTGCCATAGACCGGCTCAACCGCCAGTCGGAGACGGTGCTGGCCCCGGCACGCGAAGCCATGGAGCATGTGTTTTCAGAGGTTGATCACTTCTGGCTCACCAACTGGAGACGGCTGGCTGAGGAGAAGAAGGTCACGGAGCCGATGAGGGTATCGGGGAGGATACGGGGTGGCACCAACGCTGGCTACTTCGATGAGGAGTTTGAAGGAACGAGCATCCCCGACTCTCATCATGTTGAAGTCACGATAGAGTTGTCGCTTCCGTCCGACCAGATCATGAGGGCTCAGACCATGGGGATTCTGCGCCCCGGGAAGCAGAACATGAGTCTACAGACCATACTGGACGAGTTTGGCGGCGTTGAGGACCCTGCTGGCGAGATGAAGCGCATCAGGGAGGAGCCGTTCCTCGAGGCGATGGCTATTGTCGACGGTATAGGGCGGCTGGAGGCAGAAGGCAGGGCCGCGTTGGATAGGGGTGATGAGTTCAAGGCTCGTGGCTATGCTGCGGCTGCTGAAATGCTCATACGGCAGATGCAGCAGCAGTTCGGTGGCGGGCAAGAGGCAGGAACGCCGAGTGGCCCAGAGGGAGGCATCAACCCTCGGGCGGGGGCTCAGCCAAGCGGGAATGGGGTAACAGACCTGTCTAACCCTGGCGGTAGACCGCGAGTGAGGCAATAATGCCACAGCCAGAAGTTGTAGAGGGCTTAGGCTTTATTCCCATAGAGGTTTTGGAATGGGAAGAGAGCCTTGGCGAGCTGACACAAGAACAGATTGACCGTGAGCATCGGCGCCTTCGCGTGGTGTACCATTTTGTAACTGGCACGAGAAAGCCCGGTGGGCTTAGGGACGAAGCCCTCAGGAAGATTGCGGCGGGGCAAGGTGTTAATTACATATTCCGTCACTGGACTGTTGCGAAGACCGTTCAGGCGGCGTATCCAGGCCGGGAATCGGAAGACCGGGTTATCTATCCCATCTTGGCCGAGAACTGGAAGGAAAAGCATGGATACTATCCAAACTCATATGAGGCCAACCTAATAAGGGACCAGATATTTGCCCAAACCCTGAAGGGGCCAGCACTAGCTGCGATTCTACTGGACCCACGAGGCAACCCCTACGCGCACATTAACCCAGTCAACATCATCGACTCGGTTTCGGATATTGTTGATGCGGATAGGATGGCACGGGAGATACAGTATATCCGGAGTCTTTCAGTTAGCCGTGCCTCCATCATCCCTCAGCTTCCCCTTGCCTCTCCTGAAGGACTCACCGTTGAACAACGGCGTCTCTTAACACAGAATGTATTGGCTCTAACAACTAGAGAAGGCCCGTTTGAAATCCCCCCTCCTGCAGAAGAGGGTGGGATATTCCAAGGCCTTCCCGCTATCGCTGAGGCACGGAAGGCAGCGGCTGAGGAAGAGGAAGCAAAGACACTTGAGGGAAAGCTGAGGGCTGAGTGGAGAAAGTACCGCCTCCTTGATCCTACCGATGAGCAGATCGCGATTCTATCTGCCTTCGAGCTTGCTCTTGTGACGGATGATCGGGATGAAGCAGAGGCTTTGCTTCCGATGCTCAATGGTCAGGTGGCGGGATTTGCCCTTACGACCGGGCGCATGGACGAGATGCAGATTTTAGGTATGTCTGGTTCCATTGAACGTGAAATGCGTACGCTTATGGAGATAGAAATCGCCAAAAAGAAGGATGACCTAACTGACGACCAAGTCGACAGACTGTGGGCAAGTGTGGGCAAGTGGGCAGAGCAGCTTTTCGGCGAGATGGTCCAGTCTCCAATCGTGTTTCGGGCTGGTCTTACCAATGTGGTAGGACAGTACACCAGGAAGAAGATCGTCGCTGTCGACCAGCTAGAGGATTCCGCCATGACCCGCGAGGCGATTACCGATAGGCTGCGGAACAGATGGGCAAAGTTACTTGCCCCTGGCGGAGCATGGGGAAAGTCCACACGCCTAAGCGCTTTGGGGCCGGATGACTTTGGCCTCTTGGCATCTGCGGTGCAGGGAGAACTGACTCAGCTGCAGATTGCGGATGTAGAGTTGCCCACAGGCGAGTGGTTTTCGAGCCCAGAGGCGCTGGCTCTTACGGAGGCAGACCTCGATGCTGCTATTGCCAAGGCCTTGAAGGACTTCGCCACTCCAATCCTGGCTGACGAACAGCAAACAGATATGGATTTCAAAGAGTCGTTTGACGAAATCAGACTGGATCAGTATCTGGGGACAGATAACTTTGACCTCCTCAAGAAGGCCGCTGCGATCACAGGGGATTCGGTCCTGGACCTCCTCAAAGAGGTAACAGAAGCGGCAGGGCGTGAGGGGATAAACCTCTCCGATAACCTTTCCGCTCAAGTGAAGGCAGCTCTTGATAGAGTTCTGCTAGATATTCCAGAAGAGGCTGCGACGGAGATCAGGGCGGAGATGGCGAGGCGTAAGAGAAGGGATGACGAGAATCACGTTAATTCTCTCTTTGTGGATGAGGATAAAGACCCTCTTCCCGGAACGAAGGAATTGATAGAGGCGGCAGAGATACTTGGCAAGACCTCCAGGGAGTTGATAGCGCCGTTTATAGGCGCGTTTAACCGTGGCGATATAACGCTGCTCGATGTCGTGGAGAGCACCCTCGATCATGAGGCGGAGAACCTGCCTCGTGAACTGGTCCAGGCCGCTAAGAATAGCATCGCTGACTTGAAGATCGAACGGGCCAAGAAAGAGGTTCAAAAAGAGCAGCTTGATGAGTTCAACGATGCCCAGATTCTCGAGGCGTTACAGGAGGCAGACAACTTCGACCTACTGGAGCTTGCGGCTCAAGAGATGAACATTACGCCGCTTGAGTTGTACAAGATGGTCTCGCAGCAATTTGTAGATGAGGCTCCCCTCGACTTTGTGGTAGACGAGGCCTTGAAGTTCGGGCTCACTCAGGTTACTCCCGAGGCCGCAGAACCCATACAGGCACAGTGGGACATACGGAAGGCAAAGACAGAGGAGATTAAAACTCAAGACTTTGTGGTTCTCAACGATCTCCTGAACGTGCCTGGGTTCAGGCAGCTACAGTTTGTGGCCGGGACCCTCAAGACCACACCGCAGGAGCTTTTGTCGCCACTACAGGAACGTATCGATTCGGGTGCTCTCTCCTGGCAAGACGCTATCCTTCAGGTCATCGAGGAGCAGCAGTCAGCCCTTGCTGAAAGCTCTGCTGGGGAACGCGGA
>NZER01000433.1 GCA_002690445.1 Candidatus Pacearchaeota archaeon
CAAAAAGAAGCAAGCCGCCCATATAACTACTAAGTCCGAATTCCAAGTTCCTGTGTTGGTTCTCATATACTATAAGTGTTCCTTTATCCATTGTTTGGGGGACATCTTGGTTCCCAATATTTTCTGTAATCCTATCCAGTCCTCAAGCTGCGTTTCGGGTTTCCACCCAAGAAGCTCACTAGCCTTATCTATATTTGCTAAAGTTATTCTAGCCTCTCCCAATCTTTCTGGCAAATGTTTAAAGTTATACCCAATCATTTTGGCTAAACCTAAGATACTATGGTTATTCCCGACTCCAATATTGAGCGTCTGACCAAAGACATCTTCATTATCGGTATTAGCCGCTAAGATGTTTGCCTCAACGACATCGTTGACATGGGTGAAGTCTCTTCTCTGTAAGCCATCTCCAACAATGGTTAATGGCTCTCCAGCATCAAACTGTCTTAAAAAGATGCCCACAACGGGCGCGTACTGGCCTTTAAGGGGTTGTCTCTCTCCATATACATTGAAATATCTGAATATTATTGTCTTAAGCCCATAGAGCTTGTTATACATATTACATAGACCTTCGCCCGATACCTTCGTTACTGAATATGGATTCAAGCAGTCATTAGGCATGTCTTCTGTGAGTGGAGGAGTATTGATAAGACCGTAGGCAGAAGACGTAGAAGAGTATAAAACCCTATCTACGCCATTCTCCCTGCTGGCCTGAAGTACGTTACAGGTTCCCAAGACGTTGGTAGCAACGGCTTTTTGGGGATTCTTAATGGCTGGCTGAATTCTAGCTTCTGCCGCCAAGTGGAAGACACAATCAACATCTTTAAAAAGAGGTTCGATTTTATCATAGTCACATATGTCCAGAACAGCCTTGTGAGCCTCTTGGTTCCAATAAAATTCTTCATTGGAAGTAGCCGACTCGTTATCCAACGAGATTACCTCGTTACCATCCTTAATCAGCCTGTCAACAATATGACTACCTATAAAACCTGCGCCACCTGTAACGATACACTTCATGCTACGCTCCTACTGTCTGATTGCTCAAGACCGCAGATAGTCGCTCAAGTCTAACCCTAACGTCTTCTTTCCAAGCCTCGTTATATTTTACAACACGAACATTATCAGTCTTGTTGCCAAACATCTCTACCGACTTGTCAAAAACGTCATCAAAGATCGCCGCTACTTCATACTGGCAACAGCGTAGTTTTTGAAATTGAGAGCATTGTGGCACACTCACAACATCTCTTGGGTTGACCTTACAGATAACGATTTGGTTTCCACCACCGTCATCATCGTCACCACCCTTATTGTCCAGATCAATTCCACCATAGCTGGTGACGTAATCAATAGAACCAACATGCAGCCCATGACTACAGCCACGATCACGGTTGGAGTCCACTGACGACCGATCTACGGACACGGTTTCCCCAACACTATTATCAAGGCTTCCGCTATAAATATCCTTGAAGTTTTCTTTCACGGCCTTGTAAGCCAAGAAGTGACCATCATCCGTAATCGGAAGATGCTTATGTTGCATGAAGTCAAACAACTCTACAATAGCCTTGTCAGAGGGATTATCATTCAGGTTATTCAAAAAGTTGAGCATAGGCTCAAATTCAAAACCTTCCTTACGCATTTGCATAATGCGGTCAGAAAAAAGCTCTGGCATCGGAATCCCATTCCAATTAAGTGTACCATGTTTAACATGCACATAGCCATCACAAAAGTGTTCAACAGAAGACGCAACATCATAAGCCGCCTCAAAGTGTTCTACGTTCCCACTCTTAAGATGCCGGATTAAGGCATTATAATTGTGGTGGTTCTTATCAAAGGTATATGCTTGACCATCTGCGATTGCATTTACCACACCTGAATTACTAATAATATACTTCATCTCAATTCTCCATTCTGTCAATATAGTTAGCTATAGTTTCATAATCATCTTCGGAAGGGTGTCCGAGTAAATTAATCATCGGATACTTCTTAATCATTATATCATACATTTCGTCAGTATCAACCACTTGGCTTAAAATACTTTCCTTAAAATCTTTCCAGATACCAACACCAACCGCCATTCTTCTTAATGTCTTCAAGCCTTCACAAGTAACACCGTTAGGTAGCTCTGGCTCTTTATAAGTTTCATAGAAGTCGCTAAAAGCATTTTCGGTTGTGGTTTTATCTGAGATTCCTATCATTTTATGGGTATTCATATTACCACTTCCAACACTCCACATATCGAAAAGTGAGCTTTCCATATCAATGAAGTTCTGGCGATTCATACGAAGAGTCTCCAGTACAGCCTCTTTTAAATATGTAGCTCCATCAGTCCAGTTTTCTCGGCCTTCTAGTTTCATAGACTTTGCTGTGGAGGGAGTAACTATGAATATCTTATTGTCAAGCTCTCCCACATCATAACCAGCATCTTCTAGGGATTGCAGGAGGCCTTTAACTGAATCTATATGAAAGCTGTAATCGTTATAAATACCAGACATACAAACGGAGTCACGAATTTTGGTCAGATAAAAGGCATCCTCTTCTTTTACGCTAACTTTTGTTTCCCTGCTAACCCATTTGCTGCTTGATACAGAATTGTCCTCATGTTTGAGTATACGAATAGCGGGTGAAGTCGCACCACTAGAATAAGAACTAGAACTAGAAGCCTTTTTGGGTGGAGCAGGAAGGCCTGATGAGTTTATCACAAGCTCTTTGGGGCATCCAGACTTTTCTATGAAGGTGTTAAGCTCTTCTTCTGTGCGAATTAGGTAGGCGTAGCCTTGACCCTTTTCAATAAGAAAATGTCTTACACGACCAACAGCACCTCTTTTAGAGTCTTGATAAATAATACTAACACCCTTTGTGTCTCCCAAGAAAACGTGTTGAGTTTCTTTCCTGCTAATAGATTCTCGCCATTGACTTTTTTGGAATTCTACTAAGGTTTCGATGCCTGTATCAACTGAGAACTTGCTATACCCCAACGCCTCGCTATCGAATAGTTCGATACCATTCCAGTCGCCAATACTATTGAGGCTTGTTGACACAGAGGCTATTCTATCTAGCTTCTTAAACATGCTGATAAACTTGAGTCTAGCATCCCAGATTGTTTCACACTCAGCAACAGAATCTTTGACAATATCCGACAACTCAGAGAGTGCGTCTGTAACTATAGAAAGTATATTCTTTTTAGTTCTATCGTTATAGGATAGAGATTCCCTAGATGGTGTTATATCTAAATCACCAATGTCAACCTTGATTTCAAACCCATTACATCCGTCCAGCAGTTTGTAAGCATCCGTACCATACTCAAACTGATCGGTGTCTATTGGGTAAGATACTTGACCCATGATAACAGTATTTTTCCATCCTGATTTATATATTTTCCAATTGGAACCTTCTACCAGAACCTCATTGTTTTGAAAATTAAGCGGAACAGAAGTGGTAGGCCTAATATCAAAAGTCTCATAGATAGTCTCTGCCTCTTCTCTGAACTCGCCAGAATCTTCTGGGTCAACAGACATACTGATGCGCATACCGTTTGGTTCGTCTGTAGGTTTTTCATCTAGCAGAGAGAATACTGGCTCGCCGGTATCGCCCTTATAGGAACTAAATGTGTAGTGAGTACCATTGAAGAATGACTCAACCAAGAACTGGTCGGTGTATGCAAATGGAGACTTGCTACCAAGACCCAAGCAACCAACAGCATCGTTACTGTCTGTTTTATCGCTACGGAAATAAGTAGTATATAAATCAAAGCAGTCGTCGTGACTCAACCCAGTGCCGTAATCACGAACCGCAAATGTAGTGTCTAGTTTCGTAGGAATCTGGACATAGAAGGGCTTATTTGGACAGCCTGCTGCTACATGAGCATCGTAAGCATTGGTCGAGATTTCACGAACAACTGCCTTAACTTTGTTTGAATAAAGGCTATCCGAAAGAATAGCGAAAGCCTTAGCTGTAGCATCTATCTTATAGTTAGATGTTTGAAAGCTGGAGGACTTTTCAATAGTATTTTGTGACGTATGCAATTTCATTTTTAAATCTCCTAAAACGTGTAATAACCTGTAACGATGTATTCATTATATAATACTCATCGTCAATTGCAAGCTCAAACTTAAGTATTTTCTGAATTTTCTTTTGGTTTTCTGTAGGTAGTTCTCATCATGCGATTAATTTCTTTTTCGCTATCCCTATTTATAAGCCATATTTCCTTCTTTCGCTTCTCTTCTGCGCGGATCGATTTTCTTTTTGCTAATACTCTTTTCTTTGATTGTGCTAGACGGGCTTTTTTCTTTCTGGCTTTTTGTTTATTCTTCATTGGTTGCATAGAGCCTTTTCTTTAGTTTGTTACGCTCTCTGATTAACTTGGAGCGTTTCTTTTCTAGTTCTCTTCTGTCTCGTTCAGTAAATAAAGATTCCAACCTACACTCAAGGTCATGTAGTGAATCATTAATATTTTCTAGTCTAGTATATATTCTTTGTTTGTTCATTATGTTTTGTAAAAACCTGAAGGGGATGAAACCCATCCCCAACAGGAATATATTAAGGACTAAAAGACCTCAGTAACCTCTGCCGTCTCTGACATTTCGGCCTTAGTCGTTTTTGGCGTTTCGACTTTATCCGTTCGAGGAGGACGTACAATCTTCGAGATGTTAGAAGGAACAACGACCATTGAAAATCGTTTGTTTCCTTCTGTGTCTGTCCAAGAACGATCTTGGATGCGACCACGAACACTTACTCTATCGCCCTTTGCGAATTCAACATTCTTGCAATAAGCGGCTTGATAACCCCAAGCATTGACATCAATATACAAAGTCTCTTCGTAGTCTTTGCTTACTCGCTCATTGATGGCCATACGAAACACGGCCAACTCTCTATCCTCTTTGATGGTTTTGAACTCAGGGTCTTTGGTAAGATTGCCTTCAAATGTTACAAAATTATTCATCGTGATACTCCCTTTTAAAAAATTAATAACCTCGTCGCTTTAATGCTTTTCGAGCAAGGCGACGACTATACGCAACTCCATGAGTACGCAACAATGTGCGAACTTCACTACTCTCTTCTGTTTTTGCAAAGCTGGTAGTAAGTTGGCTACCTGTAGCCTCACCAGTAGCAAACTTTTTAACCGCACGAACTTTTGTCTTGTTCGATAGAACAGAACTCCAATCAATCATAATAACCTCCAATTAAATTTAAAAAACAACTTACATTATATTATAGACAGGTGGCCGCATTTTATCAACGTCTTTTTCTTTTTTTATCCCAAATTAATTTGTGTGGCCGGATGTGATAGTTGTCTAACATCTTCCACGTTTTTGGACTTCCCATGTATACGAATTCAGAACAGTTAGACCTTAGCCCTTTATGTACCCTATAAGCAATCACCCCATCTCGCCTAACGCTCTTAACAATTAGCTTGCCATAAACACCCATGTAGACCTTTTCTTTAGTCTCAGTGTCAATCCAGTAGCTTCCGTGACCCTTTATGGATTTAATTGCATCGCCATGAGCGAGCGTAGTCCAGTCTTCTATGATTGCCCGTTTCTTTTTGTAGAATATGTGACCACACCCACAGCTAGAAGACCTAGCATGGCAAGAGGCCTCACACTTGGGGCATTGTTTTTGGGGCGGCTTACGCTTTTCTGAAGTAGATTTCATCTTTTCTTATCGTTAGCTTGAGTTGACGTTTACGTAATAGCTTGTATAGAACTGCTCCACACTTAGCTTCCTCTACCCATCTTGTTATTTTTACAATGGACTCAATATCCTTGTATCCATTCTCTCTAGCTATTTCCACTAAGTCGGAAAGCTCATCTTCAGACAGTAAGCACCAGTCTTCCTCGCCTTCTATCCGGTGTAAATAATCAAAGGGAATAAGGTCTTGTTTGTTTTGCATTAGGGTTTTTTTGCTCTCTGTAGGGTGTCGTTGTAATTTGAGTATTCATCTCTTTGGCTACGCATGAAGTTTTCTTCATAGCAAGCCTTACACCTAAAAAGGTCGCCTTTGTTTGTTTTGATAATATAATAGTTAGATGTAGTCACTTTGCAGTTAATACAATCAATCTCTTTGGGAAGAGCCATGTTGTTCTCCAAGTATAAAAATAATAACCTCTGTGTATGCTATAATCATAACATACGATCTGGCTTTTTCAAGCTCTAAATATAATTATCGGCAAACTATTTACAAATCTTTATCTGAATCAACAAAAATTGGAGTATTTTCTCCAACATATGCGTTGAATGTGTTGAATTCTAGCCACTCCCAAGCCTCTTGCTCGGTTGAATCTAGATTCTTCATACATACTTCGACCATTTTTTGAATATCGTAGACAACCCTTCCTGTATGGCAGCCCACAGAAACCCCAATAATACAAGAATCATAATCATTGGCAAAAAGCAACTCGCCGCCATGATAGTCACTAAGCCTTTCACGAATTCCCATTTTCTATACCTCTTTTTTCTTTCCATTTTTTCACCATAGTTTTCTTTTTTTCCCACATCTCTTGATGTTTTGCTTTTAAGGCTTTCTCTTTTTCGTCTATTATTTTATTGTGCGCTCTGATTTCTGCCATTTCTTTCTCATCAATCGCTTTTTTTGCAAACCTTTTCTTTTTTGTCATAGTACCTAGCACCTCTGAACATTGTAACAAATTCGGAATCCATAACGCATATTGTGTGTTGATTAAACCTATCCAGCAGTTTCTCTGCTAGATACTTCATAAATCTATCAATCTCAGAAGGGGTGGCTCCTATTTTGGGATAATTAATAGCTGATATTTCCCACCCAGATTCTTTATATTTACTACCAGAAACAAAAGTTATAGGAGTAACCCTAACCGGAATTATAATATCGTAGTCATCTTGTATCACCCCTATGAAGTTTTCTATTTCTTCTTGGTTGAACTTTTCATCACTAAAAAATGTTTCACTACCCATGTATAGTTTAGACTCATAGCGATCTTCTGTCTTCGTGCTTGGTTTTTCCATGATTAAATATCTTTTGCCCTAGAGATTAGACCGCTTGAGGATTCTGTTTTTTCTCCACCAACATTATATATCATACCAATTCCAAGTTCATCTTTCAAGATGTCTTCTGGAATCCCTCCCTCTTTTCTATCTCCACCATTAGCAAAAACCATACTGGTGAAAAAGTAATCGGTATAATGCTTGTAATACTCTACCCTTACGGACTCACAAACGGTTCCGTCTTTATCTACAGAGATAACAGCAGAGTCAACGCCCTTAATGTTGGATACAATCTTTAGGCGGTCTTCCTCGCTCATAAAGGGAACAGTGCCTTTTAGCCTAACCTGCTTATCATTATTAACAATAACTATTAGCTTGTCGCCAAGAGAGGCTGCTGCCCTAATATAATCTATATGTCCACAATGTATTGGGTTAAAGAACCCAGAAATTACTACGACTCGCACAGGTTGTCCTCCTTGTTTAGTTCATCAAGTTTACTTATTACCGCCATTATATCTCTTGTCTGCTTCCAGTCTGCAACATGATACCTCTCAGTAGCTCTACACGATATGCTATAATCATTACCTCCTCTGTCACATTTATCTCCAAAGAAAATAGTGTCGCCAATCATGTCGTTCAAAACCTGAGACTTGTCTCTACCTTTGGGATATATATCAATGCTGATTTCTCCACCCACAACAGCTTCGATGGAGGGGAAGTTCATATTTAATTCGTTTGCTATTCTTCGTCGCTCTCCGTTTTCCTTATCCCACTGGTAATACTCAGCCCTGTCTTCTATCGAGCAGTTTCTACCAACGGTTGAGATGTTTAACATTCCAACCCTAATCTCTTTATTGCCGCTACTCTTCCCATACCACTCACTAGACCGTAGTAGGTCGTCAATTTTCATCTCCAGCTTTTTAGGTAGAGTCCAGTCACTACTCTTGCGTAACTGTTCATTTTTATAAAGTTCGTTGCCGCAGTTTTGATAAACACCATCGACTAGGTTATATATCTTAACGCCGACTTGCTCAATTGTTTTTTCTTTATCGGAACCTGTAACTAAGTAAATATTATTACCAAGTTTTAGTTGAGATTCAACCCAAGATATAAACTCATCTCGAAACTCCTTTTCCATTGGCTTTCTAGCAGGAGTTAAGGTTCCATCCACATCGAAAAGATAGCTTGTAATCATAATATATCCTATATGTTAAATGACCTGTATGGGAGTCGAACCCATGTTGCCAGCGTGAGAGGCTGGAGTCCTAACCGCTAGACGAACAGGCCAGACCCTAATTTATATTATTAAACCCAATTTTTGTAGGGGTGGACTGCTTGCCAACGCTAATAAAATCGTTCTCAGTAAATAAATCTCGCGTCCTAATGTCACCATTCCACCATGCGCACTCATATTGAACAACATCATTAGCATGGATGGATACTGACATAATTTTTGCATTAATATTTTCTGTCAGCGATACTTCCGTTCCAACACTATATATGTCTAGTGTCTTTTTTCTAGCTACCATACTCAATTCTCCGTTCTGTCGTAGTCATCTTCGATTCTAACAATGTCGCCTTCTTGACACTTGCCGGTTTGAATTTCAACAAAAATTAAATCGTGAAGCCCATCAGATTTAACCCTATGGACATCATACTTATTAATTTTAACAATACTTCCGTGACCTATATCCCAAGATTTATTGCCAACCTGAACCGTTCCGCACCCAGATATTACGCTCCACAGTTCATCCCTCTTGGTGTGAAGCTGTAAGCTGAGTCGCTGACCTGTCTTGACTGTTATTTTTTTTACTTTCACCTCTGGCTCATCCAGTAAGACCCGAAAAGATCCCCACGGACGGGTTTCATAGGGTTTATCTCCAGAGAAGGATGGAAGGTGAAGAAAAACCTCATCTTCCTTATCTACCTCTTCTCTGTTTGGATTATCTTTACCACACGCCGGACATCTATCAGCGAGCGAGGTGGTAATGTATTGGCAGCAAGTATATCTGTATTGCATCTTTGTTTCCTTATATTGTGTTACTATTGATTATATCATACGGTATAATGATTTGCAACACCTTTTCCCTTTTTCTTTCTATTCTCTTGATGTGTCTGTCGTATCTGCGTGAAAGTCTCTTGTAAAAATTATCCAGTCTGGAAAATCCAGTAGAGGGGCAAGCTGCCACCATCAATAAAGATAACAATATAGACATCCGTGCCTGTTTAAAGCCATTCATTTTATTCTCCTTATAGAAATCCATTTCTATTTTGTTGAAGTTCGTAATTCTTTTCTTAGTTTGCCTACCGCCTCCTCAAGTGTTCTAATCCGCAGGAGTTGTTGCTCGTATCTCCATTCCCATTTATCCTCTATTGAGTCTAGAAACGCAGAGGAGTTGCTCTTAAGCCAATCCTTCTCTACGGCAACATGAACGGCATCTTCGGGTGGGTATTCGATAGAGTGTCTATCTACCCAACCTTCGACATAAGCCTTCTCAATTGGATTCATAACTAACTTCTCCACTCGCATCAACACCAACGCCAGTGCCGATTGTCAGCTTACTATCTTGACCCTTAAATGCCGTCTTGCTTGTAACGGCGCAGCCGACTAGGTTTGACAAAATAAATCCTGCAATCATAGCAAGTAAACAGTAAGTAAAAATTTTCTTATTCTTTTCCATTATAATCTCCATAAATATATAATACCTGTTCCAAATATTGTTCCACAAATGAACCCAGATATAAAAAGCCATTTGAGTTTTGATTTATATACTGACACTGTTTCGTTACCCATTACATACATCCTCTACTGCAAAATAAACCTACCGCTAAGGATAGGAAGAAATATAATACAGCCTTACCATAAAACTTCAGGTCATATTTTTCTATATTACTCATATTGTTATCCTATTATTATAAGTACACCGCACATCAAAAGGGCGGCAAGGAAAAAGTAAAGTGTTATGCTCATTATTCTAGCAGAACGCTTGAGCTTGTCGTGACCTTTACTGTTTGCATTTGTATAGTCTCTGTAGCGGTTTATCATAATAATACTCTCTTAATGATTTAGGTCTATAACATATCTTATAACTAAAAGTATGTTTTTCACAATACCTGCACCTATGGCTCGGATACTGTCAAGCAAAAAGAACAACGCCGCAAGCAAAATGCCCCACAGGGTAAACTCTTTATATGCTCCGTTTATATTTATCTTATCCTCTTCTTGAGGTGGAACGCTAGGAGGCTCATATGGATTAGGTGTTTTCTTGTTAATGATTATCCACAATCCGATCTTGGTGACATATAAGGGTTCGTTCCCTCTGTCATCCATCTAACTACTTCGTCATCTTTATCTATAGGCTCTAGTTCATCTTGCATTTGTTGTGAATAGGTGTCTTGTCCTTCTGCTTCGTAAGTGTGCAAATGGCTAAAGGTTTCCCCTAAGTCAGTATCTTCTCGAACTATATCCGCTACACGCTTTAGTACCGCCTCTACGATTTCAGACTTAGGGATATTATACCAAACCTTTTCGTCTGTCTCTATCTCGAACGCCATGTCTAGCATGTGGTTATATTTCTTACTCATTTTCATACTCCTCTGGTTCTTCGGGAAGTTCATCGAAGAAGTGACCAATGTTTCTGTCATTGCCACACTCAGGGCAATCACCACTACCTTTATTATCAAACCAATCATGCCCACAAGGGCAACTATGTGTCATGCACGCCATTTTATGCTCCAACCATGCTGTTTGCTTTTCTGACTACAGCACAAGCCTTCTGTAGCTCATCTAGCAACTCGTATGATTCTGAGTAACTATATATATTGTCCTCTACGGTTAGCTCAATGGTTTCATCAACCATATCAACCATTACAAATTCACCTTTGAATATTGTTGTTATCGTACTCTCCACGATGGGTCTATTTCGCTCCCGATAAAGCTCATCAATATCTCCAGCATAACCATCGCATATAAACTCTGCTCTAGCTTCACCGTTCTTATCTACCTGTTCTGGGCAATCGCCGCCGCAGTATTTACAGTCATTCATAATGTTCAAAACCCTCTGGTAAAGTAGAATCATGTATTAGTTTACTAACTTTTTCAGCACGCAACTTACTAAAAGGTCTTACAATCCAGTAAGCCAATTCGCTAACAGGGTGTGCAATTAAGTTATGTGTCGGCCAATTCTTATATAGTTTACTCATTTTCAATCTCCCAACTGATTATTAACTCACAATATGGACAATACCATGTGCCTTCACTTTGCTCATACGCTGCTTGGTGGGTACACTCACTCATCTTCCACCTCCTGTAAAGCTATATGTGCATCTTCAAGTAGGCAATTAACATCTTCCTGAGTTAAATCATCAGGGGTTTCTATTGCCGCCATTAGTCTTGCAATTAGTTCACTCATTGTCCATCTCCCAATTTAGTATCCCATTTTCCATAAGTTCATTCAGATAGTTGTATACTTCCGCATCATCAACATCATCATGGTCAAACTCTAAATATATAGCTACTGTTTTAGCCATCTAACTTAACTCCTTAGTAAATACTTGCATC
>NZER01000434.1 GCA_002690445.1 Candidatus Pacearchaeota archaeon
CCGTGGTCGCACCGACCGCCGCAACTGAATTTGATAATGTTTTCGGCCTTGAATCTGGCTGCCGAGGGGCTTCTGTTTTCGCTTCGTTCCCAAAGGAATCTTTATATTTTTTGGCTATTTTCTTGCTGCCAAAGTAGCTACGGGCTTCCTCTTCGAGGTGATCCTCAACGAGTTGCGCCGCCTTCCTATAATCCATGACTTCCGAGGTCGAGTTATAATGCTCTTGCATTACTTCTGCGATTAACCCGTGTGCATCTTTTGAATGCACAAGCTCGAAAGCATCATTATTAGTCTCGACAAAATTACGTATTTCGTCAAGAAATTTATTGTACGCTGTTTCTTGGCGAGAGACAACTTCCCGTTCTTCCCTGGTGCTTAACTTCGATTCGAGTTCATCAATCCTGCCCAAGAGCTTATCGATGCTGGCATCTCTCCTGTAGTCATCCGGCTTCTTGTTGCCTGTTATGACGTCCTCAGACAGACGATTGAAGTCCAAATCTAACCGTGACAATAGCTCCCGTGGATTCTCGGCGGCAATCTTCCGCAGATCTTCAAGCTCTCTGGCTGCATCATTGGGTCTACTTTGTTGTTCCCGGAGAGCTGCCACTTCCTGCTGGAGCTTCTTGTAATCATCCTGCTGCTGCCTGACCCCTTTCTCTCTCCTGGCTAATTGCGCAAATCTGCGACTAAAATCCTGAGAGCCATTATCCGGCTCTTTTGCAGGGGCATTTTCCACGGCTTCTGGATTTTCTGCAGGGGTCTCCCCCTCCTCCACCGCAGTTGCGGTGACCGCTTCTGCTTCTGCTCCCGAGTCTGCCTCCACATTGCTCGCCATCAATCCATTAACGTAGTCAATTGTCTCCTGGACATGGTCTTCAGCCATTTGCATTCTTTCTCCTCACTACATTCCTTGGGGCGGAAGTGCCCCTGTTTCTGAACCATCTATCTCGCCTGAATCAACAGGCATTCCCTCCATTGCATCAGGCAAGGGAGGGCCTTCAGGTGCGGGTGGTAAGGGGCCTTCGCCTCCAGGAGGTAGCGGCGGCCCAGCCCCCAACGGGGGCTGGGGAGGCTGGGCCGCCTGCGCCATGTTAGTCATGAGCGCCATACAATCCTCAATATATCGGCGTAAAAGGGCCATTCGCTCTTCAGGTGCATTGTTTATTTTTGCGCGTAAATAAGCCTGCTGCACCCTCTTCACCGATAAAGCCAAATTGCTGTACGGTTCCGGTTGAACGTACTTTCCTTTGTCCACCATGTTTTCGATCAGCATGTCTATCTCATCCTGATCTGCAGTCATATATTGAGTGACCGATTCTATATCCGGGTAGTCCAGCAGCTTCAAGATAGTGCCCGGATCTTGGATAATCCCACTCTGTGCAAGCTCGATGACCTTCTGAAGCTTACCGGCAGGGGTTTGCGGCAATAGCGACGTAGGCCATATCTTCATAACGTATTGCTCTTCGCGGAGATCGATATCTTTCCACTTAATCTGCTCGATATACTTATCGCCACTACTTACGACCTCATAGCTGCCCCCGTCTTCAGCAATCTTCCGAGCCAGATCAATCATCTGTCTGGCGGCTTCCATGAACATGTTTTCGTAGTTTTGAGCCACAATCATGAATCGTTCTGTCTCAATATCGGAAAATTCTCGAAGAGCTACCGCTGACTCAAGCCCAGCGGGCTTCTTCGACATCGCAGCAAGCTCACTTACCCCTGATATTTCATAAGCGCGGTTAAAAAGCCTATCCAAGTGAGAGAAGACTTCACCAGACACTGTTTTCGGGACGTAGAAAACGGGAGGCTGACCAATGTAGTCAACAATACCCCATTCTTCGTTGTTGATTTGGTGGTCTGCTATTTGTGACCCAGTCTCCAGAAAAACCTTCGGCTTCGCCAGATGCATCTGTTGCTGAATGTTTTGAAGGAGCGTATTAATCTCCAGCTGAATTCCCATAAGCTGCTCAGCAAGTCCTTGCCCCCAAAATCCGAGTAAGCGATCAGACCAACGAAGAAAAACGAAAGGAAAATAATTATGCTCATACTTTTCATCCAGAAGCGTTAAATTTTCCAAGCAAATAACATGACGACCATCTGGAGCGCCATCAATACTTGGAAGATGCCACGCTTCTACGACCCTCACCATTTCGCTCACCGTTGAGCCCGAATTACTCCCCTCTGTCTCAAAATTGGACGCAATTTTGATCTGTTCTTTATACTCCGGGTAAGTGTGAAGCAGGATATCGCGAGGCACAGCCTTCACCTGGAAGATACTTCTTGGATTCTTATACTTAGCCTCCTCCACTGCCACCATAATCTCTTCAGGGAAGACTCTTTCACATACAATATCCGAATCATGCTCATATATCTTCAAGACGCCTGTCCCAAAGACACAGGAATCCATGAAGACTTCTGGGGCAACCTGGTAAAGCTTGGACCTGTAAAACTGTCCATCGCAGAATTTTTCTAACAACTTGCCTTTTCTCTGTTGAGAAAAGTCACCGCCGGAAGTCAGAAAAGCACACCGGGGACGGTTCTTTGCAATCTTGGCTTGGACCGTATCGCACATCGACTTGATGACATTGAATGTGACGGGCCTGTGAGTCCCCACTCCCTGGGGCCTCGACACGCCGAGAAGGCTTAATGACGGAATGTTTTCGTCATTATAAGACCTGTAATGCTGCAGGTTCAGATTCGTAATGTAACCGTAGTCCCTCTTCATCGCATGAAGGATGTCGAAGACAAAGTTGTGTGAATCCCTGTCCTTCGCTTGCCACCAAAAAATTCGTTCTTCCATTTCTGTTTCCCTAGTTAAGTTTCATTATGGGACGTACTCACCATTCTCGTCGGGGATATCGCAAAGTCCCCAGTAGGCGCATCCTTGCTGGCCGTCTTCCGGCAAAAACATCTCAATCTTTTTCCCTCCATGGGATGTCTGAGACCATCTGAATGCTTCGTCTATAGTATATGGCTGTGTGGCTTTCTTCGTAGAAAAGAACGTCGGAACTCGTTCGTCGTCTGGGTTCTTCTGCCGGAACTTTTCTTTAAGGGCTTTCTCCATTTCTCGAATATCATCTCGTCGCTCTGGGCGGATCGCCCGAATTTCTTTCTTCTTCGAAAAGATGCACGGATCACAGCCCACGCGAGAAAGCGGTAGCCTTTTCCGGTAGTAGAGCGAGCATGGCTTAATCCCATGACGCTTATGAATTGCAATCACGTCCTCTAGTATCCAATCAATGAGAGGACGCCAGCAATCAACACCTAATGGTCCGCCGGGCTCAAACTCATCCATCTTCGAACGCCTATGGCTCTCTTGGGCGCGGATCCCTACCACATTAATCGGGTTATCAAGCGTGTCGAGATAATCCCTAATCGGAACTATCTTTAGCTCTGTGGTGCAAAACCGCATCCTCCCTGATGGGAAGGCTGACTTCGCCATGATGAGATCTCGCATCCCACTGGGGTACTTCGTCGATTTGACCGTATGGAAATCTGGGGCAAACATCGGCCTGACAACTTCATCGATATACCTGGTAAGCTCTGGATGCTCCCATCCTGTGTCCGCATAGACATAGGACACCGGGTTGGTTTCATGGAGCCCGAGTTCTTTAACCCATAATGCCGTAGCCATGGAGTCCTTCCCACCGCTCACGGAAACAGAAAGAGGACGCTTTGAGTCTCGAATTTCTTCGAGCATATAAGGTTTCTCAACCATGATTTCCCCTAATGGTAATTCGTTCCAGCCAAGACACTCGCAGTCCGACATGCATCCGGCTGATTAGTTTCCCCTAACCCCTTCTCCAATTGCCCAATATACTGACTTTCTATCATGTCCCAATATGCTGGTGTTCCATATTTCGGCTTTATGGTTGGAGCTTTGTATGTGAAGTGGCGGCACTCCCGCCAAGCATACAACGCCGCATCCGAGAGGTGGTTCTCAAATCTGCCATCTTCCTTTAGCCTATTTTCGTCCCATTGTAGAACATCCCATTCCTCGGTAATGGGGCAATTGGCCGGGACCATTACCCGGTTAGAGAACAGGTCGTCATTCATCAGCTCGATGAATGTCGCCTTCTTACTTTTCTCAGCAGCCTGGACAGGGACACCAAAACGCTGCCTTATCTCTTCGACTATCGACCGGCCCAGACCGCCTGTATCAGCAACGACTGAGACGAAGTTGAATTGCTCAGTCAGCTCGATGATCTTATGCGCTATTTGAGTGGGGATCATCTTCGACTCTTTATGGGTCTCCACAATATAGCATTCCGGCATATCCCGACTAAACCCCATGACCACAAAAGCAGTGGCGTCCGCATAACCCAAATCCACTCCAAGCACATATTCCCAATCTGCTGAATCATCGGGCGCCTCCATATAAATGTTCTCCTCTGTATATTTATATATTAGCGAATCGAATGACTTCACCCACTTACCGCACCACTCACGCTGGAAGACCGGATTATCTTCGGTCCAGTTTCTCTTCTGGAGCTTCTTCGCTAAGAACTCTGCGGCATGGGGAATGTAGGGATTCTCTCTCACTGTCCACTTGTGGACGGAGTATTCATACTGGGGATTAGTCGTGGCATCGTAGAAATAACCAGAACACCTCGCGTTGGGAGTCCCAGTCAGCATTAAGGTCCCGTTGTAGTCGATCAGCGCCGGCTCAATGACCTCCTCAATAAGACTCGTAAGGAATGAACCATAACTTGCGGCCTCATCAATGATAACCAAAGGATAACCAGATCCCCTCAGCTTATCGACATCAGCCTCGTCGTTGGCTCCGTTCAAAATAACCTGAGACCCATTCTTCAAGGTGGCAATCAGTTCAACATTGTTGAACTTCATTCCTATATGATACTGCCGGTTCGCCTGCTTAAGAAGGTTCCACATTAGCCGCTTGGCCACCTGCCGAGTAATAGCAATGTAGGCTACGATAGAATTCGGGTTCTTGAACGCCTCTTCGATCATGTAATAGCAGCAGGTATGAGTCTTCCCCGCACGACGAGAACATAGCGCTGCCTTGAACCTCGACTTGTCATCGACAAGTTCGAGTTGCCTGTCAAACAAGTCCTTACGCCAAGGATAAGTCCGATTGCCCGCAACGGCATCTTCCGGCGGCTTTAAGTCCCCATGACGCTTGATGAGTTCGCCAAGTACAGCGCGCCCATCGAATATCTGCTTCTTCTTAGACAACCGCCTCGCTCACTTTAGACAACCGCCTCGACTACCGGACTAGGCCTCTGCATAACCTTACTACGTTTTCTTCTCCGTACAATAAGGCTTTTTAATTCCTCGTCAGCCTGCATATGGCTAACCGAGGTAAGAGGAATAATGTATTGCCCCCTTCCCGTCGTGACTACCACCATATGGATGTCTTCATTGTATTCAATCAAGAAATTTTCCTGGCCACGAATGCTGCTGCTGAACGAGGTATGGCCACCAATCGACCGGGCGTCAGTCGTTAATATCACCGTTTTGAGTTTCATATAATTTCTCCAGGTCATCGAGACCATTGTGCATCTGCAAATGAGGCACGTACATAATGTTATGCTTGGGCTTAAGCTCTTTAATAATATAACTCCGGTGACTCGCAAGGATAGCTTCCCCCTGGTTGTACTCGAATACCTTCATTAAAGACTTAAGAAGACCCCATTTTCTAAATGGGGCCTTTGTGTAACAGAAGTGAACTACCAAGAATTTCTCGGTCCTTCTCGCAGTTAGCCAACTGTAAATATCGTTCTCTGTTTCTGGAGTATCCCCACAGGCAACGACCGTAGTGCTCTCGGCTAACAGCCTCTTTACCACCGTCTTATGCATCCGAGCGACGGCCTTCTTCGGGATATCCTTGTTCTGCCCCTGGTAGCTCTGCACCCATGACTTGTAAATGAACGGCGTGTCTGCATCGAAGGCCTTGCGGATCCTGACGGGAAGCTGCTGTGACACCTGATGCGCACTATCTTCCACCCTTACCCCCAATCTGCTTGGCTAGAACCTCTGCAGCCAAGGCATGGATCTTCTCGTCGTCAAGAGTCTCTATCTCGCTCTGCTCTCGGATATTCATCTCTAGGTTGGCTAGCTTGACCAAGCTATTGGTCAAAGCGGCGAAGTTTTTACCATCCGCAGCATCTAACCCGCGAGTCTTAGCGCGACCCCTTAATCGATGAAGCTCTTCATCGATTATAGCGTAACCACTACTCATCATGGAGTGGAGAGAAGGCAGAAGGGATACCTCTACCTTGGTTAGCTCTTGGTTGATCTCTACTTCCTTGGCTTCCAACTCCAAGGAATGACTCTCTTCTAATCGGATAGTGTCATAATTGACCGCGAGTGGGCCTTTGCTTTTTTTACTCAAACTTGCCCCCGTAGAATATGCCAAAGCGGAGACCCGAAGGTTCAGAACGAGTCCCCGCCACAACAACAAAAGGTACGTCACGGAATGAAGCACTTTCGCTTATTCTACTCCTGCTAAACGTTGGGTCAAGAAGCTAACCATGAGAATCGTAAGTTGAAGCTTCGATTTACATCATATCAGATACACTTTCTGTGCTGAATTGGCAGGGACTCCCCAGTTTGTAAGCATCAAAAATGACGACCATGGATGGGAATGGCGCGGGCTCTCTCGGGAATCGTGTTGCGGGATCTATGAACTTAATTCGCCCCTTGAGAAAAATGAGCTTAGTCGAACTTGTCGCGTATTCATGAAATGCCTTGGTGTCCGTTCGGGAGGCTGTGAGAATTACAGACGAGTTTCCATCCTGGGCCTCCTGGTATGCTTTTTTGTACCAACGAACAAGCTGAGAGTATGGAGGATTGCACCACGTCCAACCCATCCAATCTCGGGTTAGACCATCGGATTTCTCGGTGTAATAATTACTGCACTTCGCGTTCCAGTCTGATGCGCATGCGTCAAGAGAGAATTTGTATTCCTTGTTGAACCTATTAAAAACTTCAGGAGGAGTGGACCAATCATCGCGCCCTCCTGTCTTCTTACTTGAATGTATCACTTGACTTAAAACCATACGGGGCGAATACGCACACAAAAACGGATCCATCAACCCCAAAAGAATAACGCATCGTGTCAATGGGTTTTGAGTCTGGAGGGGGTGTTGGTATTATATACGAGCCGGTGGCCTTCGCCGGGGGGGTACCCCCAGCGAATCTGCGTCCCAAAATGGGAATATTCCCAAATTGGGAATTATTCTCAGATTGAGACACGTCCCAAATTGGGATCGCTTGTCTCAAAGTGGGATTCACCCGAGCGATCGCGATCCGAGAAGACGTATGGTGACCCATGGCAACGTATGGCAATGCAATGTATGGCAATGCATCGTATGGTAGCGTGTTGTAGTGCATGGTAGCGTATTGTAGCGTATTGCGACGTATGGCAATGTATTGTAGCGTATTCTAGCGTATTTTAGCGTATTGTAGGGCAATTTAGCGAGTTTTGCTGGGTTAAATACCCAGATCCCTGGGTATTTGACCGCTAATACGAGAAAAGGGGGTTGGAAACGAGTTTTTGCGGGGGTGAGTATAAACTACACTCACCAGATATATCAGTTCTCCCACTTCCAAGCCCTCTAGCGACGTCTCGCCAGTTTAGCCTAACACTCAATGCCGGTCTGGATTGAAACACTTCAGATGATGACTTACCCCCATTTAAATCCTAGCATGCTAGTTGAGCGGTTTTTCCCGACAAGTTGCATGCTTAATAGTTGTAGGGGTTTGAGTGTTAATACAGGGGTCACAGCATGCTAGTTGAGTTGAATCTCTCAAACTTTTATAAATAACATACCTAAATTTATATAACTTTGACTCTTAAAACTATGCAACTAGCATGGAGTAGTCCCTAAACAGACATGTAAACCAATGTAAGTATTGCTTTGATCGCTTGACGCGAACTAGCTACCTAACTACCTACTAAACTACCCACTTGCCCCCACATTTCATGCCACTAAACATGTAATCAAATGTCTGTTTTGGGGCCACTTTTAGAAATATTTGAAATAGCGCTTGTATTTGTCTCTAATACTGTATCTCAATAATCCGATTTTTATTGACGTATGCGACAAATTAAGGGACAATTATCACTGAATTGACTCTTAACTACAACGAAAAGGATTTACACCATGATCAAAGCACACAAACGCGGCTTGGTTCCCAAAGACCCAAATCAACCGATAATCGATACATTTGAAAGTGACTTTCAATCCCGAGCTTTCAAGCTCAATCAGGAAATAATTGACGCTTGGACGTTATTCCAAAATACTAATGGGTTTAATAGTCAAAGCGCTTTCGAGCGATTTAATCAATGTGTGATGAGATATAATATTTCTTCTGCCGTCCGGGCGCAGCAACCGGTCCTTCTAACTACAAGCGACCTTGAATAACTTCACTTCCATCTAACTAGAATGCCCGCAGCTTGCGGGCATTTTAGGTAGTACCTAATACAAACAACAAACGAGAAGGGATTTAGTTATGTCACAATTAAAAGCAGTGGAATCAGTCGGAAAGTCCAAGGACTTTCCTTTGCCGAGAGAGATCTTAGAATTGCATCGATTCGCATATCAAAGTGGACGCGGATTCAATCCCAACAAGAATGAGGGATTGCAACACGTTCACATAGAGAACGTTCTTTATGAACGTGGAAGTGAA
>NZER01000435.1 GCA_002690445.1 Candidatus Pacearchaeota archaeon
AAACTACAAGGTATTCCCTAACGACAAAATCAGATCCTTGTTTCCAGTTTCCGGTTTGCCGTTTAGTCGCTGGGTCTAAAATTGGCAGTAGAACTTTGTTTCTCCACTCCCACCAAATATATTGAATCATCCTTAATTTAGGTTCGCCTTCATCGAGCCTGTAAACATAATTGATTTCAACATAATCACAAGAATCTTTGACTGTGTATTCATTGGGAATAGAAAAAGCGGATAAGACAACCGCAACTATTGCTACGATTATATATTTCATACCAGCCTCATAAAAAAAGGGGGGCGAGGAAAAGCCCCCGCCCCCACAATGATTAAATTAGTTGTCTAATTTTTTATCTATCCTTTCAAGGATATCAGCAATTCTCCTTTGGTCATTAACAATCTTTGTCATTACGTGCTGCATGTTACGCTGAATTTCAGCCCAACTGCGAGGCACATAAACCAAAGGGGTTCCATCGCTGTCACACTTTTCGTGTACTTCATGAAGTCCTTGCAACCAACCTCTTTCTTCGCTTGTCAAAACCGAGTTTTTGCTCGATGTTTTAGAAATTAACATTTCAATTACCTTTATCAATCCCATAGTAATGGCGATTACAGCAACAAGTGCTGGCATTTCAGTATTCATGATATACCCCTAATAAAACTAGACTGGATTAACCGAGAAGTTCGCTGTAATCAACGTAGTTAGTCGTGAAACTAGCAAAGTTGAACAGGATCACCAGTTCGCCCGGAATAGCCCTAGTAGGATTACCTTGATCAGCCGCAAACGTAACTGTCGTACCACGACCAGTGATACCAGCCTTGTCTGTACCATCGCTCTGCTTCAACAAACCGCTGTGGAGATCGAAGACCTGAGTGGCCCACGTACCCTTACGGTGATACACAGTTGCATGATGGAGATTACCAGAAGATCGACTAGTGTTATCTGAACCCGGCATTGCAAGAACGTTGTCAGTAGAAGCAATTCCACTAAGCAGCGTTGAAGTACCGCCTCTCATCAACCAACCGATGTTGGATGTAGAAAGAGTGACACTTCTGCTTTGAGGGTTATAAGCCAGAGTACCACCAGATCGCGCTAGTGCAACTCCTGCTTTACCAATACTTCCAGTCTTAGCAATAACCTTTGATCCAGAAGTTTTAACACCTCTAACCAAATCAATATTACTCTTGATATTAGACTTGACATTGTATCCACCAGTAGTACCACCAGCGGCAACTGTATGTCCGTCAATATCTTCTGCCGCAGCACCGCCAGCAAAATCCACAACAGTGACGTTGGCACTAAAGCCTGAGTCTAGCTGAATAGAAGCCTTATCCTTAAACCTATACGTTGCATCAACAAGAAGCGTAAGTGTCAAAACACCAGCCGTGTCATCAGCAACGGTAATGGAATTCGTACCAAAACCAGCAGCATTGTCGATACAAAGCTTCAGGGCTGTTGCAGCGGCAGCAGCATTAGTATTAATAAACTGAAGACTCCCTGCCGTTGTTGATCCCTTTGCTGTAAACACTTTAGTAGTGCCAGCAGCGTCGGTGATTGTAATAGTATCATCAACATCGCAGGCTCCTGCAAAAGTGATAGTACCTATCGTAGTTGTGCCATCATCAAGTGGCCGTAAATGTGAACTTAAAGTCATAATTATTTACCTTTCATATTAGCCAGTGATGGCACTGTAATCTAGATTATTAGTAGTAAACGTAACAAAGTCGAATAACAATGTCATTTCACCGGGAATAGCCCTAGTAGGCTGGGCGGCGTGGTCAGCAGCCAAAGATACGGTAGAACCACGACTGGTAATACCTTCTTTAGCCGTACCATCACTCTGCAATAGGTTTCCACCATATACATCGAAGATAGTAGTTGCCCACGTACCTGATTGGCGATACTTGTGTATGCTGGGAGGAAGTGTTCCACTGCGACGACTTGTGGTATCAGAACCACCACTAAGAATTGGGTTCAACGCAGTGCCAGCAATTTTATTTACGACACCACTCCTAATTATAAAACCAGAGTCAGGAGCGCTAGCGGCAAAATTAATAGCACGCTTTGCTACAGACGAACTAGGATTGTAACCGAAAGTGCCGCTAGAGTTTGCCTTAGCAGTGCCACTTTCGTAAGAAGTGCCGGTATTAATAACAAGCTGAGAACCAGAAACTTTTCGACCCTTAACGATGTCAAGAAGACTTTTGGAATTGCCTTTGGCAGAAGATATATTGCCACCATTAAGAATGGTGTGCTTATCTTTTTGATCACCTTCGGTGTGTCCACCAGTAAAGTTTGTCACCGTTACAAGGTCTGAATCAAGAAAGCTAGTGATGGTAGTATTACCAGTCGCCCCAGCGGTTGCTTGGGTGAAAGTAATTGACTGTGCGCCATCAGCAGCTACTAGATCGGCACTTGCCGTAATCGCACCATTGTGTCCATTGGCATGTACAACCGCTGCTTTAATTGCATTTACTACAGCGGCTTGTGTTGCCGTGTTTAAATTAGCATTTACAGCGACACATGTGCCTAAAGCAGCCGTGTCTGCGGAAAGTGTACCAGCGCCAGTATCGGCACCCGCTGTTAAAACTACGCCAGTGGCAGATGCGCCAGATTCTGAAGCATCAGAAAGAACGTATACTCTTTTCGTTCCATCGTATGAGATGAGGGTAACGTGGTTTCCCTCTGTAAACTGATTGGTGGTAGCTAAGTCACCATCCGCAGCAGTTATTGTTGCGGTTGCGGCTGAACTAGCCACCGCAGCTTGTTTATGTGTGCTTACAGTCATGGTATTTACCTTTCGTATGACTATTCTGCACAGTTTCCTTTGGTTCCTATATAAAGATCCAATCCATATATATTATACACCATTAAAGAAGGTGTTCTGCAATTTTTGGAGACATTAGTCTCAAACAGTGTATATTTAACTCTTTAAATACGTCGTGGTACTTTTTGTTAAACCCACGCACGCAAGAGGTTACTAATACTCCTGTTTTTGTTTGCATTTCATAAGAAATTATGGCATTTTCAGATAAGTCGTCAGCTACAAACCCAGTAGAATTAATGACATTAAAAACGCCGTTAATGTTTAGCAAATCACACATTAACAATACTGTTTTAACGGGAAATAGTCTATATTCAATTATAGCTCTAAGCTCTACATTATTTTGATTACATACGGCAAGGCAGGCTTTTATGTCTTCTCTAATTTTCCTCCAGTTTTCTTCCTTAATATAGCTGTTGTTAATAACGACATCTATAAAAGAAGCCCCCTGTCTGATAGCTAGGATTATTTCATGAACCCTCACTTGGGTACTACTTAAGCCATAGGGAAAATCAATGGCAGCAGAGAATTTTTGGTGTTTTAAGAATTCGTCAACACGACTCATAAAGCCAGAGGGGATAGCAACGGAGTCTATCCTTTTTTCTGAAGCTATAAAAATGGCTTCTAAGATATCCGCATGTGTTGAATCTTGGTTATAACAGGCTAGTTCTGTAAGCATTGTTTTAGCTTTTCTAAGGCTGAAAGTATTCTTCGCCTTGCTGTTTCTCTACCATATCCATTTTCTTGTCCTATTTCTTTTGCGGTCTTTGATTCGTAAAATCTTTTAAAGATTATGTCTCTAGATTCTTCATCTAAATTTTCCAGCAGGTCTGATATTTCAACAGAATCTGATTTCGCCTCATACCCACATATTTCAGCCATAAGAGAAGAAGCCTTGTCGCTTTTGGGTATTTTTCTACGTTTGTTTATTTCGTATAGCTGTTTTTGGCATTCCCAAAATAGCCTATTGCATAAAAAAGAAGTGAACTTACAATTGCCCTTGCTGGGGTCATAGCGCTCTACAGCCTGCCAAACAGATATTAGCTTACACCTCTCTAATTCTTCATAAGGAATCGTATCTATATATTTCATACAGATCTTGTTCATTACGTTTATATTGTCTCTGTTTTGTAGAGCCTCCCTTAACTCTTCGTCTGTTACTTTTCCCATTTTCCTGTTCCGTTATTCGTTTTGATAAATTAAGCCGCCGTTTTTGCTCTTTCTTTTTTTATAATGCTCTAGGGTTTTTTCATAAATTTCATCGTCATCTTCGTTTGTGCTGGTATAAAGTATTTCTCCGCTTTTACACACAAATATCGCCCAGTATCTATCAACAGAAATATTATCACGTATCATTTCTACTGTTTCTTCGGTGTCGTCATCTAAGGAAGAATCACCGCGCAGAGATTCTTCAATCTCTCTTCTTACATCAGAAAAATCAAAAAGCTTACCTACACCAAGAAAAAACCTGTATCGAGTCATAATGTTGAGAAGCTCAACGCCCTTTGTCTTCTCAATGACTTCTCTTACAGATTCTGTAATATCAAAATTGGTGTAACCCATCCAGCAATCGAATTGATTCATGATATTCATTTTATCATGAAGTTGGTACATACCCATTGGGGTAGTGACAAGGGATGGTATTTTTTCTAGAAACGTGATGGCATTTTCAACGACGCCATCCTCGTCTTCTTCCTCTAGCTGATCTGAATAAAATTCTTCGACTATTTCCTGTTCTATTACGTCCTCGTCCCAGCGCTCCCAAGCGATTTTTTTGTGTAACATAGCATGACCTCCAAGGGAATGATCTTATTAATTATACACCTTTTTCATTCATTCCCTCTTATCACGCTCTCCCCTATGTCTGTTGGTTTAACTACGACTTTATCCTCCTCTTCTTCTAGACTAATCCCCATAGCCTCCATCATTGGCTGTAAATTTTCTTGCTGAAAAACAATAAGATTTTTAATAAAGCGAGAAAACTCCTCTTTATCCCCACGTTTGAGGCATTCTTCTCTAATAAAATCCACCGAATTGTCTAAGAGTTGGCCGCTGTGTACCTCAAAAAACAATTCAGCGAAGGACTCGTTAGCCATCTTGTCCTTTTTATCGTCCCACCCAAAATCAATGTAGACAAAGCCATCAGCCCCAATAAGGTACTTTATATAAGCGACCGTATTCTTCTTGACTTTTCGTTTAAATAAAGCCTTTTTAACCCATTTGAACATTAGTTTTCCAGTTCTGGATATAATTCTCCAAGAAGCTCTAGTCTATCTCTTGCGTCCACCAAGACATCTAAGGCTTCATCTAAGTTCTTATGGAAATCTTCTGTAGAATGATCTCCAATTCCCGCCGCGTTGTTTGTCAACAATTCTAGCGACAACCTTGCCTTTTCTTGGTCTGCAATGGCCTTGTGCCATAGGTAGCTAATCGCAAAGTTTTTAACATTTGATGACATTTTTGTTTCCTTATAGTTTTCTAAACATTAACTGAAATTCATTGTGTGACCATTTGACATTTTGAAACGCATATTCCATAGCGCCAAAATCTATTACTTCATCATTCAAATATTTTTCATTCAACTCTTCTTCTGAAAAAGGATACATTCCCCCAGAAATAAGCGGGGGGTCTTGTACACAATTACATGGTATGCTAAACAAGACACTTTGTCTATAGGACACCATCATGTTTCTATCTGTTTCATTTCTGCATTTGCCAGCTATCACTCCTTCCCACTGTCTCAAATATTCAAATTCAAATTTATGGGATAGGTCTGATAGTTCTTCAGTTCTAAAAACATGTCCATCGAGAGATATTGGATACCCATAATTAAGCTTGGAACTCCACTCTTTCCAATTCCATCTTATACAGAATGGATTTGATTCATATTTGCGAAGCTCAACAAAGTCTGTGGGGTTGAGATAGTTTTGCATGGTTGTATTCAGACCCAACCTAAAAGAAAAGCAAAAAACGTCGTCTGTCATTAACGACTCTATTTGGCTTGCTGTAGAAGACAGCCTCTTATAGAAAACACAATCATCAACAATTCCACATATGAATTCTGACTCGCATGTTTTAAGGGCGTTTAGAAAGTCTGGAACAAAGTCCTTTTCCTGTTCCCACACAATATTAGGAAGAATTTCCTCTGACTTTAATTTTTCATAGCCCTTTTCAAAATCTTCATTGGTTGAGGTGTAGATGATTTTGATTTTGTCTAAAAGACTTGGAGCGTTTACCGACAAGCTCTCAAGCAAAAGCCTTAACTGGGAAGCCCTATTCTTTGATAAGATCAGTCCATTTATCATCCAAGTTGTCCTTCATATTTTCCCATAAGGTTTTAGCTAATGTTATGCTAACTTCATTGTCGCTAGGATAATGCACCCCCTGCATAACCCTAGCTTTTCCCACTAAGTTAGTAAATTCGTCCCACTGAGCTTTATGTTCTGGGTATAAACTAGACAACACTTCGGCAATTATAGCCCCCTGACCTTGGTGACCAGATGGATACGCTGGGGTTTGGTGTGTGTCTGTTTGTATAACAGATATAACATAACCAAGATGTGGAGCTACCTGAAACGGTCTGGCTCTTCTGAATTTGTATTTTAAATTTAAAAGAACCGTATCTATATTGTCAATAACACTGTCTATTAACTCTGTTGGATAATCAAGACCAACCTTCTTAGCGTAACCCTTGAAGAGATTTGCTGTGTCGTCATCAACCAGCATGATAAAGTCAAACTCTTCGTAAGACACGCTCCTGCTTAACCTCTCAACTTGCTCTAGGTCTTCTTTTGTGTCATGGCTGGTGTTACTGGGCGGGTCTGGAATGATAGAGTCCCAGTCGATAGTTATAAGAGGCGTTGGCCTCTTCATTTTTGCTTTTTGTTTATCTGTTGGGTTGCCTTCATACTTAATCAAATTAACCTTATCAGAACCGCCAGCTTCATTCAGTACGTGAATCATTTTTCTCAATTGCCTCTATTATTTTTGTAGCTGAATTTTCCCAGCTAAACTTTTTAGCGGTGTCAACGCCCGCTTGGTTTATATTAAGCTCGTCCTTCTTCTTCCTTTCGTGAACGTCTCTCATGTATTGAGCCAATTGAGTAATCTGGGCTTCTTCTATTTTTGCCCATTGCCCTTGGCCCCTAAACCATTTTGCATCGTGAGCATCTTCTAGTTCTGTTGTTTCAATTAACAAACAGTTTTCTTCGTTGCAAAATTCTGTATGTGAAGAATAGTTGGTTGCCACAACAGACTTTCCACAACTCATCATCTCTAATAGCTCAAGATTCCAACCCTCTGCCCTCGCCGGAAAAACACCACAGTCCGTCTGTGACATAATAGTATACACTTCTTCTTGTGTTCTTTGTCTTGGTATAACTCTTACTTTGTCACCAAGCTTAGAGGTTCTATACAGACGTTCCCACTTGAAGTTTTCATCCTCATCATAAAATGGATTATCGCACATCATCCATAGTTCTACATTGTCATCTTCATTAAAAGCTTCGTCAAACGCTTTCGTTAAGATATCATGCCCTTTTCTAATCTCCCATTTTCCACAATTATAAAATATGGTTTCCTCTCTATGAGAAACAGACTCTTTGAAAATGCCCCTGTCTACACCAAGCGGTATAACGGAGATTTTTTCCTTCAGGTCTTCTTCTGGATGAAACCTCTTTAGCTGATCAACTAAAATGCCTTTCGACCATTCCGACGTAGCCATCCAATAATCAAGATAGGAGAGATGGTGCAATTCAAGGTCTGTAAAC
>NZER01000436.1 GCA_002690445.1 Candidatus Pacearchaeota archaeon
AACTTTTTACCTCTATGGAGTATTGTTTTTCCGTCTAGATAAGTCATTAACTCTTTATAGGTGTCAATTGGTAATGCGTCTTGACTCCATAAAGAGCCGTCATAGCTCTCGTATTTTCCCTTCTCTCTAGCGAGCTTGCTTGAGTTTAAAATACAATGATAGGAGATAAATTCATAAAGCTCATCTGAGAATTTTACCGCATCATCTGATGAAAAATCAATTTTGTAAGAATGAAAAACGTCCGCCCAGCCCATGCTGCCCGCTCCTACAGGTCTATGTTTTAAATTAGCTTTTTGCGCTTCCTTTGTCGGGTAAAAATTCAAATCAATAACACTATCTAGCATTCTCATTTGGATAGCGATAGTTTTCGCAATTAATTTGAAGTCTAATTTGCCATTAGGTTTTAGATGTTCTTTTAGGTTAAGAGAGCTTAGATTGCACACTGCAGTCTCTCCTATTTCTGTTTTTTCTCCATTCTCAAATAAAGAGGGTTTTGTATGTAGGAAAATTTCCGTGCAAAGATTTGAGCTATTAATAACTCCTTCATGCTTGTTTGAGTATCGGAAATTGGAATTATCCTTAAATGTAATCCAAGGGTGACCTGTTTCAAAAAGACTTCTAAGCATTTTTTTCCATAGCTCTTTAGCTTTTAAAATTTTAAAATTTTCTATCTCACCTTCGTTTGCTAATTTACAATATTTTTTATAAGCTTTATTAAAGTCTTCGCCACAAAGATGGTGAAGGTTTCTAGTGTCAGAAGGTGAAAATAAATACCAATCATTATCAGCTTTAACATACTCAAAAAATAAATCAGGTATCCAATTAGCTGTGTTCATGTCGTGACAGCGACGACGTTCATCGCCCGTGTTCTTTTTTAGGTCAAGAAAATCTTCTATATCAAGGTGCCAAGGCTCAAGGTAAGCGCATCCCGCACCTCGACGTTTCCCTCCTTGATTAACAGCAACAAGAAGATCATTGAATATTTTAAGCCAAGGAATTAACCCGCTGGAAATTCCATTCGTTCCTTTAATATAGGAACCGGCTGATCGGAAATTTGAAACATCGAATCCTAATCCCCCTGCAAACTTGGATTTTCTAGCTTCTTGCCACACACCCTCGAAGATTCCGTCTATAGAATCATCGAAAGTATTAAGATAGCAGCTAGAAAGCTGACTACGAACAGCACCACTGTTAAACAACGTTGGAGTTGAAGGGCAAAGTCTAAAGCTTGAGATGGTGTCGTAGAATTCGATTGCTTTTTTTTCTTTATTTTTTTCATTTAATGCTAGCCCCATGGCTATTCTCATCCAAAATGATTGGGGAGATTCTAGCCTTCTATTTTCAATTTTTAATAAATATCTATCATATAGAGTCTGTAGGCCTAGGTACTTAAACTTGTAGTCTCTCTCTAAGACTAACGCTTCTGAAAGTTTTTTCAAGTCGAAATCAAGTAATTTTTCATTTAAAATGTTTTCTTTTACTAGAAGCTTAATATTTCTTATGAAAGATAGCCTGTACTGGTGTTCGAAGGCTTCTTTATCAACGCTAACATCAAAAACTTCTTTGTGTACGTTTCCTAGTAACAATCTTGCCGCAACGTACGAATAGTTAGGGTCTTTTTCGATCTTTGATCGAGCAGACATTATGAGGGCTTTATCTATCTCTTTTGTTGGTATTTTTTCATATAATTGAACATTGGCATCAATAACTACTTCGCTTGCAGACACGTCTTGCAGACCTTCACACGCTCGTTGTACACAAATATTTACCTTATTGATGTCTAATTCTTGTAGGCGTCCATTTCTTTTTTTAACTTGAATAACTTTTGAGCTCATTTTAATAGCAGAGATACTCTATATTACTCTAAAGTTGGAGATTGAGAAAGAAAAAAGGAAGTTTATATTAAATTATTTCAAATGGATTGGCTCTATTCTCTCTGGGAGTGTTTTTCTTTCGGGGGTCGTGCTGGTGGACTACTCCTTGCCGCTTTTTCGAATAGTCTTTAAAATATTTTTCTTTTACTGGGTCCTTCCCCATTATTTCTTCTCTTTTTTTACTACCTTCCTTTGCTGCGTCCCATATTTCTCCTAGGGTTCCTTTTTTATTTCTTGTTTTTTCTACAAAATCTTTTGAGGAAAGCGGATCTATTTGAGTATCTATGCTTGCATTTGGCGAAGTCCATAACCTTTGCCATTTTACGCCTTCTTCTTTGTATTCGTGCGGTTCCGTCATTTTTTGTAAGACCTCTCTTACTTCTCCAGTTTCGGGGTTTTGAAAAATATAAAACGGCATTATATTAATTCGAGTAGCTTGTCTAAGGTTTTCGAGTATGTAAATTCTTCTTGGAGGAGTAGTCCTTCAAGATTTTTTTTGTTTTCTTCTGTTCTTTTTATGGCTTCTTCGCACCCGTGAATAAACTCATCTTCATCAAAGTCAAAAATATTACCTTGATTGAAATCCGCGCCCTTGCTAAAGAAGACTCCGTCGTAAGCCTCTACCTTTCCAGATGGATTTACTAGTATAGAATTTTTTTCATTTGCCCAATCTTTATTGGCATGCGCATTCATCAAAACTCCATGTTTTCCTAGAGCAAGGGAATGAAATTCTGGAAGAGACCAACCTTCTCCGCCTGACATGCCTATCACTATATCTCCCGAATTCAAAAAATCATTATATAAAGTATTGTGGGGTAGATAATTTAAAAAGGTAATATTAAAAAATTTTTTTCCGGCAGTACAATCATTAAATAGTCTTTTATTATCTTCGTCTTTTAAAAAGGTGTTGAAGACCGCGCATTGTAGATAATATTTGCTATCATCTCCAAATCTTTTTGCCCACGCTTGGATTACTTTCTTGTGATTTTTTCTTTTTTCTAATTTTCCACATAAATTAAAAACGATTCGGTCGTCAGAAAAATATTCTTTATTTATTTCTTTAAAATTATATTTATCAAATCCCAGCGGGACAAAATGTGTATCAACTCCATTCGCTTCGAAGATTTGTTTTGTGTAGCTTGAAGTAACTACGGTTACGTTCTGTTTGGAAATGTTTATTTCTGCTTTTGTTGGACTATCTAGTTCGTAGAAAGTTATAAGAATTTGTTTATTGCTTACTGAATTGAATCCTCCGTTTAGATGCCAGAGCTTTATAACTGGACGCTCTCTCTTGTGAGAGGACAAGGTGGTCTTTAAATTTTCTTCTAACCACTTGAAGAAATCATCGTCCTTTATTTGGGTAGAAATATCAACGTTACCAATAGGAAATATGCTAGGGTTAATCCCCCTAGCATAAACTTCCCTTAGTAAGGAAGTGGATACCTGTCCAAAAGATACAGGATTAATTGGGACTTCGAATGCTAGGTCCATTTTTAGACAAGCTCTTCCATGGTAGCATCCGAAGATGTTTCCATAGCGAACTCGTCTGAAGTCTCCTCTGACTTTTCTTCGGAAAGCTCTCTAGTTTCGGAGAGATATACCCTGAAGTCAGGTTGATTATCTTTCGTCTTATTCTTGTTGGAAAAGACGATAAGCTTGACGGGATCGCTTTGCCCGGGAAGGGTTACGTGGCCAGTAAGGTAAGTTTGACTCCTACCTTTATTCTTCCAAAGCGCTCCTAATTCGCGTTTGGACCAATCAGTTTTATTTTCTGAATTTTCAGACATGACCTTAGTTTAGGATAGTTTTAGAAATAAGTCAAGTACTTTTTATACGTTATCATTTATTTCTTTACTTTTAATTTTATTTTTTAAAATTCTTTTTGCTCTGTTATGTATATTAATGGCTGTTTGAGAGCTTACTCCAACTTTTTTTGCTATTTTTTTCCAAGTCATTTTGGGACCGCTATCAGAGAAATATCTAAGCATATATATGTGTTTCGCCCTTTTATCCTTTAAGCTATCCAGAAGGAAGGATATGAATTCTTTTACGTTTTCCGTTGCTTCTAGTTCTTGATGTTTTGATTCTGATATTTTATTTAAATAGAATGTCGATGTCTCTTCGTCTACGGGGATCGGGGCATTTTTTTTGCTTAGTAGAGTGAGGCAGTAATATCTTGTATAGTTACCTAACCAAGTAGAGAATTTTACTTTTTTTTCTGGATTATATGTACACGCCGCTTTGTAGACTAGGTAGTCTTTTTCCTTAAAAAGATCATCTGTATTAATACCCATGCTTTTTAGTCTACTATTGAACTTCTGTAGAATATTATAGCATAAACATGAGTGCTTTTCGATTAACTGCTTAAGACTATGCTCGTCACTTTCAAGTTTTACCTTTTTTGCTAGTTTCGCGTCTTCGGCAGTGGCGCTCATTTTATTTTTAAATAGAGTTTTATTTTCTGTTTTTTCCCTACTTTTTTTGCGTATTTTTCTGCAGCCTCTTTGCCTTCTTCCGTGTTATCAAAAGCTCCAAAAAGATAATTTTTAGCTTCGCTAAGAACTAAGATAATTTTTTCTTTTTTCGGCATTATTCGTTGAGTAGCCTCCTAAGTATATTAAGGTGATGAATCATCCAGCTTTCGCCAACGGATTTTGAGGCTTTGTGAGCGGCAAGCACCCTTCGCTTATGCTCTAGGTCTTCTAATTTGGCCTTTTCTATAATCTGATCTAAAAGGTTGATTGCCTTTTTTCTATCCACTCTAGTCATTAACAAATAATAATATATTATTTATTAAAATCAACAAGAAATTTATCTATATATTTAATTAACTTTTCTTCAGCGTTTTCTTTGTCTACTTTAGGCCATTCAACTCTGTAGTCTGCCAATTTTTTTAGTACAGGGTCCCACTTTTTTTCGTCTTCATTAGCTGGCCCTTGCCATTTCCTTCCTCCTTTCCATTCGTGTTCAGAAGTTGTATACTGAGAAATGTGAACCAAGCTTCCCTTTAGCTCTTCTTTTATGAAATGAACTTCATCACTTTCATAGGCATTATACCGCACGTCTGTTACAACATCTAATCCTGTTGAACTTTCCCAGAAAGGATTTGATGCTTCCCACCAATTCATTTTTTCTTTTAGTTTTTCTATCCAGTATCTGCCCTTGCTAGAGTCTCTTCTCATTTTTCCATGGAATACTAACAGCGGTCTAATTTTTTGTTTTTCTTCTCCTCGACAGTCTATTGTACAAATATTATAATTCTGGTGACACCAGTCATGTACCTCTTCTTTTAGTTCGTCTGCAAAGGCGTATCTCTCACACTTTATCCTTTTCGAAAGTAACGTATAAAACAAATCCTTACCTGCACCCGCTACGCCTGATAATCCTATAATTCTTTTCATATGTAGTTATATCTAATATTATTTTATATAATTTAACATTAATCTTACGTTTAGTCAATGTTTTTACTTCCTTTTAGGAAAGAAGACACAAACCCCCAAGGAGGGGGCTTATGCAATGTCTAACTTCCTTTTTAGGCCCTGTGATTAAATTGATGGGACATTCATGACATATACAACCAGTAAACTGGAATCGCCTACCTTATTACAGGCTGAGAGACTGTGCTTAAAAACTCATTACAGCGATCAACCACAACACGCCGGGGCATTGCTGAGGTAACTAATCTCAAGTCTTTTTTTCTCCGGTATTTTAGGAGAACCGCCCTTTAAGTAAAACTGATGGTACAGTGTCCGCGATGGTTACTCTTGGGAAACCCTACTGTTTTTTCTCAGTGGGCTAAAAAGGATTTGGACCTTTTGAGGGAGTATAAGAAGGTGGTGCAACTATGTCAATTTTTATTTTTTTTCTTCTTCGTCCCCCATTAGAAATGAGGCTATAAATGTTAAGTCTCTAAGGTTGTCTGTGCTTATATTAGATGGATCACAATAAGTGTCTTTTCTGTCTAGCCTTTTGCTAAATTTATTTACTATTTCTGAAATAAACAGGGCTAGTTGATAGTCTATTTCTATATTTTGAGAAACGCTTTCAAGCGGGCGATTAATTACCCAATATTTTTCTTCTTCTTTTTTATTTTTTACAGCGCAGCTTTTGATCATTTCGTATTTTTCTAACGATTCTAGAGCACAGAGGATGGCGGCTTTGTCCCTTTCGGGATCTTCAACTATATTCATGAGCGAAGAAAAGTCCTTTTCTAAAGAAAAAGAGTCATTTTCTCCAAACCATTCGTAGATCTTTAAAGAAGCATCAATAACATTCATTTTTTTATATAAAAAATAGGCTTGACCTATTCACAATACAATGATATTATATTAATATGATTATTCAAAAGAAAAATGCAAAACCCGGAAGACCTCCTGTACATCTAGAATGGCCAGAGGGTGAATTCACGGCAAAAGAAGTAACTGATAGTCTTATGGGCGCATTGTCTAGAGTATCCGTTCACTCTAAAATTAAAAAGGGGCTTGAGGGAGAAACCCCTCAGCTCAAAGTGGTAAGAAAAGTTAAGCCTAAAGTGGGGAGACCGGAAACGGTTTATTCTACAGTTGATTAAAATCCATGCCCGATCATACGCGCAGTAGGTTAAACTGGCAAGAATACGCATTAGAAATCGCTAAGGTAGCCTCAGGGAGAAGCGAGGATCCTTACTTAAAGGTGGGATCATGCGTTTTGAGGCATGATAATAGTATTGCCGGAGTAGGATATAACGGAGCACCCCCGGGTATAGAAATAGATTGGTCCGACAGAAACGATAGGCGCTTAAGGGTGGTTCATGCAGAGGTTAACGCCTTACGATACACGCGCCCCGGAGAATGTTATATTTTAGCTTGCACTTTGTTACCCTGCAATGAGTGTTTAAGGATGATTGCTTCCTATGGAATCAAGGAGCTTGTATATCAGAGCGTTTACGATAAAGATGTTTCATCTTTAAGGCTGGCAGAAGAATTTCAAATAAACTTAACAAATGGATAATTTGCCTTTTTTAGCCGCCCACACTCGAAATAACTCAGGTTTGCTGAGCTATAACTCGAATACCGAAAAGTGGGAAGAAAAATATATTGCCCTACCCGCACGAACAAAGAATTGGGATCTAGTAGTCGATGAGATAGAAAATCACCAGATTTACACTTACCCCTTATTTACCAAAAGTTTTTGCGAGGATTTTATAAAAATAACCGAAGAGTACGGAAAGTGGAAAAAATCAAGACACAAACATTACCCAACCACAGACATGCTCCTAGCAGATTTCGAAATGAATGAGATTTATGAAAACGCGCTCAACAAATACGTTTATCCTGCGATGAGACACTTATATTCTTTAGATGGAGAACGCTGGGACTCCTTAGAATCTGAAAATTTTGTAGCAAAATACGGAGAAAAAATACAAAACTCTCTCGGCATACATCATGAAGTTAGTCTAATTACAGCTCTCGTGAACTTGTCTCAGGTTGGAGAGGATTTCGAGGGTGGAGGAACTTTTTTTAAAAAGCAAAAAGTTTGTGTACAACCACCAAGGGGAAACGTCAGTTTACATCCGGGGGACATAACCCATAAACACGGAGGAAGACCAACAACAAAAGGAACTAGATATATTATTGTTTCTTTTTCTAGTTTTAAAAAATAACATGGAAAACAAAAAAATATTTTCAATCAAGAGTTATTCAAAAGGAGAGGTCGTAGAAGAGGTCAAGACGACTCTCTTTAGAAAAGCTCCTGATAGAAATAACGTTTTCATTATCGATAAAATATATTATGCGATTCCAGACGGAAATGCCTTAATTTACAAACATTCTTCCGAGGCGAATCTTGAGTATGAGTACAAAAAAGGCGGAGCAGAGTTAAAAAAAGGAGAGGTAAAAGTGTATCCTCCTCGCCTGACTTTTTTAGCAAAGGAAGATATAAAAGAGGGAGAAGAATTAACAATAGATTTTGATAACAGTTTTTCGAAGCCCGGGCTTGGAACAGTAAGACGAAGATGAGCGCTTTTTTAGAACAGTCTTTTTTTGTATCATTTATTTTATTGATCTGGTTACAGACAGAAGCGTTCTATGAATACTGTAAGCTTTTGGGTTTTAAAAAAATATTTAAAATAAAAGATTATGAAGATTTCCTTGAATTGTCGGAGGGCGTCTCGTACATAGAGTATCTTAACATTAAGTATGATTCTTTTTTTACTAGGCTAATAAGCTGTCCAATTTGCCTAACCGTTTGGCTGCAGATTTTTCTTACCCTTTATTATGGAGATTTCTCCCTTTTCTTTGTAAAAATATGGCTTACGCTTGTATTATATTTTGTAGCAGTTCTACTTTTAAAAAAGTCGGGTTAATATGGAAAATAATGAAGAAAAAATAGGAAGCGCGGAGACGCACGGCGTACATACATTCGAAGACGTTTATGATTTTGTTGGTTTTTTAGAGAATAAAGGTAAGGAGACGGTTGATGAAATAAAAGAGAATATTCCGCAAATAACCAATCTAGTTTTACTTAAAAAAGCCTCGACTAAGAAGCCTTGCAAGTGTAGGGGCCAAGCGGAGGGACAAATGGAAAAAAGAAAAAATATGCTTTTAAATTTTTACAAAAAGTTTATGCAAAGTCTTAACGAAGAACAAAAAAATAGACTTAAGGATATTATAATGAGAGATTACACTTGCGAGAACATTATTTTTAATAGTGAAAAAGAACAAATTTTAGAATTAAAATAAATAACATGTCTTTTGAAACAATAGTTGATTTTCTGACGGACGAAAAAAGAGTTTATAGAAATTTTTTCATCGAAGCAATAGATCCGGAAAGCACTCGAGATTTCGTTAAGCCGCCACCCGACGAGAGGCGCCCAAAGCTAATACCCGGTATGAACAAACAAATGAGAGACATCTCCCCGAAAGAGCGCGTGAACCTAGTAAAGAAGCGAGACCAAGAACAAAAGGCTCACTTAATCGCGCTAAACAAACAACTGGACGAACTTAACGAAAAAGCACTAACAACCGAACTTAGCGTTAAAGATGTTCATTCGATGGTTCAAATAGGAGACCAAATAAATCAGGTTGAGCTTCTAATGGACAGGGAAGCGTGGTTCAAGAAGAATATTTTAGAAGGGGGAGATGGAACATATGATGGAGAAAACCCCCCAATAGCAGACGATGTCGGCATGTCTCCGCCGCCCGAGCTTTTGGCAACTCAGCAAACTGACGAGGCCCGTTAGTCTCACATTAACATTTTTGACATTTGGGCTACTTGAGCATTGCTAACGGGATTTTTTATTTTAATTTTTTTAAATATCTCATTAAATAATTTATCTACGATTTCGTCTGTTGAAAAACCTTCATTTTCCGCCCACATCCATTTGTTAATATTCACAGAATAACATTTTATTTTACTATCTGCGTCTTTGCCGACGAGTATTGCTTTTTCTGTTTTTTTATTTGCTATTACAAAAGTATTGCGACCTAACGTTTTTTCAGAGATAAATTCATATCCTCTATGAGCGCCTTGTTTTTTAATTTTTTTAATTATTTCCTGTAGGCTCATTACTTATATATCCTATATATTTATTACACTTGAGACACAATGTCTCTTGTAAAGGTTTGTAAATAGGTGACTTTTTGGCACACATTAGTGTTTTTTCCTAAGAAAACCCCCATTTTTTCATTGGCACGGTAGTTGCTAGAGGGTAGTATATGAATACACTATTAAGATACAATAACATGTGGGACACCCTTGATATATTCGACAACGCTTGGAATGACTTTTCCCACAGGACAAAAGTGAGTGGCCACCACCACGAGACAGACGATGGCTATGAGTACGAGCTAGAACTACCGGGCTATAATAAGAAAGACGTAAGCGTTTCGGCAGTCGATGGTGTCATTACAATTAATGCCGTGAAGGGCGAAAAAACCAGAAAACTCTCTGTAGGAGTCTCAGAGGACGCAGACTTATCCACAATCGCAGGAAAGCTAGCGGACGGAATCCTAACCATTAAGGTAGATAAACAGGAGAGGGCTAAACCAATCACGGTAGAAATTAAATAAAAACTTGACATAAACTAAGGGGGGTGATAAGATCTCAAAAGTTAATAAAATGAATAAAGTATTACTATTGATTACAGGGACGCTTTTAATGGCGTCGGGTTGTTCGAGTACCGTAGCTGTTGGACCACAAGCCAACAAGGAAGCTGTAGTTGGCGCTTCGCTAAGCACCAGCAAGGTGGGGGTTACGGTTCCCCTTCTTAAGGCGTCCGTGCAGAGCGTGGAAGGTACAACCGAGAAATAAGCAAATTGCCCGTTCACGAACCTCGCGCCGCCCTTTTTGGGGCGGCGTTTTTTTGTTGACTTTTCTATAGATAGATGTGATACTATCATTAATATATGACAGAAAATACATGTAGTAACAATAAGGGTAGTGCTATGACTGAAGTAAAAACCGTATATGCAAGAATTGCAGTTGGCCTTTTGGCTTTAAATTTTTTGCTAACGGGATATGTCGTGACACAATTAAACAAGACCGTTCAATCTCAAATTGAAACGCAACATCAAACATCGGGCCCTAGTTCTGCTCAGCCCCTAAATATGCCAAGCGGACAAGATAGGCAAAACCCAACCGAAACTAGAGAACAGTAAGTTCAGTTATAGGAGGAGAGCTTATAAGCTCTCGTCTTCATATCACGGTCACCCCATGGTTAAATTTGGGGTGGCTTTTTTTATATATTTATGTTATTATTTAGAAAATGAAGATAGGTATTGTTGGAAACGGCTTTGTTGGCCAAGCCACAGCGCGACTTTGTCATCGAGAAGAGTACGCTCGCATTTGGGATGTAGACGAAAGCAAGAGGCAGTTTTGTGAAAATTTACACGACTTTAAAGATTGTTCTTTTGTTTTTATTTGTGTTCCTACCCCAATGAAGAAAAATGGAGCCTGTGATACTAGCGTGGTAGAATCAGTTGTTAGAGAGCTTATGGAGTGTGACATAAATAAAGAAAGGATAGTTATCAGGTCAACAGTGCCAGTTGGAACCAGTAGAAACCTCGGGGTTATGTTTTTTCCAGAGTTTCTCACAGAGCGAAATTGGAAAGAAGACGTAAAAAATTGTAAAACTTGGGTTCTTGGGACGGATATTAGAGATGATAAAATAAGAGATGATTTTTATTTTTGGTTGAGGAGAGCTTATTTACAAAAGTGTTTAAAACACGATCCAGAACTTTTATTTTCAAGTACAGGAGAGGCGGAGCTTGCAAAATATGTAAGAAATTGCTTTTTAGCAGTAAAGGTTTCTTTCTTTAATGAAATAGAAAAGTTTTGTGATAAAAAAGATTTAAATTATGAACAAGTAAGAGGCCTTACCTGTTTGGATGAAAGAATAGGAAAAAGCCATACTCAGGTACCCGGACCAGACGGCAAGAAAGGCTTTGGAGGAACATGTTTTCCAAAAGATATAAATTCACTAATTTACCAAATGAACAACAATCAACTAATTGCTTCTGTTATGGGCGCAGCAAAATATAGAAATGAAAATCTTGATAGACCCGAGCAAGATTGGAAAGAAGATAAAGGGAGAGCCGTAGTATAGTTTGCTCTCGTAGCTCAGTTTGGATAGAGCAGCAGTCTTCTAAACTGCGGGTCGCAGGTTCGAATCCTGCCGGGAGTACCATTTATGAAAGAAGAAAATCAAAAAAAATATAGCAAAAGCTTAAAAGGAAAAGAGGCTGTGATGCGAGCCAGAAGAAAATACGACGAAAAAGATCCCGACAAGCGAAGACAACAAAAAAAAGAATATATGCGCAGAATGAGGAAAAAAGATCCAAATAAATGGAGATGATTTGCGAGTGTAGCACAATGGTAGTGCGGGAGCCTTCCAAGCTCTTGATGAGGGTTCGACTCCCTTCGCTCGCTCCATTTTTTTATTTTTTTTTGTGTCTTTTTTGTGGGGGGAGACTACAATATTAGTAGGAAATAGTTATGAAAGTATTAACATCTTTACTCCTAGGTCTCGCTCTTACGACATTTTCGTTTGGGGCAGAGAAAAAACAGTCTACGGCAGAACATCTTCAAAATGTATCTGTAACGATTAGATCAGAAGGCGCATTTAGCGCGGGCGAAGGCTCGGGGGTGATCTTCACTAGGAAGGACTCTAAAGGAGATTTAGTAAATTTTGTTTGGACGGCTGGACACGTTATAGATAATCTTCGTCTTACGAAGCGCATTTTAGTAAACGGTACATATAAAACTATTGTACATTTTAGAGACCCCGTAATTGTTAAGGAAATTCGCCAAAACGGTAGAACTGTTGGGCGCCTTCAGATGGATGCAGAGGTATTAAAGTATTCAGAAAGTGAAGATGACCAAGATCTCGCACTACTTCGAGTTCGCAAGCTTAATTTTGTGAAGGACAGTGTAGTATTTTATCTTGATGAAGATATCCCCCCGCTAGGAACGGACTTACTTCATGTAGGTTCTCTACTAGGCCAATTTGGAGCCAATTCTATGACATCAGGTATAATGTCTCAGCACGGTAGGATTCTTAAAGATTTAAATAAACATATATTTGACCAGACGACCTGCACGGCGTTTCCCGGAAGTTCTGGTGGTGGGGTATTTCTAAAGGATGACGGTAACACCAGATATGTAGGAATGCTTGTTCGTGGAGCGGGCGAAGGGTTTAACCTTATCGTTCCCGTTCGAAGAATGGTTGAGTATTGTGAAAAAAATGAAATCATGTGGGCGCTAGACCCAAAGGTGGAGATGCCAACAGAAGAAGAGCTAAAGAAAATGCCCATTGAAAACACGCCGACAGAAAAAGCAGAGTATAAAAATACAAAAAAAGAAGCGGCAAAAAAAATGTTTCCATTTATGCTACGCGTAACTTATCCAAAAATGTTTTTAATTAAAGAGAAATAAAAATATGGGAAAAAATTGTAAAGTTGTTTCAACGTTCTTTGGTGCTAGAGAAGTGCGAAATATAGCGACCGATTGCGATGGAACAATTTCCCTTCTAGAAGGGATGATTGAAAAAGAAAAGTCTACAGATGCCGGAGTGCACTGTGATACGATTTTAGTTAATCACCTTCTAGAAAAGGACAATGAAAAACCTTTGGAATTTTTAGACTCGATAAATGGCACCCAACTCAAAAACGGAAAATTAATAACCATGAACAGGCCATGGGATAATGGAAAAGGATATGGCTTTAAGTCAAGAGATTACGCCTTTAAAAAATATCAGGATGAGTACGAGCATTGGTTTTTTGCTGAAGATGACCTTAATTTTTTTCAAGACAACTACTATAAAAAATGTATCGATGTCTTAGAAGCGGGGCCTAAAGTGGCATTTGTTTGTACACTGCACAATGCCATAGCTCAGACCGATGCAGCTATTGTGGCAGCCGGTTTTGATCGTCAACATTGTCATGGGGGAGAGGGGTGCACACATGTACGCTTTTTAAAAGAAGTAGTTGAATTTAACGACAAAAATAGAAAATCTAGTCACCCCGACACCCAAGGACAGGGTCATTATGGAAGGAATTTGCCTTATGCAGACTCTGCCGATTTCGGTATTGCATGTCACTTTTCAGAAGTGGAATTTACAAATATCTTAACAAAGATGGGGTATGCCCTAGCTGTAGTCGGAGAACAGGTTCATGATACGGATTACTGGAGCAAGTATGATCATCAGGTTTACGGATACGAACAAAGAGGAAAAAGATGGTGAGACGAAAGAGATGCCGTGGGCACATGGATAATTTTTAAAGTTTGTTCATTTTTTATTAAAGTGAGCAAAATGGCTACTTAGTCCAAGGGACAAAAAAGGGGCCAAGGGGTGGAGAACGAAAGCGTGACATGTCCTAAACGGACCGCTGTTGCGCTTTTTTTTGTGTAATATAAGGTTGTGGAAAACGAATGTTGTCACATAGAGGGTTTAGGATGCCTTTCGGGAGATCGAGAGGGTTTGGGAGCAGTAAAAGCGAACCCAATTGAAGGGTATGGAGTACTAACAAACTCTACGGAAGGTTTAGGAGTTTCTTTAACCAATTCAGAAGGATACGGAGTGACCGGAATAGCGTTACATCACATGTAAAAACGGTATGCCAATTCCATCACCAAACAAAAAACAAGGGAAAGATGATTTTATTTCTAATTGTATGAGCAACGAAACAATGAAAAAAGAATTTCCCGGTCAAAAGCAACGAGCGGCAGTTTGCTATTCAAAATACAAAAAGTCAAAGAAAAATTCTAAAGGTTCTGAAGTGCAGTGGAATGATTCAGAAGTAGATGATAATTCTTATATTATTTATTAAGTTTTATTGAATATTGACTTTTTTTCAAATTTTATGCATAATAACAATACTATGGAAAGACAAAAAACAAAAGCCGAGATCGACAAGATGATTGATTCGGTTTTAAACATTAATCTAGCGAAACATGACCTAGGCAAAGATGACTTTAATAGTGCTGTTATATCAGCAAATGAAGCCGTAATAGCACTAGAAGAACTGCAAGATACTCTTGCCCCAGAGGGTAAAAGCGTGTAATATATATTGAGCGAGTTTATTAGGTCGCTCCAGTTCTGAGTGGACTAGTAGGTACTTGAGACATGAACTGAAATGACTCGGATTATAATATATGAAAATGTCACGACATTTAAAAGAGAAAGAGGAGAGACTTCTTAATAGATATTTTCTCTTAGATGAATCCTTACAGTGGTGGGAGAGTGAGGTAAGCAATAACTTAAACCATATAGATTTTTTAGAGAATAAAGAGGAGTATCTTCCAAAAGATGCAGAAGACTTAAAAGTTGCCATGAGCAGACTCAAACTCTTATTGGGTAGATGCAAAATGGAGTTAAAAAATATGGATAACCTAGAGAACGAAATAGACGATTTCCTAAACCAAAAAAAAATAATAAAGTATGCACCTCACAGATGAAGTAAAAGAATGGCTCGACGAAAAAAGAGCCAACATGAAGAAAGATAGCTGGACAATCTTTCCTCAATTTATGGAAAAATTTAATTTAAATAAAAACGAAGCCCGAGACCTTATTCACTGTTGGGACGCAGAAAAAAGAGGTATTCCAGAGGGAAAAAGTCGAAAATTCTGATTTTGAGCCATACAATAAACAATGAGCCTAAAAGAGGAGTTACACAAGGATTTTGTTAAAACCAACGGATTTGAATATTGTCACGACCTAGCTAACGCTTCCCTACACTTCAACCATCGTGCTCCTTTTGCCGTAGCTAATTTTATAAAGGACTCCGTTAAAGATAAACATTTTTGTCATATTGGTTGTTCAGAAGGAGACCTCGAATTACTTATCTCTAGATCTGCAAGTAAAATAACAACGATAGAGGTGAACGAGGATAGATACAATGCGTCTCTACAAAAAAAAGAACGAGGACTGTACCATTGTGACGTGGACATCATTTTCGGAGATTTTTATGAA
>NZER01000437.1 GCA_002690445.1 Candidatus Pacearchaeota archaeon
AAGTTGAATCCTGCGTAGTAAAATTTATATAGCGAATCAAAGTCGTCCACTCCATATTTCTGTCTATATTTTTCTTTAGAGTCTTGGCTTAGGTCTCTATCCCAACCGTGACTTCTAATCATCTTTACAACGTCCGCAAAATCGCTATTATCGGTACAAACCATCCCTCCCTCAATAGTTGAGATATGATGGCCAAAGTAAAACGAAAATGAGCTAGCGAAACCAAACGTGCCAAGCATCTTGCCGGACGTTCTAGATCCTAAGCTTTCGCAGGTATCTTCAATTACCAGTATGTCATTCTGGTTGCATATTTTGATAATCTTCTCTATAGAGGAGTCAAGTCCTAATACATGTACGAGCATAACTGCGGCAGGCTGCTCTTTAATTATAATCTCCGCTAGATGATCGACATCCAGCCCTAAGTTTTTCATATTGCAGTCACAGAGTATCGGATCTAAACCAAACTGTATAGCAGGAAAGATAGTTGTTGACCAAGAAACCTGCGGAACTACTATCTTGGAGTTTCTAAGAAGCCCCATCTGCTTGAGGGCGGACACTATTAAAAGGTTTGCCGAAGAACCAGAATTACAATATATGGAATGTTTACACCCTAGATATTCGGAGAATTTTTCCTCGAACTCTACTGTCTTAGCCCCTTTTGTTAATTGAGGCATTTTTCTTAGCCAGCCGATAAGAGAGTTTATATCCCTTTCGTCTATAATATCTGAACATAGTTTAATTGGTTTCATAGCTCTAGCACCGTTTTGAATTTCTCCAATAGGAACTCTGGGTTAGCACAGTCGGGAATTTTGTTGTCTGGAAAACGTGGCTGACTCTGAATCTCTTGGAATAGGTCGGGTTTATTATATATACCAAGAACGGCCCCGTTTAGTTCATCTATATTGTTAAATCTTCTAGCATGAATGAAGGCGTCCTCATTAAATTCTTCACCCACATCTGGACAGCCCCAATATATTGGTATTACTCCTTTAGATAGTGGATGTATTAGTTTTTCAGTTATCCACCCATCGGCCTCACCATTATCAAAACATAAGTTAAACTTGAAGTCATTAATATACTCTAGCTTGTCTTTTTCATCTCCTCCTATGGAGGGCATATTTGTAAAGGCTCGACCTCTACTTTCTACCAAAAGGCCGTTCTCTACGCCGAACCCTATAAACTCAGGGTACACTTCGGCTCTCAGCGCCATATCGTTATTTGTTAATACACAGCAGAACTTTTTCTTTTCCGTGTAGTCGGGAGGATTTAGCAACAACTCTGGTGAAACAAGAAAGGCTTGGTTCCTTCCTTGAACATATTGGTTTCCAAACCAGTCTACATACATAGACCATAGTGGTATTCGCACGTTTCTATTATCGTCAAACTTGCAGGACGAAAAAGAGAAATCGCAGCTACTGTAGTCTGGGTCTCCCGTTCTATCAATTGACTCTACGAGCCAGTGGATAATCTTAGCTCGCCCCTTCATTCCATCCGTTAGGCTTGCTGCCGACGGAGACTGATGATCTGGCGGAGAGCTCTGGCAAACGATAATGTCTGGATTGTTTTCATCAACAATAACATTATATTCTAATGACAGAGTGTTGGTGATTATGTTGTCATGCTTAAAGAAGCCGCCCCACATGTTTTTAAAATCTATTTTTATCTGCTTCATTTTTCAATCCTTTTAAACATATATTCCGCAAGCCTTTCTGGAGAACAAAAGTGTTCGTACCACAGCTTGGCGGCATTAGAATGGTATTCCAACACCTCTTCTTCTCTTCCTAAGATGAAGTCTACTGTTCTAGTCAGCTCTGCCCATCCAGCGTCCATTGGGAACGCCGGAGCTGCGTTATACATCGGGGTTTGTGGCATCCCCACATTTATTACTATACACCCCGCGCACATAGCTTCAAAAAATCTAAAACTTTCTTTGCTACCTGAGCCAATGGGCACCAACGCTATCTTGGTATCATTCATCACATCGCAGTAGCTGTCTATAGCGTCTCCGTTATTCCAGCCCTCATACCACAGGACATGATTATTGTAATCTGGTCGCTCGCCCTGCAACCTACCCACAGCCTGTCTAAAGTTCACCCTAGTGTAGGGATCAAACTGGCCCATCCAAGACCAGTCTCTTGTTCTTTTTGTTATCGGAATATCTTGACTAACAAACCCTTCGAGGCAACCTAAGGGCAATGGGCTAACTCTATTTATGTTCTTTACCGACGTCTGATCTGTGGGTGTTCCCATAGGTGCGTACTGCTTGAATATGTGCACATACGAGTCATCCTGTGTTTGGTCAGGAACATTGTGTGCCTCATCTGATGTAGATATTAATATTTTTGGATACTTTGTTTCTTTCGGCATCTCATGATTCCATACCTGCAAGATAAAAGAATAATCATTTTTCAGCTTCTTGGATAGTATCTCGACAGCCTCTTGATACACATAGCTGTCCGGATTTTGTTCAATAAGGTTAATTATTTCAGACATCTATAAAACCCTCCAAGTTTTTACTATGTACATGTAGATTAAAAATTGGGTGTTTCATTCCATCTGACCCAATGGCATATGGCTTATCTGTAAACTCTGCCCCTATTTTATTATTTCTAAGTAGCGCGCCTATCATATGTTTAGGGTCTGTAAACCCAGATTCATGCCCGTTATTTGTACCTCCTAGATATTGGCCATAGGAGCCGGGATCAAACACGAAGTCCTTTTCTCCAATTTCAGGTACTGTCTTGAAGGCTTCAAACATCTCACACTTGTGAGCCACATGCAGGAGCGACATTTCGCTTACGTGATCAAATCCAAACTTGTTTATCAGTACCTGCTCCCCAAGAGCCAGTACCTCGTTTAAAAACTTGCATAGATAAACAATGAGTACAGGCATTGGAACGTGGACAAAAGCAAACGTAACTTGATCGACTGACATTGGTGTAAGGCTTATCCTGTTAGACTGTGGAACGCCCTCAAGATCGTGATATAAAAGAACATCATTTTCAAAGTGAAAGACATCGTACAGTCTATTCTTGTCTATATACTCGCTGAGATAGTATATTCTTTCACAGGTTCTATGCCAGAACAGCTCAGGGCTAGGATGGGTCGTGTTAGGCGTTCCGTGTCTTTTAAACCAGCATAGATTGTTAAACTCTTTAAGGGTGGTGCCATCCTTTAGTGAGTCCTGAGGAACCCAGTTTACATCAATATCTTTAAAAAATGGCTGGTCATCTTTACATATAAAATCTATAGTAACGTCAGGATTTGTCTTGCGAGCTTGCGCTAGTGAAATTTGTGTATATGCCGGTAACTCTCCGCCATCTGAAATAAATGTATTAACTATTCTCATGATTATGTCCAACTATGAATTGTAAAAAGGTCTACGTCTTCAGCTCTATTTTCATCCACTATTTGTTTTATCTCTTCTCCAGACCAAGGCTCACTACTATATCTTCCGTACATTTTGGTTTTAGTGGGCTGTGAGCCATAAAGATTCGGGTGGTTTTTTGTGATATAATTACCATAGGTCTCAAATTCTGACAGGAGGCAGTCATCAGACATAAGTGCATTAATAGCAAGAACCAAATGATCTTTGTTTGGTATCATTTCTGCGCATATATTTTTATCAAAAACCATGAAGTCGTTAATAAATGTATGGTCAACCTGCCTGCTTAACCCAAAATAAAGCTCCATAAAGTTAAAGTATGGCTCATGGTGTTGATCTCTATCGCTAACAAAAAAGTTTGGTTTGCCGTCTTTAAATATATCAATAGGCCTGTTGAATATGAGGTCAGAATCTACACATAGATAAAGGTCGTTTTCCGTAAAGTCTTGAAACAGTTTGACAAGCTGTTGGTATATCCAGTTAGACCGCCTGTATTTTATAGTGGCTTTATTTATTTGGACTGCATCTTCGTCCTTGATGCCCGTAGCAATACTTCCCCCTAGACCATCTGGAGTTATTACATATATGTTTTCTGGTGATGGGTTAAGATGTTCTAAGCATGAATTTAAACAAAACTGTAGCTTTACATAATCTTTAGGGTGTGATGGTATTATAAGATCGTATTTCATTCTAACCCCTTTAATATATCTATCTCTTGGTGAGGACAAGCAATATTGCCAAACGGAATCTTTGAGAGGGATAATCTTTTTCCCTGCTTGAAATATTTACATAGCTCTTCCGAGGAATACGAATAGGTGTCGCCATTTCTGTTTTGTATGGTTTCTTGAACTCTGTTATTTGGGCTATTCACAACGCAACTCTCTCTTGGGGCCGCCATCATCGGCGGAAGATCAAAGAAGAACCTTTGTAGCTTTCCTTCAAACTCATTGGGTGTTTGCTGCCAAGGGTTTTTTGTGTTGTATTTATTTAGGACGTCTAATTCTTCACAGTATGGCTCTAGCGTACTCCTCTCAAATATATGGCCGTCTACAGAAAGGGGGTACGCCCAATAGCCTCCTACAGGGATTGCTGTACGATTCCATATTATGAACTGACCCTTTCCTCTTGACCCTACCTGAGTAGGCATAGCGTCCTGCCTCATGATTCCATCTCCGTAGTCTCTAAGTGTCGTATTTTTACCCAACCTAAGGGAGATGCACGAATAGAGAGACTCATTACTAAACAGGGTATCAATATCGTCAATATTGAATTCAACATACCTATATATTACGTCGTCATCCGTGAAAAAAGAAATATATTTAGATTTCGCGGAAGAAACTAAAGACCTAATATCTTCAAATATTGAAGACTTCTGTTTTACAAAATCTACCGCTGGATGCTCGACAGATAGTTGCGTATAGGTATCCTCATGGTCTTCGCTGGATGTAGCATATAACACAATAACCTTAGAGCAGCACCTCCAGTTTTTGTTAATACTTTTGAGCGTAAGGTCAAGCTGTAGGGCTCTATCTTTACTAAATACTATCGAGGTAAGCATCAAACTCCTCTGCATTGGTCTTGAACCATTCTATAGTTTTCTCTAGCCCCTCGTATAGGCCCACAGTAGGGCTGTATCCAAGCCATTCTTTTGCTCGGTTAATGCTCAAGCACCTTCTAGGCTGACCATCAGGGTATTCAGAGTTAAATCTTATTTTACCGTCATAGCCCATAATTTCAGCAATAGAAAGGGCTAGATGTTTTATCATCACCTCTCCCCCTGTCCCAATGTTGATAGGTTCTGCGGATACGTCTTTCTCCAAAGACAGCCTAATAGCTTCTGCGCAGTCATCTATATAGAGAAACTCTCGGCTTGCCTTGCCTGTTCCCCAAATCTCCACAGCGTCTTCTTTTTTGTAAAAACTCTTATTGTTTTTAACATCACGCATTGCCTTATGGAACTTAAGTATCAGGGCGGGTATAACATGACTGCTAGCAGGATCAAAATTGTCTTCCGGCCCGTACATATTTACCGGAATCAGGTTAACACCATTGAAGTCATACTGCTCTTTGTATGACATTATTAATTGCATCAGGCTTTTCTTTGCCACTCCATAAGGGGCGTTTGTTTCTTCTGGGTATCCGTTCCATATATCTTCTTCTTTAAATGGGACAGGAGTAAACTTTGGGTATGAGCATACCGTTCCAACCATGATAAACTTTTCAACAGAGCCTAGCTTTCTGCACGCCTCAATTAGGTTAGCCCCCATAATGAGATTATTATACATATATAATCCCGGATTTGCTTTATTGGCTCCAATACCTCCGACGGTAGCGGCTAGGTGAACAACAGCAACGGGCTTAGCATACCCTAGTAAGTCATCGACCTCTGATGCTATTGTTAAATCATAACTACTACCTACGGCGACAATGTTTTTATATCCGTTTTCTTTAAGGTTTCGATATACGGCTTTACCTAAAAACCCAGTACCTCCAGTAACTAAAACTGATTTTTTCTTAAACATCTATATGCTCCTTGGCTTGATTCCAGCCTTTTATAATATTTTGAGCTTCCTGTTCATATCCGAAATAACCTAGTATTTGAGCAACTCGGTGGAAGCTAGTATGGTTGTCCAAAATGAACTTCCTGCCTGTGATTGCAATTTCTTTTCTCTCTTCCTCATGAGACAGATAATAATCAATCTTCTCTTTAAAGTCATCTGGTGAATCAGCAAAAACAACGCCGTTACCATTGAAGATTTTGCTTATCCCCTCTATATTATCAGAGATACAGAACCCTCCGGCACATAATATCTTGAAGCATCTCTCATTAATATCAAACCCGAATTCGTGGGCGTGGGGCTCGCTTAGGTTTGGGCAAATTTTTGCAGAGATAAATAAATCTTTGGCTTTTTCATCTGCTAAATATCCGCAGTATTGGTTGGCGTTAGGCCAAGGTTGATTTCCAAATATTTTGACATTATATCTACCAGCGGGATACAGTAGGGGGGTAAGGTACTTATCTATAATAATACCTTTATATGGCCAGTACCCGCCAAGAAAACCTATGTCGCAAGAAAGAGCTTCGTCAAACGCCGGAGTAACATACTCATGTACATTTGCGCACATTATGAGCGATTTAGCGTCAACACCTATTGACTTGAACTTTGAGTGCGTTTGGTCTACGGCATACTGGCTATAATGGATATGTACAAAGTCTGGCTTGCCCGTCTCGTCTTTAAGTTTCTTTAGTATATCTTTTTCTTTCTCTGAGGAATACAGGACATTAAATCTAGGGTCTGCCTCAAAGTCTCCCCAATCTCCGGCTCTTAGCCCGACTTTTAAGTGAGGTCTTTCGTATATACATTTAATTAGGGG
>NZER01000438.1 GCA_002690445.1 Candidatus Pacearchaeota archaeon
ATGAGAGATACTATAAGAGAAAAGAATTTTTTATGTTATAACAGAGTTATAAGGGAATATAGATTGGCGTTAGTTGCAATGATTTATGAAATGGGGTTACAAGATAAGGGAATTATTAGTCTTGGTGCGAAAGGAGTAGATTCTATTTTTGGTGGAGTATTCCCAAACAAAATAGGGGATTTTATAGAAGATAAAGAACAAAATGAAATGGTAAGTAATGCATTAAGAAAGATAAAACCATTATATCCTATTGATGCAGATGGTGATATAGACGCAGAATTTTTACCCGAGTGGGGTTCTGGAGCAGTTGGCCAATGGTCAAATTTTGCACCACAATATAAAAGAGTTTATTTTAATGTTGTTACTGAAAGTTGTTATTATGAAGATTGTATTTATATGAGTGAAAAGGTTTTTAAACCTATATCACAATTAGTTCCTTTTATATATGTATCTAATCCATTTTGTATGTCAAAATTTCGAGAATTGGGATTTAAAACTTTTCATCCTTGGATAAACGAATCTTACGATGAAGAAGTGGATAATGATAAAAGATTTTTTATGATATTAGATGAGATAAAAAGATTGTGTAGTATGTCAAAAGAAGAAATACATAAATGGTATTATGAAATGGAAGATATTCTTTTATATAATCAAGAACATTTTGCAAATTACAAGTTAGAAGATAGAAAAAATTGTTGGAATGAAATATCAGAGGTTATTGGTGGTTAGAAAAGAAGAACTTCAATACATTAAAGAGATGTATGAAGAACCTGATGGATATCTATATTATACAAAATTTTCTGAATATGTTAGTATTGAAAATTTTGGTATTATACCTGATATTGACCATTGGGATGAAATTCAATATTGTGTAAGACCAACGAAAAGTGAATCGTGTTTTTATGGGGATAGACCTTCTTTGAAAAAAAATAAAAAAGGAATAACGGTATGTCAATGTGTATGGGAAATGACTGGTAAAAATACTCATGGGGCATTAGTATATTATTTACGAGAAGTTATCAAGGCAGGTGGGGTGATGCCAGTAGATGTTAAAATCGAAGATGGAAAGATTACTTATTTAGATGGTTCTCATAGAGTAACTGCACACATACAACTTGGAAATGAAATGATTCCTGTTTATATAAATCGAGAAAAACATCATTGGGTAACTTGTTGGAGGCCTGGTATGATTTTAGAAGAAGGAACTCTTGATATGAGTTATGATTTTAGTAAGGAGGGCATTTTAAGGTGAATATTAAAAATATAAAATTTAAAGGATCATCGTTAACTCCGTTTTTGGATCCGGACGATGAATATGAATATGTGACTTTATTTATATTTTTACAATTATTTAATTGTTATCCTCTTTTTATACCGAGAACTGGAAGTAGTTCGATCAAAACACAAATAGGTAGATTGATAACCCGTTTGATTGATAGTGAACTAATATCTATAAATGAGTATTTGATGTTTGATGAAGAATCACTTTTTGATTATATAGATAAAAATAATACACACCTTTTTTCTGTCGTGAGAAACCCCTATACACGATTATTTTCTGCAGTTTATAAAGCTATGGGAAAAGAATCACTAAAAAATTATGAATCTTTTATGGAAGTGTTGAATAAAATCAATATTACGAATTACGATTTGGGTTTAATTCATGATACATTTATACCACAACATGATTTTTTGTTTTGTGAAGATGTGTTAGTTCCAAATACTATATTAAGATTTGAAACTATATTTGATGATTTTAAAAAGCTTTGGGTAGATGTTATAAAACCGAAAATGGTTATTCCTGACAATCCATTATTAAATCAAGCTATAGGTGGATTTAAAAATTTATGTCATGTAGAAATGAACCCAATTATTAGAGACGATAATGTTTTTTATACGGAAGAAGTTAAAAAGTTTATTCAAAAATTTTATAAAGATGATATTATTTTATATGAAGATGGAACTCTTGATATGAGTTATGATTTTAGTGATGAGGGTATTTTAAGATGAAATATTTATATGCAAATGGTTGTAGTGTTGCTGCAGGACAAGAGTTAGAATTAACAGTTGGATTGGAAGGAAGATTTGCATCTTTAACTGCAAAAAAGTTGGGATTAGAAGAAACCAATGAGGCTTTACCTGCCGGTTCTAACGACAGAATTTTTAGAAAAACATTTTCTTGGATTGCAAATAATCAAGACAAAATAAACGAAACTATATTTCTTATACAATGGTCTGGTGCCAATCGGATGGAAGTATTTCAGGGAGACATAAATAAATTTACAGATGATCCTTCGATGTGGGATAGAACTAATGAAGGTGATTTTTATGAGATGGCAGTAAAATTTAGAGGAATAAAGTTTTATACCCCAGATAACAAAGTACGGTCTACAAATTATTGGTTTAATGCTTTAAATTATACTGAGGAAATAACGAGGATTGGTGTAGAGAGAACTATACGACATATTGTGGCTCTTCAAAATTATTTTGAAAATAATAATTTGAAGTATGTAATGTTTCATGGTTTTAAGATGAGTGAAGCAGTAAGTAATCTTCAAGAAAAACCATTGTGGGAAGCATCTGATGAGATGAATGCATTAATAGACCAAGATAATTTTTTGTATTTTGGGGAATATGGAGATTTATGGAGTTGGAGTAAAAAGTTTTATGGTTTAATGCCAGAAAGTCATCCCAATGAAGCAGCCAACGAGGCATTTTCAGATATCTTGGTAGAATATATTACTGAAAGGGGATTTTGTGATTCATTTCAATAACTTGATTCATATTTTAACGATTAAATATTGGAATAAAATTGAAATAATGAATGAACAAGATGTTATTTCATATGAAGATGGGAGATGGCCAGATAAGAACTTACCATTTTCATTTCCAGAGTTTAATAGAGATAAGTTTAATTTTATGGACCATTTCCACCGAGTTCTTGACAGAAATTATATTGTGTTTTTTGCATTAAAGTTGGGTATGGGATTTAATAAAGAAGATGTAGAGAATGATAGAGTATGGAAAGAAATTGTAGAAGATTTAAAAAACGATAAATGTAAAATAGTATTTTATAGTCCAGATTGGGATTCAAGTGATTTCGTAAAAGATTTAAACTTACCAAATACATATATTGTAAGTGGAGAACACGGTGATAATGAAGATGTTTTATATGTAGATTTTGTGGGAATATCATATGTTGATAAAGAAGATAAATATGTAGATTTTTTTAAGTATTTTGAATCAATGAAACCATACAATAGAGATTTTCATTTTTTAAGTTTTAATCATCATTTAAAGGAAGAAAGATTTCATTTATATAATTTTCTTAAAGAGAATGATATACTTAAAAAAACAAAACACACTTTCTTTTCTCAATTTACAAAATCAGAAATTAAAGAAGCCTTTGGTTCTTCTGATGGATTACCAACAAAAGGTGATATGAATGATGTTAAGTTATTACCTGGTAATTTTCAGAATGAAGAATTTTATTTAAATACAACTGCACAATTTAATTCTTATATAAATATAACTACTGAAAATAGGATTAGTAATGATGGAATATTTTTGGCTGAAAGAATTCATAAAAATTTTATGACTTTTCAACCGTTCATTGTAATTGGACAACCAAATACTTTGTCGTTATTAAGGAAATGGGGATATAAAACTTTTGATCCTTTGATAGACGAGAGCTATGATAGTGAAACAGATTTCAATACAAGATTTGAGATGATAAAAGAAAATATAATCAATTTATCTATTTATAGTATAGATGAGTTACATAATTTATATTATGGTATGAAAGATGTTCTTTATCATAATGCTAACCATTTACGAACACAATACGATTATGAATTAAAAAGATTTGAAGTTTTCTTAGAGGATTTAGATGATGAAAGTGCATAATTATAATACTCAAAAGTATCCATTCAAGATATTACTTGAAGATTTATTAGAGTGCAAATTAGAAAAAATACACGAAAATTATAAAGTTAGTAGTGAAGAAATAGTTAGTAAGGTGTATGAGTATTTTAGGACAAGTGAAGATTTTAAATCTTTGTGGAAGTCCTTCTGTAAAGATGTAATAAAGGACATTCTTGAAGATACAAAAATAGTAGTTCAACAATTACCATCCGTTAAGATTATTCCATCAAAGGAAAAACTAACCGAGTCAGATGAAAATAATGAATGGGTACAATTTGGTGGTAAGATAGTTGAACAAGATGGAATTAAATTTAATTGCCATACAGATGGTGAATCACCATTTTATCACCCGTCTTGGGAAACTAACTTTTGGATACCAATGATTAATGTAGATGGTGACAATACAATGTATGTAATGGATGAGAAAAATAAACTTAAACCTTGTTTACTTAAATATGGACAGATATTAGAAGCAGACCTCAATACTATTCGACATGGTGCAAAAACTTTTAACAATTCCAAAAATAGTAGAGTTTCTTTGGATTGTAGAGGATTGGCTTATAGAGAATATGATACTAATAAATTATCTGATACCATAATAAAATCTAAAAATATTAATTTTAAACAATCAGAGTACTTTTCTGTTGGTCAATATTATATGGAAGTATAAAAATGAAAAATGTTTATTTATTTGAAATATGTGATGTAACAGCACAACAAGTAAAATTACCATATAGTACTGGTTTAATATGGGGATATTGCCATTTAAACGAGACAATAGTTGAAAATTATAAATTAGATGGTTGGTTTTATTATCGTGAGGACATGGAAGAAATTATAGAACGGTTGGATAACCCATCCGTAATTGGTTTTTCTGATTTTGTTTGGAACACACAATATGACCATAAGATTGCAAAAAGAATAAAAGAAAGATATCCTAATTGTGTTATAGTTTTTGGTGGACAAGGAACACCGAAAGCAGATAGAGTTTCTAATTTTTTTAGAGAAAGTCCTTATGTAGATATTGCAGTACATGGTGAAGGTGAGGTTACATTTGAAGATATACTAATCGAAAACTTAAAAGAAAAACCTGACTTTAAAAATGTATTGGGGTGTTCGATTAGGAATTCTGATTTAAGTGCACATACTACATTACCAAGACCGAGAATAGATGATATTGATTCAATGCCAAGTCCTTATTTGGATGGATTGTTTGATAGTCTCGTGGAGAATAAAGACCACGAGTATGATTTTGAAGGGGCAATAGAAACCGTTAGGGGGTGTCCATATCGTTGTACATTTTGTGATATAGGAGATTTATATTTTCAAAAAATTAAAAAACAATCAAATGAAAAGGTATTTAAAGAATTAGATTGGTTAGTAGAAAATAGTGTAGAGTTTTTATATAATGCAGATTCTAACTTTGGAATGTTTAAAGAACATAAAGATATTGTTAAGTATATGACAGATTTAAAAAGTAAAACTGGATATCCTGATAATATTCGTGTTGATTGGGCAAAGGCTAAAGCGGATAAGGTTATTGATTTGGCTAAATTACTAACTGATGCGAATATGATGAAAGGAATTACTATTGCTTTACAATCTATGAGTCCAGAAGTATTGGGAGCCGTAAGGAGAAAAAATATTGATGGTGGTAAATTAAAATTATTTTTTGACTTGTACAAAGACGAAAATTTAAAAACCTATATTGAGTTAATTCTTGGATTGCCAAAAGAAACCGTTAAATCATTTAAAGATGGTATTTTTGAAATATTAGATTTGGAATATTATGATTATATTGGAGTGTATCCAATGACTGTTTTACCAAATACACCATTTGCAGAACCTGAATACGTTAAAGAATATGGTATTGATGTAACAGAAACGTTACCTGCATTTTTTCACCATGATTATCCACAAGGCATGAAAGATGAAACATCACTAATGGTGGTTGGACACAAAACATTAACTCGTGGTGAGTATATTGAAATGAGTATGTGGAGATGGTTATTTATGTTTGGACATAATCTTGGATATTTACAATATACGGCGAGATTTTTAAAATCTACACATAAAATTGAATATAGAAAATTTTATGAAAAATTTTATACATATATGATTGATAATCCAAATACACTCGTTGGTAGGGAATATTTGGCTACGATGAAAAGATTTAAGGGTATTATTAAAAGAACAGAATATTGGGGAAGAAGTATAGATGAGGTTAAAAAAGATTATTATTGGGATTTTGAAGAGGCAACTGCATTAGTTTTTTCGATGAATGAAAATGAATGGTATAAAGATTTGAGTGGATTTTTAAAACAATTTGAATTGGATAAAGAGGTGGAAGATGATATACTTAATTTTCAGCATTTATTTGTTTCTAATCCATTTCAAACATATCCTGTTAAAAAAGAATTTAATTACAATATAAAAGATGTTTTATTTGAGAATAAAACATTAAAAAATTCAGGTTATCAATACACCTTTGATAATAAAAATTATAATAGTGATTTAAAAAAGTGGTGTAAGGAAATGATGTGGTGGGGCAGAAGAAATATGCAACATCAATCAAAAGTTTTATAAAAAATGAAAATAAGGTTTTATTTTAATAATCAGATTATAGATAATTTTAATGAAATTTGGACAAATAGGTTATTATTTGAAAAAATTGAAAATTTAAAATTAACATCTCCTTGTGATATTTTTTTAGTTAGACCTAATAATTTAAATGATAATCCTTTCGAGATTATAAAATCACTTAATAAGGATAGAAAAATAATTATATGGTATATGGATACAGTTTCAAATCAGATATATGATAATCATAAAAATAGTATTAATATGTTATGTGAGAAGGGATATGATTTAAAAGTTATAATACCAGATCATTTAGATAAGTATGATTTATCGTGTGAGGTTTTTAATAATTATTCAATGGCAGATTGTATTTTAGAACAACAAGAGAGAGATAAGTGGTTGATACATTATTTATATAATGATAGAAAAAAATTATATAGACAAAAGTATTTTTTATCTTTAAATGGAGTTCCTAAAACTCATAGGATTGCATTATTAAATTTTATTATTTCTAATAATCTTTTGGAAAAATTTGATATATCTTTCAATTCATTTTTTTGGAATGATGAATTAAATTTAAGTGGTTTAAGTGAGTATAATATTGAGAAGTTTGATACTTCAATTTTACCTTTACATTTAGATTTGTTAGAAACAACATATTATACATCTACTAA
>NZER01000439.1 GCA_002690445.1 Candidatus Pacearchaeota archaeon
AAAAATATGTAGCGTGGTTTAAATATCTGAAGCCGATCAAAGATGCTCACTTCAACATGGCTAGATCTGGAAACATTGAAATGGACGACGACGCCAACATTGGGATGCCCAAGAACTGGACGAAAGAAGTGCAAGACCAGATGAAGAAGATGAAAGCCTTTAGCGGCACTGTGAGGAATTATAGCGGCGTTCAAAAGGGAGAGACCTTGGCAGGCACCCTTGGAGAGCCCGAACCAGTAGGAGAAAGCGTAGAACAGCAGATTGACAGGATTGAGAGACTACTACAAGAGAAAGATCCCCACTACGACCTCAGAATTTATAGTATTAAGGTTGATGTGTCGGTCCAAAAAGATTTAGGAGGGGAAATCCAAGAGACCCAGACAGAGATCCGTGGTATCGAAGGTGTTACCACGGTGCGCACAGTAGGCGCTACACAGAATTTAGCTCAAGCTCTATTGGCAACCTATGAAATCAAATTTGAATTATTAGGAGCAATTAGCCGCGTAAAATATCGGGATCGTATCTTGATCCCCGGCTTAATGAAAGTGAAGGGGTTGCGAGTGGTTCGCTTTAATCCTATTCACCGCACAAATGTGCGCGGCACCATTCGCACTGTTCGCGAACGTCGCACCCTTCAAGAATACGGGGGGGATATTTCCGGTTTCGGGGGAATGGCAGGGAACCTGGGCGCTGTTCGTCAATCCACGACCCCGATGGTTACCCCTCGAAAAACCATTGATCAGGTGCTAGCAGACTGGGTAGATGGTTCTGTTAGAATTTATGACGCACCAATGGATACAACCAACATGGCATACCACGTGATGGTGCCCGTAGAGGAGTTGCTTCCCTATATTGGACGCGAGTTTCGCGCCCCCATGGATGCGTTTGATGGAATGTACCACGAATTCATTAAAAACGGAGCCCGGGCACCCGTTTATGTTGCCGTGGGGAAAAACCGACGTGTAAAAATTTCAGGCAACGAAGACTTAATATGGTATGCCAAACGAGCAGGACTAAAAGAACTGCCCGTCTTTTTTAGTTACCAACGCCAAGTTTAAAACTTTATGAGAATTCACCGCAACATCCTTAAGCTTCTGCAACCATTTTTAATGGTGATCGGTTGTGGTGCGATTTCATTATTTGCCCTCTATAGTCTTGTCATGTCACATGCGATCCCCCCACAGGAGCGTCTGCAAGAAAATAACTATACCAGCTTTTACGCTCCCCCCTATCAGCAGGCGATTAAAAAATCTAGGGAGAGTGCCGTACAGGTCACGTCCTTTGCTCTCGATAGCCCTTACTTCTCGACAGCTAGTGGGACATACTTTGCTGCTTATGGAAAGCATTTTGTTGTAACAGTAATGCACGCGCTTCAAGGTCCGTGTGAATTTACAACGATTGTGCACGGAGAGGAAGGATATGGGTGTGTAAAATACGTGACAATGAACCCCATCAATGACTACGCCATTATTCAAGTGGAAGCAATCAAGGATAGAACTCCCATCCACATTCCGCGTGACTTACCCCAAAACGCCCAATGGATTGATTCGTATTCAATTATGAACAAGCTCGTATATACCGGCTATCCAAATGTGATAGGTCCCCTCACAGTTGGAGGGGAGGTGAGCGGATTTGCTGATGCTGAATATATATACATGATTTCATATGCGTGGAGTGGTTCATCCGGCTCTGGGGTGTTTGACCATCGAGGCAAATATATAGGTTATGTGGTGGCAATAGACGTAGGACAAACCGAGTTCGGCTTTCAGATTTTACAAAATGTAGTGCTCGTTGCTCCTGCTTTAAAGGTCGACTGGGGAAAAACATTAACACAATCCGAATAGGAAAGAATTTATTATGAAAAACAAAGCATGTTACTCTTCATTACTAGAACAAATTAATCAATTGAGTGAAACCATTGGGGAACTTAAAGCCAAGGTTAACAATTTGAAAAAAATGTGTCATAATGCTAATATCATTGAAATGGAGAAGGAAGTAAATAATGAACATTCAAACAAGAAACAGGAGAAAACCAATGAGCGATGATAATATCGTTGAACTTACCTCGGTGGAGGATTCAGATGATTTAAAACCGAAGCCTCCACCACGCCTCGCTCCCCGAGGGATTACCACTTTTACAGTTTGTCGACAAAGCGACGAAACGGGGGTGAGCGGCGAAGGTGTAGTCATCGAGGGGGTGTCTCTCGCATCCGGTCACTGTGTTATTCACTGGTTATTCCCACCACCACGCGGAGGAATCGCTATTTTTGATTCACTAGACGATTTCCTAAAGGTGCACGTTAAACCTCATCCCACAAATAAAACAATCATTACGTTTGAAGATGGAGAGCAGACGATTTATGACGGAGGATAGAGGTGGCATATAAATTTTCAAAAGGAAAACGCGAATTAGGCGACATTGAGTTCGAAGGAGATCCTGACGAAACTCAAATCGATTTTGAAGACGACTTCATTGCTACGGCCATCTCCGGCAAAACCTCCGACTATACGCTAACTGGTGGTGATCATACCATTTTGGTAGATTGTTCTAGTGGAAATGTAACACTCACTCTTCCAACAGCAGTTGGCTGCGCGGGGAGAATGTATGTCATTAAGCGCATCGACGCCACCAACAATGCAGCCAATATTAATTCCGATGGCTCCGAAGAGATTGAAGGCTCAACGAACCCTGCAAGTGTGACTGCAATGAGTTCCATTATGATTCAATCGGATAACTCAGGTTGGTGGAAGATTGCAGAATACATTTTGCCGCCGTGATTTACTTTCTTTATCGGTTCAAAGGAGCTATTTATTAGTATGAACGGTATAAATTGGCGAGATTTTGTAGATTCCATCCACGAAGAGGGGAAGTATCGCTCCAGGATCAAAAGTTTAGATAGCGATATGGCTGATTATTTGGACAAGGGTCCGCAAAAAAAAGGAAGCCCCTATAAAACATCCCGCGCAGACTTCCGCCGGAAAAAGTTTAACGATGTTTCAGCACCGCCCGGAGCACCTGGAGGGCTGGAAGAAGAGGTTGAGCCCGAATCTTTTGATGTGCATGAAGGGTTAGAGCCTCGCATCTGGCACCATGAAGAATTAAGACCCGAGATTCGCAAAAAGCTTTTAAAGATAGCCCAAGATTTTATTGATAACCTGCCAGTCGAGGTAGATATTGAGGATGTAACCTTAACGGGCTCCTTGGCTAACTACAACTGGTCAAATTATTCTGATGTAGATTTACACATCATTGTAGATTTTTTGAGCATTGACGAAAATCGCGCTCTCATTAAATCCTTTTTTGATAACGCACGCATGCGCTGGAATGACCGACACAACATTCGCGTTAAAGGTTACGATGTCGAAATTTATGTGGAGGATAACAAAGAAAGCCACAAGTCCTCCGGGGTTTACTCAGTATTAAATAACGAGTGGGTGACGAAACCAAAAAGATACCAGAATGAGATAGACTTTCCCGCTGCCCGTCGAAAGGCCGACGACATAGAGTTTCAGGTAAACATCGCATCCAATCTAATCACGGCGCGCAAATATAAGACCGCACTTAGAAATATCGAACGCCTGAAGCAAAAGATTAGGAACATGCGCCGAGCAGGATTAGAAAGCCGCCAGCAAGAGTTTTCAATTGAAAATATTGCCTTTAAGATATTACGTCGCGACCAAGTTTTAGACCAGCTACAAAATTTAAAAACCACAGCTTATGATGAGATGATGAATATTACAAACGGAGGCGCTGAGTAGTGGAATTCACAGAACTTACAGAACAAAGCAAAGTGCATCCGGGCGAATATTTATTGCATGTTCCATCAAAGGCAGTCGTACTGGTGGGAGCCTATAACTGGAACGCTAATTTTGTGCGCGTTCTTAAGCATGGGCGACTTCTAGAAGACAAAGTAGAGCATTTTAAAAAGATCCGATTGACTACCGAGGAGCATCGCGCTCACCGTGGAACCAAATGCGGAAGCTGCAAGGGTGGAGGGTGAAACCGAAGGGACGCCAGATTTTGGAATTTTGTATGATACAGTTGGAATTATTAAAAGAAAGAGAAATGGAGTTACGCAAACAATTGTTGGATTGCACCATCCAACGGGAGTTCTTAACAAAAACAATTGAAAGTTTAAACGAGGAGTAGTCAAAATGTATTCACATTATTTTACGTGCGGACCATTCGCATCCGCATCTTTTAGTGCGGCAGACCTCGGATCGGGCATTTATAGTAGCTTTTTGTTGTCGCAATCTATGGCATCCCACACGGATCATCAAATAAAGCTGCAACAAGCCATTGAGGAGCAAGCGGATGCCGAACAAATCGCCACCCTACAACGGGAGTTAGACTACTACAATAACCTTCTTGACATAACCCTTACAGCAGTCACCCTCGTCGATGAGATAGAACAGTGACTAAGATTTATATTTATTGTCTTTTTGAAAAAGATGAAGTTTTGCACGGGGTCTATTCTTCTATCAAAGCAGCCCACCGGGATGCGATAAAGTTATGCAACAAGGGTGGTAGTGCTGTTTATTTGCAGCAGGGCGACGGAGTTATTACTCCCACAATTACGGCATTGAGAAACATATTTAAAGGCGCCCTCGACATTAAAATTAAATACTATTCCGACAAGTCGCATGCCACCATTCTTAAAACCAAATTGCGAGAATAAGATGGAATTTTATATGGTGTATGGGATCACTGATTGTCCAGCTTGTTTGCGAGCCTGCGCTCTCTTAATGGAAAACGAGAAAGAATATGTTTTTGTAGAAACCGATTTTTCCTCGACATACCGCAAACAACTTAAAGAACAATTTAAGTGGAACACGTTTCCCATTATTGTCATTATCAAAGAGGGCGGCGAAGAGGTGATAGGGGGATATACCGATCTCGAATATGTAATAAAAAAAGAATCCATAGCCCCAACCTGAACGCTGCCACAATAAAGGCAGGCTGCCGTGATAAAATAACGGTTCTTATAGTTACTATGTGACACTTAAACGCGGAGATTTGATTCGTTGGGTCGTTGATCACGACATTTACGAAGCCGACGAGCATGTTTTGCGCGGCATTAGTCCTAATTATAGACACGGGATCATCATGGAAGTTTCCATGAAGGATTCTAACGCTGTTATCGTTTGTTGCTATGACTGCAAAAAGGAGGGAAACTGGGTGATACTTAATTTAATTCACGATGAGTTGGAAGTCTTGAGCGGTACGCCCGGTGGCTAATTTATTTTTCTCAGGGGACAAGGCACCAAAACAAGAAGCCATCAATGCACTTACATTAAAGATTGGTGAATATTTTGTCGGGCGCTATGAAGTCCGTGCCGCATCTGATGACGGAGGAAATCACCTGGAAATTCAAATTGAAGTGCCCGAACCCAACAAAAGCTTTGAAGAACAAGTGGAGGATTTTCCCCCTCTTTTTGATGTTATACCTAAATGGATGGGATGGCGCACCATCATATTAAAAGTGCCTCCCGGCTACATAGATGCCATCACCAACCGCCCTGACGACTATTGATACATTTCGCATAAAAAAGTTGACTTATCTTTCGTGAGATGCTATATTATAGAGGAAGGAGGGAAGCCCCGTGCTACCTCAGAAAAAGATTGAAGCTGCCCTCTCGCGCTCGGTTTGCGGAGGATGGGATCGAGACTTTTTACAATCCATTCTCGGACGGATTGCGAAAGGGCGTCCGCTTTCGGTTAAGCAAAAACAAACACTCGGTAAAGTTTTGGCCCGCAACAGTGCCGAACACCAAAAAGACCATGAAAACTGGAGTGTGGTTTTTGAAAAAGATTACAAACTGCGCGGGACGGTGGTAGCAGCCTACCACGCACATCAGCCTTATTATGGTGCTCTTTCAAAAGATATTTTAGCAGGGAAAGTACCTGAGCGCGGTAAGTTTCTCCGCATGTTCGACAATAAGTATTCTAAAAAGGTGCTTGCTCAACATGCAGCCACTCCTAAATATCCCGTGGGAGCGTATGTGATCCCCCGCGCAGCATTTGATTCTTACCGCACCTTGGAGTTTGAAACGGATATTATATGGGCTCATCAAAACAAAGTTGTTCAAAACTTTACCAAGCGTGGTGGTTTCATTATCCAAGTATGCGAGGAGATCCGCAGCGCAGCGAAGGGGGCTAAAAGATATAAGATTTTGCCTGTTGGTAGCATAATTCCCCTGATTGTTGAAGAACGCTATATTAAAGTGAATCGCAACCACAAATAAAATTCTATTTAGGGTGTGATTGATCGCCCCCCAAAGTTTGAAAACGGAGAGTTTGTTGTTTGCTTTTACGACTTCCTCGACTTTTTTAGTTATATCTATGATGAAGATGATAATAGGACCGATGTTCGTTATTATGGAATCGTGGTGGCGTCCGACGATCAATATCAAGCATTTGTAGACGAATACATTTATAGTATATTATGCTTAGATGGAGAAATAAGATATTTCATGGAATCTGAGATAGAGTTGGCAGCTTTTCGTTGACACGGGAGCCCCAATAGGTTATAATATATACATAGCTTCGTGGTGGAATGGTATACACGGCAGACTTAAAATCTGCTGCCTTATTGGGCTTGTGGGTTCGAGTCCCACCGGAGCTACCATACAATCTCTTGACAAATAAAGTCTTGCTTTTGATTCAAGAGCGTGCTATATTATAGTAATCCAAGGAGGGAAACATGGATTTTGGTATTGGCGACGTAGTAAAACACCTTGAAGCCGAAACAATCGGCATCGTTCAACTGATCGACGGGGTTGCGGTCTGGGTGCGGTGGGGATGTGGTGCGATCAACCACTCCAACTGCATGCAGCTTGAAATACTCCACAAGGCGGCATGAAGGCTGGCGATCTTGTAATATATATTCCGAGTCCTTCTGCCACATTTAAGTGGCAGAAGTATTTGGATGGCAACAAAGCCCTTCCGGGTGTCATTCTACGCCAAGTAGACGCGAAAGGCACGACCACGCGCCGTTTTGAAATACGTTGGCACGATGGAGATATAACAGAAGAATGGATAAGTCATCTGGAAAAGTATGAAGTATAAACCCGGCGATTTGGTTGTGCATGCTCGCGGAACCGTTCACCCCTTCGACAAGTTGCAGGGTGTTGTGGTCAGGAATGATGTGTTTACCGACGATCAATACGAGTTTCCGTGCTATCGCGTGTTCTGGTACACCCTCCGCAGCTATCAGAACATTCAAGAAAGTTGCTTGAAGTATCTTGACAACTCTTTGACTTGACTTGGGGCGGTTTCGGTGCTATATTTATAGTATAGAAAGGAGAGAAAATGATCGAAGTTGGATCACTACTTAGAATGAAGTACGGCGGCACCACATGGCTCGCTCTCGATGAGATTGCGA
>NZER01000440.1 GCA_002690445.1 Candidatus Pacearchaeota archaeon
AGATTGGCTAGGCTATTTTGCGGATAGTCCTGATGTGACAATGACCATTGGTGGCGTACAGCATACTGGGAAACGTTTTACGCTTATTCCTATGGCATATGCTGCTGACCCTCTTTGGCATCAAACGGAGGGGGATGAAGAACGGGAAGAGGAACGGGAAGACGGTGGCGGTGAAGAGGAACGGGAAGAAACCTCTCCCTTTGAAGAGGAAGAAGTCGAATGGTTACGGGAACATCCAGACTTTGTTGGTGTACATGATTTTGATGAGGCAGTTCGTAACTTATCCGAAGATGAAATAAATGATTACAAAGGTCAATATACTCAGTACCAAGAAAATATGGCGGCTTACAATGAGATACCTGATGAATTAAAGCAGCAGTATGGTTATGCTGATTGGTTTGGCATGTCTGATGAAGAACGTGAACAGGTGATGAATGACCACGTAGTTGCCCAACAACAAGCGGAATATGATGGCTTATCGGATAATCTAAAAGCAAAATATCAAACTGCTGAAGAATGGCAGAACCTGTCTCCTGAGGAGAAAGAGAAAGCACAGAGGCGTGATGCGCGAACCGATGACGTTAATTATATTTTAGAATATAAAAAACTTACGCAACATATGACAGATGCAGAATTGAAACGGGAAGAAGATTTTCTTTACGATAGATTAGACGATAACGCATTTGCTAAAGAATTTGCAACTACTATGAAGCTTCATGGAAAGTTTAGGGAAAAGCGAAGGGATGCAGAGGAGAAAGCAGCAGAGGACGAAGGTAGGAAACCAGAACGTACTCCAGCAGAATTTGAAAAACTTAAAGCGGATTTTAGAAGGGTGTATGAACAGGTTCATGGGCCACTATCGGAAGATTTCTTCGATTCATATTCTACCGATTATGAAACCCTTGATAAAGAATATAAAAAAGCTTTACAAGTAGAACATGATAGGAACGCTAAAGAACGCCAAACTATTTTGGGAGATACTGCTAATAATGTTGGAGGCCCAGATGGGATTGACCCATTACCTAACCCTCCCACGCAAGATGATTTACTCCATCAAGTTCGCCATATCCAAATGTGGAAACAACATCACGGGCCATATATGACGGATAAAAAAGCAAAGGATGCATTGAATCAGTTGGAAATTGAGGCTTATCAGAAAGCTAATAATGCTGGCATAGATTTGGAAGGGCTTATTGACAAAGATAAAGAGGATGCTAAAAACAATGGGCTGGCCTATGGTTCTAGTAAGTGGTTTGAAACAATAGGGAAAACTCATGTAGATGAACAAATGAAGGGGGCACGATATCGTAGACAAATACAACGGGGTGGAGAACTACGTTCTAATAGTAATTATAAGCCCTGGTTGGTAATTCAGTATGACAGAGATGGGAATGGGACGTTGTTAGATTTACGTAGTGGGCAAGAAGTAAGACGAGAAGATTTAAGGTTCGATAAAGAAAATGCAGGGTTTGATTATACTGGAAGTAAGGACAAACCGCAACTTGCTGACCCCGAATCATCTTTTTGGGAGAATCTGGATTATGCTAATCTACGCCCCATTCATACAGATGAAGTAGGAAGACGGACACCTATTGAGCCTCCAGAAATTGGGCATTCTCCTAAGCAAGGAAGAGGCCGTGCTTGGTATCACCCAGAATCTAAATCATGGATAAATTCACATAGGTATAATGATGCACTAGAGGAATTAAGAGGAGCAGCCCCAGGTTCTGGGATGCTAATAAATATTGGGTCTGGATATCATGGCACGAATCAAAGCGGTGATGCACAGCGACATTATGGTTTTCAAACTACTGGTGTTCCTGGTAGTGGGTCAGAGAAGTCTTACTATATAGATGGGCAGGGAAACATTGTCCATATTGACCCAGATGCTTCACATAAATTGTCTAGTCCAGATTTTAGTCAGCCTCAAACAGTCAATAGTGCAATTCATGATTGGCATTTATCACATATCCAAACGCAGGCAACAGCTAACCCAGGTTGGGGAACAGAAAATAACCAACCCAAAACTCACGTAATTATGTCTCCCCAACAACAGCAAGGGCCAATGCCTTTACAAAATGCTGTACAGGAAGGAGATGCATTATATCGGAGGCGACAGCAAGGAAAGCAGTATGGAAAGCGGGGGTTCGATACCTTATCCTCTGATGAACTAGGGATGGAACCCACTTATTATGGGAAGCGTGGACGTATGACTGCTTATCAAGATATCCCAGGTATTCGGAAGGTGCCTCTTAGAACAGGAACTGAAAAACTGAAGCAAGGTTTTATCGGAACTGTAGGATATACGGAATCAGGCGTATTAACTGGGTTGGCGAAACTTCTATTAAATACTGCCAATTTTAGTACCTTGGGATTACTTGGTTTAGGGTGGGGTCAAGAACAAAACAATATTAAGAGACAACGAGCTAATTATAATAGACAATCTAAGTTACAGCAGAATGTCAAACAGCATATGGAAACGGTGACAGATAATGGTAGACAACGTGCATATCTATCGCCTGGGGAAGAAGATGCTCGTAGGCAAGACCACAAGTCTCTCCAAGACGCATACTCTGTCAAACAAGCAGAGTGGCAAAATCGGGCACGGGAATATAAAAATGCAGGCGATAGGGACGGGGGAGCTAGGGCTGAAGCAGAAAGCATTAGATTCCAAGGTTTAAAACAAGGTATAGATAAACGTAAAGTAGAAAATCCAGCTGATTGGGAACACATCAACTCACTATACGAACAACATTATGGTTCTCCCCAAGTACAAGCTACATTAGCTCCTGCTATTGGGGAACAGGCTTCTCAGAACATAGCGGATAGATTTCAACCGTTACCGCAGCAACCGTCTCAATCAGGGGAGACATATCCAATGATGTATGATGAAACGCCGTCTCAACCCAGAGAATTGGAACCAATTTGGAGTTGAACTTTTCCTTAACTTTGTGGTATAATATATTAGATTGTATTTTAGGAGATACTTATGGGCGCATTTGATAACATGTATAATCACTTTGAAAAGAACATGGGGAATATTGGAGCTTCTCGTAGTCTTTTTCGGGAAGATGGTTCTACCGTAGTTAAAAATGGAGAATTAACTCGTATTTCTAAAGATGATTTGGAAGAGGCTGAAAAAACTAAAGCTGACCAACCTACTATAGAAGAAATACTTGAAGCTATTAGAGAGCGTAAAGGGGAAGAACATACGCAAAAATCCGTAGAGTTGGATAAAGCTGGCCCTGGTAGACCCAAAGGGGGGCCGAAACCAGCGGGTTATGGTTCGGGAAGAGGAGATTATGCCTCAGCGGATAAAGTCTATGCTCAAGCGTATGCTATTTTAGCAAAATTGAGTCCTGAAACCAAAGGAGATTTTTATGGGAGTGAGGAACCTTCTCCTAAACCTTGGGGTAGTCGTGACCATCAACTTTTAGAGCGTATTCATTCTGACCTTAACGCGGGAATGTCTCATCAGGAGATTTGGAAGAAATATGGCGGGGAAGGGGCATACCCTTCTGATACTGGTGGCCCCTCTGTTGAAAATGCAATGGGCGTACAAAAAATGGGGCCAGCACTCTCCAATTTACTTTCTGCTGCTGCTGGATGGGCATTAAGTGCTGATACTGCTAGTAGAGATGTACCCCCTGAAATGGCCTCTGAATGGGAACGAGCCATTAGTCGGGAGGACAAGAGACGTTTACAAGAAGAAATGTTACGTAGATTGCATGGAAAAAAGAGTCAAAGAACACGTAAATCGGATGATGACCCTTTTTTAGAAGCCTTGGTGGACATGGAGATGTTTTATAAAGACCATGCTCCTGTTCCACCCCGATATGGGTTAATGTGGGACGCAGTAAAGCATCGTTGGACTCGTCCAGAGAAGGTAGGCCGTACTGTATGGGAAGTGCAGGGTAAAAAACGTCTACGTGGTGCTGGAACGGGTGCCCATGAACGTACTAGGTCTACCAAAGGTGCTGGAGGTAAAGCTGGAGGTAGTATGGAAGCAGGAAGACGCTTCCGAAGTGTGGCAGATGCGGGAAGGACACATCCACACGAAGCAAAACGAGTAGGACAAGTCAAACGTCATGTACGTAAACCAGTAGGGAGGAAATAAGATGCCAAAAAAGAAGAAAGAGACAGCCGAAGCGACAGTCATAACAGTTTCAGAAGCTATTGAAGAGGTCAAACCTAAAAAACACATAGTTATGATTAAGGTGAAGAAGTTTCTACCTAATATTCCAGTGCCTATAGAGTTCCAAGTAGGGGAAATACGCTATTGGGAGTCTACAGATGACATAACATATAGTTATGAAGCAGGATATCAGCAATATATGGATAGTTTTGTGAATAGGGCTATTCAAATAGATAAAAATAAATGGATACCTAGAGAGTCTACTCGTAAATGGCTAGAACATCTCCCACAGGCCATGTTAATTGATAATTACTTCACTTCCGAGGTCTTAACCTTGGATGAAGTGGAATAACCATGAAATTAGGTGATTTTTACGACAAAACTCCTGTTTCTAGGGCTAAAAGTACTCAAGTATTTGACCTTAATAATGAGCATAAAGAGGCCATTTTAGAGGCAAAAATAGCCGATTTAGAGGGTAAAATCGTCGAAATTGATGTTATAAAGGGTGAAAAAAGCCAATTACAGAACCTTTTAGACGCAAAAAGTGACTTTAACGAGACATTATTAGCTGAAAAAGGTCAATTAGAGGCTAGAATTGACCGTTTAGACGCTGAAGTAATCGAAAAACATCGTATTTTTGATGAAATGGCTGCAATGAAGGCCGATTTTGATAATATGTCGAATGGTTGGGGTGAAATGCAAGGCAATTTGAACGAGGTACAGGGCAAAAATGAGACTCAACAGGCTGAATTGGAACAATTGAGGGCCAATAATGCAAATTTGCAGATTAAAGTACAGTCAGACTATCAAGATAATCTTAATAAAGTGACTGTAGAGAAAGAATTAAGAAAAGCTTTGGAAAATTTGCAAACGGAACATCAAGGATTAACGGAGTTTTCTAAGGATTTGAGTACTAAATACACTGAAGCGTCAGAGATGTGGGGGCAATTAGACGCTGAATCCATTGCATTGAATGGGCAAGTGGCAATGTTAACGGCTCATAAGCATGAATTAGAACAAAAAATGCTTGTTAGGAATCAAAGCGGAACTACAGATGCTGAAAAACGGGTACGAACTGAGTTAACTAAGCAAATGGACGATTTAATGGATGATATGACAACAATTGCAGTAGAAAATAAGCGTTTACGGACAGAATTATCGGCCCCACGGCCTACATCTGTCGGGGCTATTGCTAAACAGGAAGGATTTAAGATACCTTTAGCTTCTTCTGCAATTAATTATCGTAAAAACACGTTAGGGAATAGCAAGCCCACTCTATTGAGGTTTGCTCATAAGGAGTTCAGCGATGACAACTAAGCCGTGGAGACAAGAGATAGAACTTTTACAAACTTATAGTAAACATAAAACGTTTACTGTCACTACGAGTGGGGCTTCAGCAGAAACCGTAGTTGATATTGGCGCAGTTATGGAAGAATGCAGTAAAATATCATTTGTAATAGAGTTAGCAGATGCATATGTGGAATTTGACGATGATGCAACCACATCATCCATGCTTGTTCCACAAGATGAAGGATATTTTGATGACGCAGTATATATTGGGTCTAAGATTAGTATTATTAGGGCAGGGGGCACCAATGCTAGGATACGTGGTATCGCTTGGGGGAGATAAACCATGCCTTTATTTAAACGAGCAAGAGGAGGAGCCACTTCTCAACAAATAGTTACATCGGATATTGATGTAAATACATTAGACACAGATTTATCATCTATATCAGCTTCTCACGATACAATTCCATCAGCTAAAGCTGTTGTAGATTTTGTAGCCACTGGTAACTCTGTGGCAGGGATGTCAGATACAACTGTATCTGGTATAGCAGATAATAATCATTTGCAATATGATAGTGTGTCTAGTACTTGGGTTAATAGAACCTTTTTAGATTTTTCTGTAATCTCCGCTCCAACAGCCCCTGGTACGGAAGAGGGGCGATTATA
>NZER01000441.1 GCA_002690445.1 Candidatus Pacearchaeota archaeon
TTCAAGTTGTTGAAAGATCAAGCGGCCTTGACCTCTTTGACCTGCTTTTTGTTCATAAACAAGCTGGAATTTATTATCTTCAGGACTTAGAAAAGTAGACATCTTACTGTAAGCAGGATCGCCTATCATTTCTTTTATGGCTTTGCGCGTACTTTCTGTACGCAAAACATCAGCTGACCATGTATGAGAATATGTCTCTGTACCATCTAAAATAGACAGACCTTTGTTTAAGCCTAATGCTTCTGGAGAAGCATATGGACTCATAAACTCAGGGATACGAAAGGTATTTCCAAAACCAAAAGGAGTCTTATTCGCTATGTTTCTTATCTGAGATTGAAGAATATCATATTTTGTGTATTTTGCATCAGCGTCACCTCCATAAGGTGAGCGCATTAGATAATGCATTCCAGCAAGACCAGCAGCATAAGGAGTCAAAGACAAAGCACCCTCTATTAAGGGGTGCATCTCTGGTTCAGCAGCTACTGCTGAGTAGAATATACTTCCTGGTCCTTGCTGAGTAAACATATTATCTCCTGTCTAAGGACTGTAAGTCTGATTTGCTCAGCTTCTCCTTATTCATTCTAGCGACTTCTTCTTTCAGAAATCTTTGTTCTGCATCTTTAACATCCCAATAGCCTAATTCTTTTTCTAAAGAAACAGCATCGTTTATATAAATATTATCTTTAACAGTTTCATTTGGTTTTTTTGGTTCTTCAATATTATATATTTCTTTATATATTTTTTCTAGATCGAGTCTTTTAAATTCAGGTCTAGATTTAGATAATAGATTTTCAGCAGCAACGAAGTTTTTAATAAATTGTTTCTCTGTCATATTCTCAATCATTACAGGCGTAATAGAGTGGAAACTTGAAAAGATTGTACAGCGCATATGTTCATAAATACTATTTAATGGATTAGCTTCTCTTTCTTTAGCTATGGAAATTAAGAAGTCTTCTCCAGTATTACCTCCAGATAGAGTATAAATCATTTGTCCTGTTGTGATTGCATATCCAGCAGGAAGTGTATTCGATAAATATTTGGCATCACTCAGATAACAAATATTGAATATCTCTTCATATAAAATAAAGGCCGGAATGTTTCCATTCAGTAGCTTATTAAATAGATTGAATTCTTTTATTTTTAAAAGTCGAAATTCAAACGTACAATAATCATCAAGGATTATTGAGTATAAATCACAATCAGATTCTAGGACTTTTTTTAAATCCATAGTGTTTACTCATTATAATTGAGTTGTTAAAAGCATGGCTTGCTGGGGTGTTAGAAATCCTGAATTTAATAAAATCATTTGATAAAGCGAATCAAGAATTCCTGCTTTACAATAATCCAACCAATGCTCATCAATGCTTGGCCAGAGAACACAATATAAGACAACCTTTTCCTTTAGTTTCTCTTCAACTTCATCAGCATTTTCAGAATCTTTCATTCGATTCATTACTTCTTTTATCTTTTTCCATTCTCCTCTTGTTAGATGATGATAGATATAAACGTCGCCACCACCGAAAGCCATTACATGGATACCGTTTTTTCCATAAGTTGCTTTCCAAGATTCAATCTTTTCACTAGAAGGTGGATTGTCTTCTCCCTCTAGCAGTTCTAAAATTTGACTTTTCAAATCTGTTTGAGGCTGAGCCTCAACATCTGCTTCTGGTACAGGAATAGGTGCAGGTGTTTTTTTAGGCTTAACTTCTGATTCAAGTGCTTTTAATTCTTCTTCTAAATTCATAGGTGCTAACTCTTCATCTTTCGTGTGAGCGTCAATTATTTTCTGAACCAAGATCGGTTCCTTAACAGGAATGTTATTTATTTGTTCTGGTTTTGCAATGTTTTTCTGTACTTGGCGAGCTTGCCTCTTTTTGAGGGCAAGCTCTTTCTTCTTTTTGATTCTCTCTTTTCTTTGTTCAATAGCAGATACTACAGCTTTTTGGTCTTGCTCTTTCTTGCTTGCAACTTCCATCTCTTTAACTTCTCGTTCTGATAAAGTAGGTGCAGGTATAAATGCAGTTGGAGGTAAACTCCGTATTATCTGATCTGCAGTAGGAGACTTACCTTCTAAAGCACGTAAAGCTTTTTCATTTACTGGCTCACCAAACATAACTACGTTTGGATTCAATTGTTTGCCTTCAAAACCCATGTACTATTCCTGTTCTTTTTAATATGAAAATGTTTTTATCGAAGATGCACCAACACAAGATCACCGACTACGCGAGAGGATTGACCTTCGACCAGAGGTGATATAATACCGATGGGACTTGCTGGTGAAGCATCAACATAAACTCCACCTGTTTCCATTCCAAGCGCTCCCCCATCATCTGGTATTATCCGTGAAGCCTTGGCCATAACATCACCAGCAGTATGTAGGCGGATTGTAAATGTTCCGTCTTCTCTGTCAACTATTTGACCAACAACGCCATAGATTGCAACAGTTGGTGCACTTAAGGCTGAAAGTATTCCTCCAGAATACTCAACAACATCACCACGATTAAATGTGGTGTTTGATATAATATTTATCCACATAGTAATATTATCCTAATTTTATAAATTGAAATGCAATTGATTTTTGCGTATCTGAAGCTGTTAGACTAACTGTTCCAGAAACATCCATGCACTTTAAAAATATTTGCGTTGTATCCTCTATAGATACGATCGCCCAACATGCGACGGAGTTAGGTCGACCACTAATGGCCTTGACTCTATTCCCATATTGATTTCCAGCGCCATCAAACCATGCCCAATCGATAGAGTCGGATGAACTTGCAAATCTTGTATTTGGCGTACCAATAGCCAGCCAATCACCCGCTGGCAGGTTGAATCCCATATTCCAATATATACTGCTAAAGGGCGAGTCTGGTGTTGCCGCCTTCTCCCAAAATGGATCGGTGCCATATGGTCCTCCATTTATTCCATTGTATGGTGCGACAGAAGCAGCGCCTCCCAAACTGAATGTATGCTGCTGTCCAACAGAGTATGATGGTAGAGCCCCTGAGTATCCCCATCGATCATCTGCGTGCATTGAATATGGCAGACTAGTATTCATTGAACTGCTTGCTGGGAGCCATCCCGAACCATCATATTGAAGCACTTGACCTGATGCTGGAACTCCGGACACATCAGACAGACTAGTAAGACTAATTGAAATGTCACTACTACTATCAGGAGTCTGATTATTAATAGTTGTTTGATTATGGCTCATAATTATTCCAACCTCATAATTAAGATTGCCGAATAATTTGCAGGAGTAGTTCCTTGTGTGCCAATTGTTGAAACATCATTCGCTTGTGCAATTTTTACATATATATCAGTATTGACAGACACGTCTAAATGGCCCAGTGTTGTGGCCGTTGGGCTTCCGTATGTGGGGACATCTCCAACGAACCCTTGTGCTGAATAATATATGGAATTTCCTGAATCTCTAAAAACTGTCGAGAGATAACCGCTTGATGTTGAAAATTCCACAAGTGCTTGACTTTGTAGTGTATATTTTCCCGCCGGGAGAGTAATGTAATTAACCCAATTGGCAATTACACTGCCTGATGCAGTAGTTTGATTTATGGTCGCTCCAGTGATTGTATTTAAAGGTGCGGCATCATAAACGTAAAACACATCGTTCACTGCCATCGACGAAGCAGGTGAAGTATTGTAATTGACAGTCCCTCCACTTCGATGAGAAATGAATATGTACTGTAACGATCCACTCACAGTTGAAGGAGCCCATCCTGCTCCACCATAAACCAATGCTTCCCCTGATGATGGTGTACCTGAGATATCTGACAGATGACTAACTCCAACTTCAATGTTTCCAGCAGCATCTGGAGCTTGTCCTCCCACAGTAATTTTCTTATGACTCATGTTATAGTCTCCAGCTTAATTAATATTCTTATAACTTAAAGTTCTACCTAAAAATCCATATTCTTCAAGTAATACTTGTTCTGAAATTTGAATAGTTTGACCTCTAGAAATCAAATAACAATTTTTGATGGTTATTTGATTCTTGTTTCCAAAACGAACTGTAATGTCAAAAGAGTCAGCTAAGAAACCATTGAAGCTTAACTCTCGACTACCTTCTTGATTAAGTGGATTTTTTAAAACATCAGTAAGTAAATAGTCAGGCTTAATATAATTCAATACAAAGTTACCTTGAACTATTTCTCTTCCAGGGAGCATAGCATCAAATTGAGTTGAAGAATATCCATAAATTGGTTGCTGTGAGTTTTGTACGCTATAACTAAGACCCGCGCACTCAATCACTTCTATATCAGGACTATTGGAAAGGTCTACATTTTTAAATGAGATCTTTACATTGGCACCAGAAAAATACTCGTAGTTGTAATAATTCATTGCTGATATCCACTTATATTTACATTAATATTTCCAAAATCTTCATTAGAAGCACCCTTGCTCTTTGCTGTTTGTTCCAACTGATTATAATAACCTTTATACTTGTCTTTTACTTGGTTTTGATTATATGCATCTATTATTTCTTGATTAGAAGAAGTGTTATGGTCTGTAAATGGCCGAATGTCTTGTGCAACAAACTGACAAACAACTTCTGTGACCATGTCGTTTACAGAAGTAACAATCCCTTCATTCACAAACTCCACCCCTTCAAGCATCATCGATGCTCCAGGATCTGGGAGCCACCCATGCTCTTTTGTGTTAGTGTTTCTTGCAACTTCGGTTTGATACCGAAGCATTATGTTCATTGGAGAAATTAATGTACTTATCTTGTTGTCAAAATTAACTTTACCCTCCTTGGTAGACCCGACACCTTTATATCCTGAGTCTCTAGACCAGCCAATTAAATCTTTATATATATTAGCAGGGTCTTTTACAGCAAGCATCCTGAGAGGATGATCTTCTACGATAACAAAGACAATTGTCCCAGCAATTGTTCTTATGCCACGAGTGTATCCAGAAACACCTCGCTCTCCTAATCTTCGTACAGGAGACTTAGCTTCATGAATAGAAATAGAAATCGTAGCCATAGAATTTAATTTTATGGGAGAAGAGAAATTCTTGTCAATTTGATAGTCTTTTTGATCAACAGTCGTCTTTGACGAAAAAGGATTCTTGATAGAAAGGAGGTCTTCTACTCCTTTGATTCGACCGGCTTCTTTTTTGACAGCTTCTGTAAAAGAATCTATTTGGGCTACTCCATATTCCTTAGCTAAATATTCATTAAATGCTTCACTTCCAGGGAAGAAAGCAAAAGCATCACAATCTGCACCTGAATAACTATATGTATAATTTGGTGAACTCATATTCTTCCTTTAAGCAAATATTGATTGTTCTAAGCTTGAGTTTGTAAATCAAAACTTCGCCACGGTAAAATGTTTCGTGCAAGAAAGTTTAAAGAATATGGAAGCGTCATGCCGTTAACATTCATCTCAGAATTAGCTGATGTTATTTCACAGCCGTAAAGTCTCATCTGAGCAGACTGTCCATACTCATTAACAGCAACCAAAACTATATCAAAAGGTAAGATTTGATCTAAATATTCAGGTTTAACAATGGAGTAATTGCTTCCAAGATTAGTTAAATCATATCCTTTGGAAGATGAATTAACTGGAGTGTTTGTTATAAGAGTCGAGGTGCTTGGTAAAACTGTCCCTGTAAATGGAACCATTTCTTTCTTCTTCTTTTCATAAATGAGTTTCCACTTTTCAAGATCAGCTAGACGCTCTTCATATGCTGTAGACCACATGGTAACTGAATTGTAAAGATCACCTGCTAGCCCAATAAAGCCTCCATCATATAAAGCACTCTCTGCTACTGCACCGATACAATCAAATATGGCGGCCCGTATAAAATTAGCAGCGGCAGGAATTGCTCCCGTACCTCCTGTGGCTACTGCAATGCCAACTGACTGCAAAGCTCCTGTTACGGCGCCCTCCACACAATCCCAAGCCGCGTCATTCAAACTACCACCAGGAAACATTTTGTGTTTAATGTGTGTTTGAAAAATCCACTCATACTTTGATCTTGTCTCTTGAATCGGTAAAGGTAGGTTCCTATATTTAGGAACCATTCTAGGCTGAGGTGTAGAAGTGTTGACAGGTAAAGGAACCTGTGCAGGAGTACCTGTAGAAAACAACTCGTCCTTATCTAAAAGTGCAACCTCATTATCAAAGGCTTCTGTATTTAACATATCTGCATCTAGCATTAACCCTCTGATAATGCCATTGACACCTCTTTTTCCTCGTGCGAAACTTATGGGATCTACAGATCCCATAATGTAATTAGGCCCTTTTTCTCGTTGAATCATATAGCTTATATATTGAATGTTTCCACAATGAAAACCGTTGATGATTACACGAATGTCAACACCAGAATATGAACTATATGATTTCGATAAAGCAGATGAAGAGCTTACCCTAGTCATAACCTGCCTCCTATATCGTTATAATTTTATTTTACTATAACAATATGAAGGTTAAGTATTCTATATGATTTTTGCCTTTATGTATATACCGGCCCTTGTCCGCCACGCACCTTTACATCTGTTTCATGACTGTACAGTTGGTCTCGCATACTGGTCGCAGTAGGGTTAACTCCTACCCCTGTCCCCACATCAGCTACCTTCAAAGAAAAGCTTCTCCAAGGCAGAATTGTTCTACAAACATATGTCATTTGATTCTCAATAACAATGTCATCAATAGAGAATCCAGAGCCCTCATTAAGAATTTCACAACCATAAAGTCGCATTTGTGCAGACTGACCATACTCATTTGCTGCCACGATAGTTACATCAAATGGAAGGATTTGGTCTACATAAAATACTTTTGCAACAGAATAATTATTCCCCAAATCAGTCAAATCATATTCTCTAGTTCTGCTTAATCTTTTGGTTGTTCCTCCAGAAAATTGAGGATCAGTTATTCCTGAATCTGTGGACCATGAGCCTCCTGCTTGGTTACCTGCAACATCTTGCAAGGCCACAGTTGCGGACTCGTTTGTAGCATTGTTGAGGGTGAATTTGTCACTTACTTGAGTGCTAGACCCCGCTGTTTGATGAGAAAAGTCATAGTCACTGCTAGGGAAAATCTCATCTTTGTCACCAAGATAACGTTCACCTGTAAATGATGGTGTATACAGCATATGCACATCCATCATGAGTGAAATCATGGTTCCTGCAATGCCACGCTTACCACGAGAATAAGAGATGGGATCTACTGATCCCATCACATAAATGGGAGCCTTTTCACGTTGGATAGCATAAGACAGGGCTTGCATGTTGCCTGCTTGCGCACCATTAATGATGACTCTGATATCTACACCAGAGTATGATGTGTAAGTTCTACTTAAATCTAATGAAGTTGCCATATTAAATCTCCTTTATAATTGTGAATTAAATTCCACTCGCAGGTGGCTCAAGAGTAAGTTCAATAGTTACAGCTTCAATAGAGAGCGGTGGGATAAATGTTACAACCAATCTTATGATTCCATTGATTCTATCAAGTTGAGAACCTCTTAGACCAACATTAAGTTGCTGAGCGAATCCTTGAGCAACCAAACCTTTAGTGATGCCATCTAATCGTGACGCCAAGCTTGAGATCTCAGAGTCAGTATATGCTGAACCGATTACAGATAAACACTCTTGACGTAAACGACGTAGGATCCCATTGGCAGCTAAGATTGAAGAAACCTTAGTATAATCAGAAGTTCTAAGTGCTGCTGTATAAATTGAAGAAATGATTCCTGTTTGATCAATCATACAAATACGTAATGCGGCCAAGTTATTTAAAACTGCGCGTGGAGTACGTTGTTTAGCATCGAAACCAGGAACTCGCCCACGAATAGGACCAATAGGCTCAGTGCCGGGAGCTTGTTGTGCCAACATTCCTGCAATGATAGGACCAGCACTACCAGTATAAGCGCTGCTAGTAGCAATGTTGATTTTATTACTGTTGTTTGGGAAAGCAGTCTTCGGATCATTAATTAATCCATGTGCACCAACAACAACAACATGTTTGCCCAAATCGATAGCGTTGCCCATTGCATCTAGGGCTTCGTCTGAATCATCGATTCCGTAAGGAATCCCATTGGGGAGCGAGTCTCCGTTTGTTAAGACGATTCCACCGAAAGCATTTCCACCACGATAATCAATTGCTCCTGCAAGTAATTTCGTTCCAAGTACGCCTGTACCATTCTTTGTAACTAGTACGTCACCATTAACTTGAACAGTATACTCAGCAGGATTTCCCGCCCAAGCGGAAATCCCGTTACGATTCTTCGGAGGAGGAGTCGTAGGAACAATCGCAATGGTCTGAGAATAGTTTGTAGAAGCTGTATAAGCTGCTGTAGCAGATTGGTGTAAGAATGAGACTTCTCTTACCTCTGCATTTGCAGCAATCAAAGTCGTTGTAGAGGCAGCAGTTAATACTGCTGCCGCATATGTTGGGTCAACAAATGTAAACAATCGACTCATAACTGCTTCTGGAACTGGGCCACCTGTCAGCTCAAAGTGTGACATGAAGAAGGGGTCGTTATATTGTCCACTTGCAACAGTAGGATCACTCGGAGTTGCCAAGCAATAATCACTTAAATCTCTTGCTCCTCCAACCAAAGAAGGCCGATATCGTTTAATATACTCACTAGCACCAGTGTCAAACTTCTGCGTAGGAATATTTAATATACAGAATGGAGTTTCGATATCAATAGTAGGTGTGTGTCCAGCATCTTGATAAGTGGTGAAATCAGCCGCAATCCTACCTTTTGAATCGGAACCAGCCCATGTAGAATAATCATCTGCAGCAAGGTAGTCAATTACAACTTGGACTGTCATCAGTGTATTGTGTTGACTTTCAATCAACCCAGTTCTTGTATCTCTAGGTAAAACTGGATCGCCATCAGTAGTGAAGTTAGTATCACCCCGAAGTGAATCATACTTTACCTCTGTCCAACCATAGCCATCAGTTGTTGCATCGGCAAGGAAGACTACCCCCGTACCTGCATATGCTTCGTATTCAGCTTCAGTTAATGATGACGCATCTACAAGACTAGCACTGTCACAATCAAATTCTACATTACACTCAACAAGCCCACGCTCTGTAAAGAAGGACTCTACTTCAGTGGCAGCGCCTGCAGCTTTAGGATGTAAATGGAATTCGACAAGATTAAGTGCATCACCTAAAGCTTTTCCACTGTCTGTAAGCGTATATGTTATGCCGTCATGAGTATACGTACCAACATTGCTTGCACTGAATGGAGTTAAGCTTCGTGACATAAACATATGTGGGCGACCATTGAATACATATTTCCAAAGGTATCCAAGACTGTTCTTCTGCCAAGAAAGTTGCTCGTTAAGTGACATCGTTGCAGTCAACTCGACAGGACCGACATCGGCATAACATTTATCACAACTTAGAAAAGCAATATTTTCAAACTCTAGCTCTTCATAGGCCAAGTCGTTTGCAGCATATCGCTCACAGTTATCGATGTAGTCACCGTTTGTTCCATCAACTACATCTAGAGTAAATACTGCTGTTGTATTGGCTGCATTGTAAGCAGCCAAGGTTTGATTGCTGGGTGCAAATTGATCTACGATGTTAACGTCGCTTAAATAAGTTGCTTCAAGAGCGCCTAGTGCTAATCCACCTTTTGTTTGCATACCACTGACAACATCAGCAAGCGTATAAATGTTTTCTGTAGTAACAGAACTTAAAGTTCCCGCAGCAAATGCTTTTGGTGTCCATAAGAAACTTCCGACTGGAACGTTGATTTCAACATCAAAGATAGCTTCAGCAGCAGGATCTGCAATTAAGCCTTCTGAATCAAATACTGTTCTTGCAGTCGAAACATTATAGAGCACGACTCGTTGACGAATTAAGTTTCCATCACGAAAAGGCATCAAAATGACACCTAGTTGATTTACAGTACTTAAGATGTCAGCAGCAGCGTTGGCCTCTCTGGTTGCATAGGGAATGATTGTAATCCAAGCATCTTTCTCATGAAGGCCTGCTGTGGCCTTCTTGAGCATAATCAGATTAGGCTTTGCTCCTATGCGCATAATGCTTAGAGGAACTTCTTGAGCTGCTGATTGTTTTGCAGCGGCAACCATTCTTGATAACTCAGAGCTTGAATCAAACTCTTGCATTGCTTGACTTAGAGCGTTTGCATTGAAGGGAAATCGTTCCAAACCTTTCTTTGCTGTTCCTGTTAGCATCAAGCCAGGCCCAGTGGGAGCGGATACGTCAACGTTCCTCCGCATATTATTATCATTGTAGGTAGCTGTGATTTCACCTGCAATATTTGTCAAGGTTAAATTTTGATATGCCATAACAACTCCTTATGTTGTAATTGGTAGCAATTTTATATCTACGAGGATTTGTCTTATGATTGAATATGCTTTTGCATCAAATTCTCTAAATCTTAAAAAGAACCTTAATGGTCTAGAAAAAATTCTTTGTCCATTAACGGTAGTGTAGGTGTCTGTTAATCTTTCTTTCCAAAAAAATCTTTCTGCGCCTTTCAATTCAAAAACAAAGGCTGAGTTAATAAACAATTTTTCTAACCAGAGTGCACGTTTGTTTGCAAGCTTGTTAGTTGTTGCCCAGCAATTGAATTCGACTACATGGTCAACAGGTCTAGATTCTACTGTGATTATTTTATTTGGTGCATTTGGACGTATCTCTTGATGAGAATACGTCGCTTTTCTTTGAGGGCGATTAGTTCCTTTAGAACTCATCATGCCTGGTTTTCGTTCAATAACTTTAAATGTAATAACTTCAGTTCCATATGCATCCATACTTTCTGGCGGATATTCTTCTACCATTTGAACCCTACTGTCTTCAGCGACACCTTCTCTATATTGAGAATCATTGAGTAATGTTTGTGCTGTAGAAAAAAACCGATCTAAAGTTAGAGGCTCAGTGTTCTGCAAGAACACTCTGTCCAGGTTTATATTGTAAGGGTTTCGAATAACGAACTCTTCAGGCGCAATCATTTCATTTGAAATACGACCATGACTATCAACTACATTGATAAGTATTTGATCATTATTTCTAGTCATTAGATGTTCCTTCTTATGGAGGGGTCTTCTCTGCAATATACAGAAATGTATTCTACTCTTCCATTATCAGCACGGTGCTTCTCAATCGTTTCAGGCCTGTAGATTGTTTCTCTTTTGTATGGTACTAACACGTTTCCTTCAATATCAAGCGCCAATTCAATTATTTTATCTCTATACGAAATTATTTCGTCATATCTTAAATAAAATAACTTATAATCAGTTCTTATTTCGCCGGGAGAAACACGTTTAGTTCTATTTCCTTTGCCTCCATCTGCACCAACTAGAGAAGAATAACAACGAGTGAATGATTCATCCCAGATGTATCTTTCACCAAGACAGTAATTGCATTGAGATTCTTTATCTGCTTCATCAGACAGTAATGAAACGCACGCACATTTAATTAACTTGTCGTTGGAGTCTCGTCTTGCTTTACGAAGCAAGACTAAATGGTTGTGTGGTTTACAGCCACCAACCCCAAAAACTATATTATCAAACTCTACTCTAAGATCTATTTCACAACTACTAGTCTTATTGAAGTTTCGAATTGTCATCTCAGTCTCCATTCAATTTTTAACCTAAGTTTCGAAACTGTGTAAATCCATGTTTATATTTTTTACCGTTTCGAGTTCTGTATTTAGAATTTTGAGTAGGCTGTACATAATTTTCAGCCCATGGATCATGCCAGCCCCTAGATTTCTTATATGGATCTCTTGCAAAACTTTTCTCTGCAAAAGAAGGTCCAAGTCCTTGACCAGAAACAATGCATCCTCCAGCATTGACAACTCTCCACCAATCATCTCTTTCAGCTTTCAATTCTGATATTAAATCTTTTAAATTGAAATCCAAAGTTTCTTTATTTTCAACCAACAAGTCACCGAGCTGTTTTTGTTTTCCATCGCTACCGAAGTTTCCAACAGGCATTGAGAACAATCTTAATGCTGCGTCATACATCACAAATCTTGATCTTGCAAA
>NZER01000442.1 GCA_002690445.1 Candidatus Pacearchaeota archaeon
GCATCTTCAGACCCGAAAATTACATGAATAGTCAAGAGCAAATCGCGAGTTGGGCGGGAACCTTGAATCAAAAATGCCTAATTTACACCTACGCGGAGATACTAACTATCAACCTTATTGAAAAAGTATACTTGATTTTGGATTTAACAAATTTAGGAAAACACCTCCACAATAGGGGCGAGTGATTTGCTCTCGATTACGTTCCTCCACAAAAGAGAGAGTGAATCACGAGATTGAGTTTTGTCCGACAGGGCAATTTAGTGGGAAATGTTTAAATCCAAAATCAACAGGTTAAAAAAGATTTTCAACAAAGCTTATACTATCTCAAAACTCCCCCACCCCATAGAAATTCAAGTTTTGCTATCACCTTCCCTAATTCACTAACTTTTTGTTCATCACTCATCAGCCTTAATTCCCCTGGAAAAACCTCTCCAACATAAGCTTGACTTCTAAAGGTTACCCTATGTTTATCCCCATTAGGATACTCTACAACAAATCCCTCCCTACTCTTTTTATCTACCCTAACTCGACAAACCCTTCCAGCATTATCATAATAAAGTCCAGGTTTTAATTCCTGAACCCGCCCTATGCTATCATAATAACATCCCCGTTTTAATTCTTGCTTACCACACACACGCTTCATCACTCTCCATAATTCCCCCATTTAAATTAATTTCTATACTCAATCACAATACTAGAAAACAAGAATATAAACCCCCAAAGCCACCAGCACAACCCCCGCCGCCACCTTCATCCACTTCCTTTCCTTAACAGTCCATCTCTGAAGTTTCTCCGGACTTGCACCTTTGTAAATCAACAAAGTAATAATTATCAAAGGCAAAACAAAAATCAAATTATAAATCAATAAATAAGAAACTGCAAATGTCTTATTAATAGACATCATTGTCAAAATCCCAAGATAAATCCCACCAGTGCAGGGCAGTTCAAACAAGCTCACCACAATCCCAAGCAAAATCATAGCCGGAATTGTCCCCCTATGAATTATTTTTTCGATAATTGGTCCTGCTTTTTTCGGGATGCCGATTGTCCTTTTCTTAAAAATCACATCATAAAACTGCAATCCCCCCACCACCAAAACCAGCACCCCCGCCCCCATATAAACAAAACGAGAAATAGAAGTAAACGACTGAAGCACTTTAAAAATCCCAAACCCAGACAAAAAATAAACAACAAAAACAACAAAAGTATAAACAAGCCCTGCTTTCAAAGCCCTCTTAGACGACCCGATTTTCAATAAAGACAGCATCAAAAAAATCAAAACACCAAAAGCACACGGATTAATAGAATCAATCAAAGCAGCTACCACCAAACCCCATAAAGTAATCTTCTTAGCATCTGCACTAGCTGACGAAACCCCACCCTGCCCCCCTACCCCAGAACCCCCATCAGAACATGTTTCCAATTTATTTTCAAGCTCATCAATTATAGGATTATCACCCATAAAATAAAAATTCCCCACCCCATCCCCTCCACAATCTACAACTACAAAAGGCACTCCTCTTTCATAAGAAGAAATCCCAAAATCACTAGCAAAATTATTAAATAAATCCCTCCCCTCCTGACTTTCAACAACATCATACTTTTGCAAACTAACTCCTTCTAAAACAGCAACTCTTTCTAAAACACCAGAATCATCAACATTAGCACAATGCAAACACCCTACCCTCCCAAAATAATAAACATCTGTCTCAACAAGATCAACTTCAGCAGAAGCAAAACTAATTAAAACTAAAAACAATAACCCTGCTAAAAACAACTTCTTCATAAAAATCTATAATAAATCCTGTTTAAAAATGTTAAGATGAAACTAATTTCATCACAGATACCTTCCAAAAGGCTTCATCAAAACTTCAATTATTCTCTTGAAAATATGCCTATGCTTCCACTTCGCATAATCAAAAGCATGAGAACCCTTAAGAGTCTGCTTAAAATATTCCTTCAAATCACAGATAATTTTCCTGTCCTTCCCCAGCAAATTTATCTCATACTGATGCCGAAAACTCCTAAAATCCAGATTAGAAGAACCCAAAAGAAAAAACAAATCATCAATAATCAAAAGTTTAGAATGTAAAACCTTTGAATAAAAATAAATCTTAACTCCTTTTTTATGCAGTCTCCCAATATAACGATTTCGAAAAATATCAAGAAACCTTAAATCTGAAGAATGCGGAATAATTATCTTAACTTCCACTCCCCGCTTAACAGCTTTCCTTATTGCTCGCCTAACACCCGAAGACGGAACAAAATAAGGAGTCTCTATAAAAACTTCTTTCTTAGCTTTCCGAATCAGCTTCTTATAACTCCTCTCAGCAGGCCTAAACAATTTCAAGGGAGAATCCTGAATAATCTCATAATCTTCATGAAAAATCTTTTTCAGCCTCCTATTAATCAGCTTATTAAAATTATACCAAGACCTAACAAATGTCCTCTTCAAAGAATAAGTAATATCATCTTCCAATCTCAAGACAAGCTCCCTCCAATTCAAGCAATCCCCAGTAATATTAATTGAACCAATATAAGATATCTTATTATCAATCAAAAGAAGCTTCCGATGGTTCCTCTCATGATTCTCATTAAAAAAACGAATCACATACCTTATCTCCCTAAAAAACCTCACCTTCCCGCCCGCCTCAATAAATTTCTTAAAAAATTTCTTATCTGCATCAGAACCCCAAGCATCAACAAGCAACCTCACCTTAACTCCTTCCAAAGCTTTCTTAATTAACTCATCTCTAAACTTCTTCCCAATCTTATCATCATCATAAATATAAGTCTCCAACAAAATCTCCTTCTTAGCAGCGCGAATATCTTTCAACATCCGAACATAAATTTTTCTTGGGTTAGAAAACACTTCAAAATTTTTCATTTTAATTCCACTCCGCGTGCCCAAACTGAATAATCAAATCGCAATCACTTTCCGGAACATCACAAGCCCCAAAACAACTCCCGCCCCAAACACTAAACTCCACTTCACCTCCCACCGCCTTTTCAAGATAATCAACAATCTCAACTGCATGCATCTTTAGCCCATCTGGCAGCTGAATCAAAACTGATTTTGCTTTTTCCTCCTTAATTCGCCCAACTACCTTATCTAACTCCAAATCATATACATCTTCCGCTTCCATAAATTATTTATATTTCAATGTCTTATAAATATAATGGAAGATGAACAAAAAACAAAGCTACTAGAATCTCTTGCAAATTTCGAACATGTAAAATACAAACATTACAATTTCTCAGATCCCAATAACCCACGTTACGCACGCATAGAAATCATAACAACACCAGAAACAGCTGAAGACTTAGAAAACAAAATAAATCTTCAACTAAGTTTTAAAAATGGATTTAGAGCACGCCTAATGTTTACATCTCGAGAAGAACAAAATAATGGCAGATTCAGATATGAAGTAGATATTGCCCCATACGATTTTGTCCTGCCAAACCAGTGGGTAGACGCAACAGAAGATGTCCTTGCCCGTCTCCCAAAATTGTTCAAAGATTCTGCAAAAAGCCACCCTTCTAAAAACAAGAAAAAAAAGCGCAAAAAAGCTGGATAAAACCCCACACCCACCCCACCCAACCCCCTGCCCAAAAACCTTTTAACCCCAATTCTCTAATCAATTCAATGACAAAAATAAGACAACCCATCATAACAGTAGCAGGTCACGTAGACCACGGAAAGACAAGCATACTGGACAGTATAAGAGGCACAAAAATCCAAAAAGCAGAAGCTGGCGGAATAACTCAAAAAATCTCATTCACTTCCCTGCCAAAAGAAACAATCCAAAAAAAAGCAGGAGAAGTTCTAAAAAAATTCAAAATCCCGCTGGAAATTCCAGGGTTTCTTTTCATCGACACCCCCGGACATGCCGCCTTCACCAATTTAAGAAAACGCGGAGGATCTCTTGCAGACATAGCAATCCTTGTCATCGACATAAACGAGGGCATCAAACCCCAAACCCAAGAAGTCCTCCAAATACTCAAAGCAAACAAAACCCCATTCATAATCGCACTCAACAAAATAGACAACATCAGTGGATGGAGAAAGTTAGAATCAGGATTAATTTCTGAAAGCTTAGAAAATCAAACAGTCAACGTAAAAACAAACTTCGACGAAAAATTCTACACACTAATCGGAGCACTCAATTCACATGGATTTGAAGCAGAACTCTACACAGAAATCAAAGACTTCACAAAAAAAATCGCAGTTGTCCCGTGCTCAGCAGAAACCAACGAAGGCATTTCAGAAATTCTTGCGATGCTATCTGCTCTCTCACAAAAATTTCTCAAACAAAGAATAAAAATCCACAACCTAGGAAAAGGTGTAATCCTCGAAGTTAAAAAAGAAAAATCAATTAACTTTCTCGAATCAATAATATATGATGGAGAACTTAATTCAACAGACCAAATTGCAATCGCTTCACTAGAACAAAAACCAATCACCACAAAAATCCGAAACATCCAAGAAGCCAAACCACTAAATAAGGGATTTGAAACAAAAAACAAAGCCCAGGCAGCAGCCGGACTCCGCCTTCAAGTCATAACAAAAAACGAAATCCTCTCAGGCATGCCCTTCCAAGTCATCACAGAAAAAAACACAATCAAAAAAATTGAAAAAGAATTTTCCAAAGAAATATCTGAAGAAATCCAGACTAGCAAAACAGGCATCATCGCAAAAGCAGATTCCCTCGGAAGTCTCGAAGCCCTTCTCACCTTACTCAAGCAAAAACAAATCCAAATCATCAAAGCAGGAATCGGGCCAATCACAAAAAAAGATATCTACACAGCAAATTCCCTCCCAGAAGAAGACAAAACAATCCTCGGATTTAATGTAAAAATTGCAGAAGACGTAGATCAGGAAGAAATCAAAAAATCAAATGTTAAAATCCTAACCCATGATGTTGTCTATAAAATTATAGATGATTTTGAAAAATGGAAGCAGGAAAAACTCAATGAAATCGAAAGAGAAAAACTAGAATCCCTCCCATCACTAGTCAAATTAAACATTCTAGACTTTGTCTTCCGAAACTCCAACCCAGCTGTCTTCGGAGTAAAAGTCACAGCAGGAAAATTAAAACAAGAAATCCAGCTAATCAACAATCAAAATAAAAAAATCAGCAGGGTAAAAACAATCCAAGAAGAAAAAAACACAATCCAGCAGGCAGAACTTAGAAAAGAAATCGCAATCTCCCTCCCCGGAGTAAACTTTGAACGCCAGCTCCAAGTCAGCGAAAATCTTTACTCAGACCTAAGCGAAAGCCAGTTCAGAAAATTCAAACAGCACAAAGATCTTTTAACAAAAGACGAGAAAAAAGTCCTCACAGAAATTGCTGAAATTAAAAGGAAAAGCGAAGCAACATGGGGCATCTAACAACAAGAGCAGATAACCACTGGTTCGACGAAAAATACAGAAGAGGAGAAAGACCGACCTTAAGAGACCGGGCAGCACTTTTCACACAACTGGACATCCGCCTCTCAGACAGAACAAAAAGAAAATTAGAAGATGAATTAAAAGAAAAACTACAGGATCTAAAAAGAAACTACTGCCCCAGCACCCACATTCTTGCATACGAACTTTTATTTTGTTTTGCCCCATTCCTAGGACTTGATGACAAAGATTACTTAGATTATATTGACCGATACAACCAAGCTCTAAAAAGACACCAAGGAGAAGTTGTTTTTGACTGCAACTTTGACCCAGATGAAACCCGCACTCCCCAACCATAAATTCTAATCCTTAAAAATCAGGCTCTGGTAAAATCCCAACGAATTTCAATTTTTTCTGAACTAATTACTATCGCGTAGCGATGGGTGGGTGGGCGAGCAAATTGCTTTTGCTTACGTTCCGTTCGAGTGCAAAAGTGATTTGTGAGTTGGGATATTTCAGAAAAAATTGCAAAAATAAAAGGGTTTCACCAGAGACAAAAAGCCCAAAATTTAAAAACACGACAATCATCGTATTGCTATGTGGGTATTAAAACTAAATGTAGAATCTGAAAAACAACCATTAGGAAATTTAGCTATGAAGCATGGCATTTCCCTTGCAAGTTATGTTCTTTCTTATTATAAAGATAAAAAAATCAGTTTACATAACCGGGGCAGGTTTTATTTTCGGAGAAGAAAAAAACAAAAAAGCTTTTGCTAAAGACTTAAAAAAACAAGATTGGATAATCAATTATGAACAAAACAAAGATTTTGGAATAGCTGTAATTAAAGAACCATTATTTACAGAAATATTCTGGCACCCCAAAATTATTCAAATTAGTCCGATTATTATTCACCCAAAAGAAAAAAGACATATCTGGAGTTTTGCTAGTTTTGATAGGAAACTCCTAGAGCAAGTTTTAGAAACAGCTGAAAAATTCCTCGGAGCAAAAATTATCAAGTTTAAACAAGAAAAAATCACAAACATCTCTTTCACACGACTTCTTCCAGAATTAACAGACAACCAGAAAAAAGCACTAGAAATAGCACTCCACCATGGCTATTATGATTATCCTAAAAAAGTCAAAATGGAAAAACTAGCAAAAGAAATGAAAATCTCATATTCTACTTTTCAAGCTCACCTGAAAAAAGCAGAAGGCAAGATTCTTCCTGAGATTTATAAGGAACTTTAATTTTAAAATGGATTTTGAAATAGATGTCAGCGGGGGAGATATTCTAACAAAAGATTATGTTATTTGCATCGCAAGTAAGAACATAACCAAAGGATTTAAATTTACAAGCGAACTAATAAAAATATTGAGATCCCGCCATGGTGAAGGCAAATACAGGTACCTCCATTCAAGACATGGTAAATCCCTATTAAAGATTAGGATTTACTGTACGATTATTTATTATCTTTTTAAGGATCTTAATCTCAAAAATAAAGAATTAAATCTTAAAATTTGCAGGGATTTTCACGGGCATGAAAGAGAAATTACCTCTAACTTAAAATATTTTTTAGAAGATAAACTTGGATTAAAAATCAATACCAGTTACTTAAGATTAACAAAAGGTGATAGTGCAGATAAATATGCAAACCTAATGAGGAAAGATAAAAAGAATGAACTAAGTTATTATGTTAAAATATCTTTAGAAGAAATAGAAAAATTTCTTAAATGTATCCGTGGGCCTCAGACGAGGCCATAATGTAGGTACGCCCTCAGGAATGAAACCTGCGAACTCCCTACCTTGGATACAAATATAATATGTTTCAAAACTATTTAAACTTTTCTCCTCAACAAAACTTTTAGAAATTTACACATAAAACACGACAATTGTCGCTATAAATTATAAAAAGGTTTTCTTAGGATCTAAGATTATGATCAACACAAATAAATCTAAGATACAAAAAAATGGTTGCATTACTTAACAAGATTCCAGAAGGCAGCATAGAAAATAAGCCACTTAGAGAACTGGTTGCAACTCTTAGGGAAGGGGAAGCAGCAGGAATTGACCCGCTAAGAATGACACCCGATAGTGCTCAACAATTCCAAAGTGCAAAAAAAGGTCCAAAACCAAGTCCGAAAAAACATCCCCAACATACAGACCATACTGATTATGGAGAGCATACTGATACAGCTCCAAAGTATTCAGATCATGTATCACCTCATTCAGATTATTGCGATTAAATAAATTAATAATGAAAAATGGTCAAACAAACAGAAAACAACGGGCTGACAGTTGTTATAAAACCAACTCGCAACTGTAATTTAAAATGTAAATATTGTTCTGTCGGAGATCCAACATCTATTTATATGACTGAAGAAATAGCAGAACACGCAATAGAAAAAATTGTGACACGTTCCCCAAAAAGCACTACTAAATTTATTTGGCACGGGGGAGAACCACTCTTACTAGGAACAGATTTTTATAAACACATCCTCCAAGTCCAGAAACCACTAAGGACTAAAGGAGTAAGAATTTCTAATGTCGCCCAAAGTAATGGGACCTTAATTACAGAAGAGTGGGCTAAATTTTTTAAGGGAAATAACTTCGGAGTCGGATTAAGTATTGACGGACCTAAAGAAGTTAATGATCGCACAAGGGTTTTTAGCCAAGACAACGGAGCTTTCGAAGCAATACAAAAAGGAGCAAGAATCCTAGATGAACATGACGTCAATTACGGATACCTAGCTGTTGTGAGCAGACATAATGTAGATTCAATTGATGCAATTATCAATTTTATGCAAGAACAAAAAAAGAGATTTAAACTAGTTGCAGTTGCTCCAATTGGCAGAGCTGCTAAGGCAGTAGATGACATAATGATTGAAGGAAATAGTTTTTCTGATTCTCAGATAAGATTATTTAACAGGTGGATGGATGAAGGAGACATTTACGCAAGGTCTGCTCTTTGGAAATATCTTGTCCCAGTTTTAACAGGAAGCCCAATTGAATGCATTTTTTACCAAGATTGCCAGCAATCATTTATAGGCGTGGATTCAAATGGAGATGTATATCCTTGTGGAAGATTCTGCGGAGGCAATGAATTACGTTACGGAAATTTAGTAAAAGAGTCTTTTGAAGACATATGGAATCATCCCGCAAGGCTTGCATTAACAAAAAGATCTGAAAATCTTCCAGACAAATGCCAAAAAAATTGCGACTATATCTCTATTTATAATGGTGGGTGTCCGCTGCAAGGTTCCTTAAGTGAAGAAGATGGAGATATAAATTCTGCAGACTATAACTGCGGGCAATACAAAAGAATTTTCCAAGCAATGCATGACAGAGTTTGCAAGGAAGCAGGAGTAGAATGAAAACAAATAAAAACTAAACAAACCTAATAACAAAATGTTAAACATCTACATTTATCTCGGGGCATATATCCTTCTCCTCCTTATTATCTCTTATACTATTTCACGAAAACAAGATGAAGAAGACTTTCTTATAAGCGGCAGAAACCGCGGAGGTTGGCAAATCTTAGCTTCTAAATTTGCAGCAGGTATCGGGGCTGGTTTTTTTATTACATACACCGGATTTGCTTATGAATACGGCCTCGGTGTTTTTGCTATGTTGTTCGGTACGTTTGTAGGATATCTTTTATTTGCATACTGGGCAGCTCCAAAAATATATGAGTATTCTAAAGAGAAAAAATTTTATACAATGGGGGATTATGTTTACCACAAAACAAAAAATATATTTACAGTAAAACTAACAAACATCCTATCTAATATTATCTTATTTGGCTGGTTGCTTGTCGGAATAATCGGCGGAGCAAAAATAATTAGTGATTTCGGTTTGTTATCTTATAACATAGCTGTACTCCTCACAGTCTTAGTAATTCTAGTTTATATTTACCTAGCAGGATTTAAAGCAGTCATTATCACAGATGTTATCCAGGCAATTATTATCCTTGCCTTGCTGTCCCTAGTAACTTTTAGCATTATTGGTTCTGGCAATCTTTCAGAAATACTAAGTGTACAAACAGGAGGCATTGAAATTAGTACTGCTATCGGGTTTTTCTTATTTGGATTATTAGCTATTTTTTCATATTCAAATATGTTCCAGCTATGTTATGCTGCAAAAACTAAGAAAAAATTAAAACACGGCATTGGTTTTGCAGTTATTCCTATTCTAATTGCCATGTTTTTCCTCCTCCTCATTGGTCTGTATATGGCTGCAAATGCTCCTGGTTTAGATCCTAGCCTTGTATTCACAGGAGCATTAAAGAACTTTCTTCCCCTTTCACTCTTACCATTAGGAATAGTTTTGTTTTTTGCCGGAATCATGAGCTCAGCAGATACAAATGTGTATGCCATATCCTCCCACTATGTCCTATCAAAGAAGAACAAATCTATTTTCCCAGTTAAATCAATAAGAATGACAACAATTATCTTAATGATCATCACCACATTTATTGCACTACTTTTTACAAATATTGTTGATGTCTCTATTATCGCAGGAGGAATTTCTCTCACCCTTTCATTCCCAATAATCTACCTGCTTTTGAATGGCGAAAATTCAAAACGTTTTGTAGGATCTACAACCGGAGGATTAATCGGCTTAGTAGGTGGAATAGCTATCTTCGGAATAGAACCTATAATTGCGATTACTGTTATAGCTGGAGGAATCCTAGGTTTATTATGGAATTTTAAGTCTAAGAAGAAAAAAGATTTCAGCCCCTAGATAAACTTTAAAAACCCCCCCACCTTCCTAAAATTACAAAATCTGGTCTGCGGGACACTCAAATAATAGCCCGCTGGAATCAAATTTAAAATGGCTTTCAAGATAA